>DASWVJ010000179.1:0-28767 GCA_036406295.1 Bradyrhizobium sp.
CGTTGCGAAATCCTTGGCGCTCGAGCCCGCCTTCACGATGTAGGTGGCGTCGGCCACCTCGTAGATCTGGCCGAACGACATCCGCCCCTCGCGCTCGGGGTCCTTCGGCAGGAAGGTGACATCCCAGGTGCCCTTGCCGACGGCGTCGACGATCTGGCCGGAATTGCTGTGCACGACATATTCGACGGGCACGCCGAGCTGCGCCGCCATCTCCTTGCCGAGATCGACGGGAACACCGGCATAGCCGTTTTCGGTTTTTCGCGACCAGAATGCGCCGCCCGCCGGGCTGATGGCGATTGCCACGCGAAGCTTGCCGGTCGGCGCGATTTCATCTTTCAGCGCATCGGCGCCAGCGGAATTGCTGGTCATGATGAAGATTCCAAGAATGAGGCCGGCGAAGCGCGGCATGGATCGGCTGGACATGGGATACCTCCCCGCGGCTCTTGTTGGAGCGAGCCTTTTGCAAGGCCATTGTGGTCGATCGGGCGACGGCAGAAAACCGGAAAATCTGTCCTGCGGGCCGAATCTGCCGGGAATAGTTGTCCAATCGGCAGCAAAGGCAGTGCTGCCGGCTGTACGTCCGCAATCGGATTGGATAGGTTTGGCCCTCAATACTTTTCGAATTTTTCACCTGGTCAGAAGCACAGGGATGGCGAAGCGCCAGAAAACGGCGCGCAAGGCTACCAAGAAAAGCAAGGCTGCCGCTACGCACCGCAGCAGGTCGGCAAAGGCCGGCGCCGGTCAAGAAAATTCAAGGCTGAAGCGCGAGCTCAGCGAAGCGCTGGAACGGCAAAAGGCCACCGGCGAGATTCTGGCCGCCATCAACAATTCGACATCGGAGCTTCAGCCTGTCCTCGACATGATCGTGCGCACGGCGAGCCGGCTGTGCGATGCAGAATATGCGCTGATCTACCAGCTGAGAGATGGCGAATATCATTTGGCGGCCGCCAACAACGCGACCACAGCGTTCGTCCAATATGCTGCATCGCATCCGCTTGTCGCCGGGCGGACCACGCTGATCGGCCGCACGGCGCTCGAGAAAAAAGCGGTACATCTGCCGGACTGCCTGGCAGACCCCGAATACAAGGCTTTCGAATACCAGCGCGTCGGAAGGTACCGGTCCATGCTCGGCGTACCGCTACAGCACGGCGGTGCTCCAATCGGCGTCATCGCGCTGTTTCACGCCGAGGTGAAACCGTTCACCGAAAGGCAGATCGAACTCGTCACCACATTCGCCAACCAGGCGGTGATCGCAATCGAGAACGCGCGGCTGTTCGACGAAGTCAAGGCCAAAACCGACGACCTGTCTGAATCGCTGCAACAGCAGACCGCAACCGCCGACGTGCTCAAGGTCATCAGCCGCTCAACGCTTGGCTCGAAGCCGAATCTCGAAGCGGTGCTCGAAACATTGCTGGAAAGCGCTATCCGCCTATGCGGTGCGATGCGTGGCCATGTCTTTCGGCGCGAAGGAGAATTTCTGCGCTTTGTCGCGGCGTCCGGGGCATTTCCCGGCTTTCGCGACTGGCTGCAGGAAAATCCGCTCAGGCTCGATCGGGGATCGATCGCCGGACGCGCCGCGCTCGATCGCAAATTTTGCCATGTCCACGACGTGCTGGCCGATCCGGAATATCGCCTGCAGGCACTCCATGGATTTCAAAGCTTTCGCTCCGTGCTGGCCGTTCCGATGGTACTGGGCGAGGAACTGCTCGGCGTCATCGTGATCCTGAAGTCCAAGGTCGAGCCGTTCACCGGCAAGCAGATCGAACTGGTGTCGACTTTCGCCGACCAAGCCGTCATCGCCTTCGAGAACGTACGGCTGTTCGAGGAAGTCACGTCGCGGACCGAAGACCTGCGCGAATCGCTGCAGCAGCAGACCGCCACCGCCGACGTGCTGAAGGTGATCAGCCGGTCGACATTCGACCTGCAGACAGTACTCGACACGCTGACGGAATCGGCGGCGCGGCTGTGCAACGCCGATATGGCGACCGTCGCGCGGCAAGATGAAGCAGGCTTCTACTACAACGTCACGAACCACAACTTTCCGGACGATTGGATCGAGTACAGCAAATCGTTCCGGATGCAGCCCAGTCGTGGAGGCGTTGTAGGCCGCGCGCTTCTGGCCGGCGGACCGGTACAAATTGCCGATGTGCTAGCCGATCCGGACTACACCTATCATGAGCAGCAGAAGCGCGCAGGCTTCCGGGCATTGCTCGCTACACCGTTGCTGCGCGGTGGATCACCGATCGGCGTGTTCCTGCTCGGACGCAAGACGGTCCAGCCGTTCGACGACAAGCAGATGGCGTTGGTCTCGACCTTTGCCGACCAGGCGGTCATCGCAATCGAGAATGTACGTCTGTTCGACCAGGTCAAGGCGCGCACCGAAGACCTACGGGAATCCCTGCAGCAGCAGACCGCCACCGCCGACGTGCTGAAGGTGATCAGCCGCGCCGCGTTCGATCTGCAAATCGTCCTCGACACGCTCGTCCAGTCGGCCGCGCAGCTGGCGGACGCCGCCAACTGCTTCATCTTCCGGCGCGAAGGCGACAAGTACCGGCTTGCCTCGAGCCATGGCTTCACTCCGGAATACCGGGAGTGGATGGAGCAGCAGGTCATCGAGCCTGGCCGGCATACGCTGGTCGGAAAGACGGCGCTCGAAGGCCGCACGGTTCATATTCCGGATGTACTTGCCGACGCGGACTACAGGTGGGGAGAATCGATCCGGCGCGGAAACTTCCGCACGATGCTGGGCATTCCGCTGATGCGGGAGGGCATGCCGATCGGCGTGATTGCGGCCGTCCGCCCGGATCCCAGGCCGTTCACCGAGAAGCAGATCGAACTGATCACGACGTTTGCCGACCAGGCAGTGATCGCGATCGAGAATGTACGGCTGTTCGACGAGGTCAATGCTCGTACCGAAGACCTGCGCGAATCCCTGCAGCGGCAGACGGCCACCGCCGACGTGCTCAAGGTGATCAGCCGCTCGACCTTCGACCTGCAAACCGTGCTCGATACCCTCGTCGAATCCGCCACGCACCTCTGCGAGGCTGACCACGCCTGGGTGTTCCAGCGCGACGGCGATTTCCTGCGGTTCAAATCAAGCTTTGGTCATGGCACGGCCACGCACGAACGCATCAGGGAACTCTTCCTGCGCCGGGAAGTGCCTATCGACAGGGGCAGCATTGTCGGACGAAGCGCGAGCGAGGGGCGTGTCGTCCACGTTGCGGACGTGCTGGCCGATCCGGAATACACCTGGAGCGAGGCGCAAAAGATCGGCGGCTATCGCGCGGCACTTGGTGCTCCGCTGCTCCGCGACGGCAAGGTCGTCGGCGTGATCTTCGTGGCCAAGACCAGGCCCGAGCCCTACAGCGCCAAGCAGATCGAACTGGTCACGACCTTCGCCGACCAGGCGGTGATCGCCATCGAGAATGTGAGACTGTTCGAGGAAGTCCAGGCGCGTACCCGCGATCTCGACGAATCCCTGCAGCAGCAGACCGCGACGGCCGACGTTCTGAAGACGATCAGCCGATCCACGTTCGACTTGCAGACCGTGCTGCGCACGCTGGTCGAGTCGGCGGCCCGCCTGTCCGACGCCGACAAGGCCACCATCACCCGCCAGAAGGGCAGCGAATTCTACCGCGCCGAGAGCTTTGGCTTTTCCGACGAATTCATGGACTACGTCCGGACCGTTCCGGTCAAGCCGGACCGCGGGTCGGCGACCGGGCGTGCGCTGCTCGAGGGTGTCGTGATCCATATTCCCGACGTGGCACTCGATGCCGAATACACCTTTTCCGAGGCCCAGCGGCTCGGCGATTTTCGCTCCCTGCTCGGCGTGCCGATGATGCGCGAAGGCGTAGCCGTCGGCGTCATCGTTCTCACACGCGCGGAGCCGCGTCCCTTCACCGACAAGCAGATCGAGCTAGTGACGACCTTCGCCGACCAGGCGGCGATCGCGATCGAGAATGTGCGGCTGTTTGAGGAGGTGCAGCAACGCACGCAGGAACTGTCCCGCTCGCTGGAAGAGCTGCGCGCCGCGCAGGACCGGCTGATCCAGACCGAGAAGCTCGCCTCCCTCGGCCAGCTCACCGCAGGCATCGCGCACGAGATCAAGAATCCGCTCAATTTCATCAACAATTTCTCCGCCCTCTCCGTCGAGTTGATCGACGAACTCGGCGAGGTGCTTGCCCCCGCTCCGCTCGACGCGAGCACGCGCGAAGATGCCGATGCATTGTCGCAGATGCTGAAGGGCAATCTCGAGAAGGTGGTGCAGCACGGCAAGCGCGCCGACTCCATCGTCAAGAACATGCTGCTGCACTCGCGCGAGGGTTCGGGCGACCGCCGCGCGGTCGACATCAACGCGCTGGTGAGCGAGAGCCTCAACCTCGCCTATCATGGCGCGCGGGCCGAGAAGCGGGATTTCCAGATCAGGCTCGAACAGAATCTCGATCCCGCCGCGGGCGAGGCCGAGATCCTGCCGCAGGAGATCACCCGTGTGCTGCTGAACCTGATCTCCAACGCGTTTTATGCCGCGATGAAGCGCAAGGCGGAAAACGACGTGAACAGCTATGAGCCTGCGCTCGTGGCGGCGACCAGAAACCTCGGCGACCGCGTCGAAATTTGCATCCGCGACAATGGCAACGGCATTCCGCCCGACGTGAAGGCGAAGATGTTCAACCCGTTCTTCACCACCAAGCCGCCCGGCGAGGGCACCGGTCTTGGCCTGTCGCTCAGCCACGACATCGTGGTCAAGCAGCATGCCGGCGTGATCGAGGTCGACACAACGCCCGGCGAATTCACCGAATTCCGCGTGGTGTTGCCGCGAAGCGCGGCTACCGGACGGTAGCCGGAATCGAATTGCCTCGACCCCGATATGCGAGCATCATCCCGCGTGATGCTGCCGAAGTCCGGCAGGTAGCTTACCTGATCGTAATCGTGATCTTATCCGACACGACCGGCGGATTGAAGGGAAAGTGGTCGGCATCGCCCAGCACCAGCTGCAGGGTATGCTTGCCGGGCGGCAGCTCGATACGCGCCTCGGTCTGGCCCGCGCCAAAGTGCATGTGGGACTTGTCCTGAGGTATCGGCTCCTTGGGATTGAGCGGCTCGTTGACATCGATCAGCAGGTGATGATGGCCGGCGTTCGGATAATTGTCGCCGGCATGGGTCACGCCCATATTGCGCAGGCCGAACCGGCACCAGAACCCTCCCTTGATGACCGCGCCGTTCTGCGGCCACACGAAATAGAGCACCGCATCCTTGTGCGCTGGCTTGTTCTGCGCATTGGCCGGGCCGACGCACAGCAGCAGCAGGAACAGGGTCGCGCGGGCAATCCTCCTCATAAGGTCCTCCGGACGTCAGGGTGAAAGCGCGACCCGGAAGCCATGGGTCGGATAGCGGACATTGGTGTCGTAGTTGTCCCGATTGGCCGGCCGCACATAGCGCGCATCGTTCTTCCAGGAGCCGGAGCGCAGCACATGCGACGTGCAGTCACCAGCAAGCCAGGCCGAGCCGTCGGCCGGGGCGCCTTGATAGGTCTTGTGCCAGCAATCCTCGACCCACTGATCGACCCCGCCGCCCATGTCGTAGAGGCCAAACGGGTTGGGCTTGAAGCTGCCGACCTTTGACGGCTGTTCGGCGCCGACGTCGCCGCAATCCTTGCAGGCGGCCATGCCTGATTGCATCTGCTCGCCCCACCAGTACCTGGTCTGCGTGCCGCCGCGCGCGGCGAATTCCCATTCGGCTTCGGTGGGAAGCCGGTAGGGCTTTTTGGTAGCGTCCGCGAGCCAAACCACATATTGCCTGGCGTCGCTCCAGCTCACATTGGTGACCGGCGCGTCGTCCTTTCCGTTCGCCCTGAAGCCGCACGCCTTGGCATCCGCGCACGCATTCCATTCGCGCACGGTGACCGGATATTTGCCGATGGCGAACGGCTTGACCGTGACCCTGTGGATCGGCCGCTCCGAAGCATCGTCATTGCTACCCATCGAAAAGCTGCCGCCCTGCAGGCCGACCATTTCCGGCTCCTGTACCGAAGCTGCCGGCTGCGGCGCGGTTGGAACGGCGGCCGACTTTGCCGCGGGCGCAGGTTGAGCCTGGGGCGCGGGTTGAGGCTGCGGCGGAGGTTGTTGCACGGCGGGCGCGGGAGACGGGGCGGGCGCCGCCTGCTTCACGGCAGGCGGCGGCTCGGCCGGCCTGGGTGCTACCGGCGCCGGCGATGAAGTCGGCGCGGCCGCCTGGTTACGCATCTGGCCCCGCTGCTGCTGCAGCATGTACCAAAGCGCGCCGCCGGCGATGATCAGGACCGAGATTCCGAGCAGGAAGATCAGGAAGTTTTCGCGCCGCCTGCGCACCCGGTTGAACGAGGCGGCGTCCGGCAGCACGCGATAGACCCGGACGGGATCGGTGATGTTCTTGACCTTGCGGTCGCCAAGCGACTCATATCCGCAGACGAGCTTGTTCTTGATCTGCTCATAGATGCCGCCGGAGATGAAAACCTGGCCGGGCTCGGCGATCCCTTCAAGGCGTGAGGCAACGTTGACGCCGTCGCCATAGATGTCGTCGCTTTCAATGATGACATCGCCGAGATTGACGCCGATCCGGTACTCGATCCAGTAATGCTGGGCAACCGCAGCGTTGCGGCCGACCAAATTCTGCTGGATCACGATGCTGCATCTCACGGCTTCGACGGGACTATCGAAGATCGCGATAAAACCGTCGCCGGTGGTCTTGACCAGCCTGCCGTGATGCTCGGCAATGGTCGGTTCAACGAGTTCGCGCTCGATCCGCTTGACACGGAGATGCGTGCCCTCTTCGTCGAGCTGCATGAGCCGGCTATAGCCGGCGATATCGCCCGCAACGATGGCGGCCAGGCGCCGCGGCGCTGAATCGTCAGACGGCCTGCCCGGCCTGCCGGATTTGAAATCGCGAATTTCGCCCATGGTCGGGGTGGGCTCCAAAAACCACAAAAAACAATGTCGAGACGCAATCGGCGCCTCAGCCCCCCGAAACCAGCGCAGTGAAGGTACCACACTTCCGAAGCGGAACAAGGTGAGCGAGGTCACACGGGCGCGTGGAACCCGGCCGTATCGGCATATTTCAGAACACCGGTGCGGCGCGCCAATTCCCGGCTCAGCCGGCCGGCTTTGGCGCGAGCTCCCGCGGCAGGATAATGGCGGCCGCGATCACGAACAGGCACAGCCCGGCAAATGCATGCAGCATCGTGACGAAGCCGCCGCGTTCATAGAGCCATGCGACGAGGCCGACGGAGGCGCCCGCCGCCGTGAAGCCGACGAAATAGCGCACGGCATAAGCGCGGGAGCGCCATTCTTCGGGCGTGTATTTGCCGACGAGGGCATCGTTCACCGTGACCTGGCCGAATGCGCCCATCACGATGCCGATCGAAACCAGGATCAGCGGCAGGTTGGACAGCGTCGCCGCCAGATACAGAAACGGCGCCAGCATGAAGGACAGCGGCAGCGCCACCGTCTTCAGCGAATGACGGTCGAGCAGCTTGCCGATGGTATATTGCGTCATGGCACCGAATACGTAGACGCCGGCGGCGATCACGCCCAGCAGCGCCGGGCTCCTGGTCAGATCGGCAAGCCGCTCGGCAAACAGCTTCGGCAGCGCCACCGTCACCGCGTTGAAGGTGGTGGAGATCGCAACCACCACGATCAGGAGCGACAGGATCACCCGCCACACGTCTTCCTTGGCGACGCGCGCCTGCGCCGCTGCCTGCTTTGTCCCCTTGCGATCCTCGTGCGCCACCATCAGCGCAAAGGCGATGCCGAACAGCACGGTGAGCGCACCGGGAATAAAGAAGGCAAGGCGCCAGCCGAGATATTGTCCGATCACGCCGGTGACGAGCGCCGAGGAGGCGACGCCGAGATTGCCCCACACGCCGTTGATCCCCATCTCGCGGCCGAGCCGGTCGGCATAGGAAACGATCATCGCGGTGCCGACGGGGTGATAGATCGAGGCGAAGATGCCGATCGCGAGCAGCGCAGCGCCGAGCTGCAGCGGCGTCTGCACCAGGCTCACCGAGATCATCGACAGCCCGATGCCGACGAAAAAGATCACCATCATGTGCCGCCGGCTCCAGCGGTCGCCGAGCCAGCCCGTGACCAGCGAGCCCGCGCCGAACGCCACGAATCCGGGCGTCGCGTAGGGCAACAGTTCCGAATAGGCCATGCCGAGCGCCGGCCCCATGATGATCACCGCGGCGGCGAAGATCAGCATCGAATAATGGTCGATGAAATGGGCGGCATTGACGAAATTGATGACCCGGCTTGGGTTGTTCATGAACAGTCCTTGGGCGATTCCGGCATTTCGCGAAATAGGTTATATGTTCTTGCGCTGACGGGATGCAGCCAATGAATATCGTAGAAAAGCCAATCGGGGCCATCGAGGGACGCCATCGCTCAACCGGCGACGGCGTGCACATGGTGGCACGTCATGCCAGCAAGGGCACAAGGCTCGATCCCCACATGCACCAAGAGTCGCAGCTGGTCTATGCCGCCACCGGCACCATGCAGGTGACGACCCCCAAGGGCCGCTGGCTGGTGCCGCCGAACCGTGCGGTGTGGGTCCCTGCCCGGCTCGGGCATGCCATCGACGTGCTCGCCGATATCGAGATGCGCACGCTCTATTTCGATCTCGCCTGGCTCAAGCGCGAGGGCCACGGCAAGAAGCTCGCCAAGGAATTCGTGGTGCGGGTGTCGCCGCTGTTGCACCAGACCATCGTTGCGCTGTTCGACGACCGCAATGATCCCGAGCGCACCGACCTGCTGGTCCGGCTTGCGATGCTGGAGCTGGAGCGCGCCGAGGATTCCGCGACCTTCATCCCGGTGCCGCAGGAGCCACGCTGCCGCCGCGCCGCCGATATCGTGCTGGGCGATCCCACCGCCGACCACGAGATCGAGACGCTGGCGCGCGCGGTCGGCACCTCGGCACGGACCTTGTCGCGGCGGTTCGCGGCCGAGACGCAGCTTTCCTTCAAGAGCTGGTGTCAGCGCGCCCGCATTGCGGCGGCGATCCAGCGGCTGTCGGTCGATGCCAGCCTGTCGGTGAAGCAGCTCGCCTCTGATCTCGGCTATGCCAGCGTGCCGGCATTTTCCCATGCCTTCCGGCGGGTCACGGGGAAGACGCCGACGGAATTTGCGGGAAAGGAGTAGCTCGGCGTCAAGCCAATACCTTCGCGGGGCATGACATATTTCCGTACCGGAAGTGCGCTTGATTCCAATCCGCTACCCCCTAAATCCTGTATACGATTCGGATTCGCTGGATTCTCATGGCTAACGCCTTTTTCTCCGATCTGCTCTCGACGATTTCCGAACGCAGCCGCACGCTGTTGCGGCGGCGCGAGCCCACCGATGGCAAGGACGACGCCACCGAACTGCTCGAACTCTGCGAGGCGCTGCTGTCAGGCCGCGGCGAAGCATCCGGCACGGCGATGGCCCGCGAAGTGCTCAACGGCTATCACGACCTCGACGCCAACGGCCGGCTCGCCTTCTTCCAGGAGCTGGCGCGCCATTTCGGCCCGGATCATGAACGGTTGAAGCAGGCGATCGAATCCTGGCGCGATGAGCCGTCGGATGCGGACGCCAGCGATTTGCACTTTGCCTCGGAGCCGCGGCGGCAGGAGCTTTTTCGGCGGCTCAACCGGGCACCGGGCGGCACTGGCGAGCTGGTGCAAATGCGCGCCGACCTGCTCGGTCTGTTGAACGGCCGCGGCGAGCTCGCCAGCCTCGACCGCGACGTCGCGCATCTGCTCTCTTCTTGGTTCAACAGGGGCTTTCTCGTGCTGCGCAGGATTGACTGGGGAACGCCAGCAAACATTCTGGAACAGATCATCCGCTACGAAGCGGTGCACGAAATCCACGACTGGAACGACCTGCGCCGCCGCATCGACCCCGTCGACCGCCGCTGCTACGCCTTCTTCCATCCGGCCATGCCGGACGCGCCGCTGATCTTCGTCGAGGTGGCGCTGACCGAAGCCATTCCCGGCGCGATTGCGCCGCTGCTTGCCGCAGAGCGCCAGCCGGTCGCGATCGAGCGTGCCCGTACCGCCACGTTCTATTCGATCTCCAACACCCAGCGCGGGCTCGGCGGCATCTCCTTCGGCAGCTTCCTGATCAAGCAGGTGGTAGAGGAATTGCGCCGCGAACTGCCCAAGCTCGACACGTTTGTCACGCTGTCACCGGTCCCGGGCTTCATGCAGTGGGTGAACAAGGACGTCCCACTCTCCGACGACGAGCGAAAGCTCCTGGAAAATCTCGAAAAGCCCGACTGGTTCGAGGATGCGGAACTGACCGCGCAGCTCCGCGCCGTACTCGAGCCGCTGGCAGCATATTATTTCCTCAAGGCCCGCACGCCGAAGGGACGGCTGATCGATTCCGTCGCGCGCTTCCATCTCGGCAACGGCGCGCGGCTGGAGCGCATCAACTGGCTCGGCGACCTCTCGCCAAAAGGCTTGCGCGAATCCGCAGGCATCATGGTCAACTATCTCTACCGCCTCGACGACATCGAGAAGAACCATGAGGCCTACGCCAACGACGGCGAAGTAATCGCCTCCAGTGCGGTGAAGAAGCTGCTGAAGGGCGAGCGGCGACTATTGGATATGCGGCTGTCGTAGCGATTGTCGTTCCGGGGCGGTCGAAGGACCGAACCTCAGATGCGCAATCGCGCATCGGGGAGCCTCGAGATTCTCTGGAGCGCAAGCGCGCTCCATAGTTCGATGCGGAGCCTGCCATCGGGCCGGCCTGCGGCCGGACCCGTTGGCATCGCCCCGGAATGACGAACTACGCCGCCAGCGCCTTCATCTCCTTGTAGAGATCGGACTTGCCCTCAAAGCCGATGCCCGGCAAGTCCGGCATCGTGATGTGACCGTTTTCGACGCGCACGCCATCGGGGAAGCCGCCATAGGGCTGGAACAGGTCCGGATAACTCTCGTTGCCGCCGAGGCCGAGGCCCGCCGCGATGTTCAGCGACATCTGGTGGCCGCCATGCGGGATGCAGCGGCTCGGCGACCAGCCGTGGGCGTGCAGCACCGCCAGCGTGCGCTGATATTCGCAAAGGCCGTAGGATAGCGCGCAGTCAAATTGCAGCCAGTCGCGGTCCGGCCGCATGCCGCCATAGCGGATCAGGTTCTGCGCGTCCTGGTGGCTGAACAGGTTCTCGCCGGTCGCCATCGGCGCCGGATAGAATTCGGCCAAAGCGGCCTGCAGCGCATAGTCAAGGGGATCGCCGGCCTCCTCATACCAGAACAGCGGATATTCCCGCAGCATCTTGGCATAGGCGATCGCGGTCTCCAGATCGAAGCGGCCGTTGGCATCGACCGCAAGCTGCGCGTCCTTGCCGATCTCCTTGAGCACCGCCTCGATACGCTCGCGATCCTGCGCGATCGGCGCGCCGCCGATCTTCATCTTCACGACGTTGTAGCCGCGGTCGAGATAGCCGCGCATCTCCCCGCGCAGCATCGAGAGGTCCTTGCCGGGATAGTAATAGCCGCCGGCGGCATAGACGAACACGCGCGCGTTGGCTTCGCGCTTGTGCCGTTCGGCCAGCAGGCGAAACAGCGGCTTGCCCGCGATCTTCGCCACCGCATCCCACACCGCCATGTCGATGGTGCCGACCGCGACCGAGCGCTCGCCATGACCGCCCGGCTTTTCGTTCGCCATCATCGCGGCCCACACTTTATCCGGATCGAGATTGTCGCCGGAAGCGTCGAGCAGCGACTTCGAATCGGCCTCGAGCAGTCGCGGCGCAAAGCGTTCGCGGATCAGCCCGCCCTGCCCGTAACGCCCGTTGGAATTGAAGCCGTAGCCGACCACGCGCCTGCCGTCGCGCACCACGTCGGTGACGACGGCGACGAGGCTGGTGGTCATCTTGGTGAAGTCGATATAGGCATTGCGGATCGGCGAAGAGATCGGCTTCGTGATCTCGCGGACGTCGGTGATGCGAACGGACATGTCATACTTTCGGTTATCAGGCACGTCATTCCGGGATGGTCCGAAGGACCAGATCACAGATGCGCAATTGCGCATCGGGGAATCTCGAGATTCTCAGGAGCGCAAGGGCGCTCCAGAGCTCGATGCTTACGCATCGCCCCGGACTGACGCACTCAGCAAAGCTACCTCACCACGCCCGACGTGAATCCCGCCTTGCGCCGCGGCGGCTTGATTTCCTTCTTCAGGAAACACTGCGCTTCCTTGCCGGCATAGCCGGGGCGGGCGTAGGTCCAGGCACGGCACTTGTTGTCGGCGGTGCAGGCGGCCTTGCAGGCGTCATCGCCGTCGCGGGCGTTGAGCTGGAAATTCCTGTAATCGCCGCCGAAACGGTCGATGGACGTCTCGACCGCGTTGTTGCGCGGCTCGACGACGCCGGCGCCGCGGACGCCGGAGACGCAGCAATTGTCCTGCACCCGCGCCGGGACGCTGCTCTTCAGCCAGCACAGCGCGCCGGCAGCCGTGTCGCTCGGATAGGCGAAGGTCCAGGCGCGGCAGCGGCGATCGCGCTCGCAGACCAGCGCGCAATCGGCGGGATCTCCCGACAACACCGGCGCACTCGTATAGTCGCCGCCGGGACGGTCGAAATTGGCCTGCGCTGACGCCGGCCGCATTGGAAGGGCGGCCGCCCAAAGGGCGAGCGCAACCAACCACGCCCCGAACAGGCGGCCCATTCGCATCACGTCACTGCTTTCGAAGTCTCATCCGCCCCGCAAGGACATCTGCGGGTTCCGCATATGAACGCGCGCAACCTGTACGGTCGATGAACGCGCCTCAACGCCCTGATCTAGAACGCATATTCCCCGTACACCGGTTCCACCGACCCCTTCCAGGGACCGTTGAATTTTGCCAGCATTTCCTCGGCCGGCGTGTGGCCGCATTCGATGGTGCGGTCCAGCGGCTCGAGGTGCCGGCCCTCGTCGCGGCCAAGGTGGTCGAGATGGCCGCGCCGGCGCAGGCCCTCATGCGCGAGCTTGACGCATTCCTTGGCGATCTCGAACAGGTAGCGGTCCTTGATCCGCGCCTTGAAGCCGAAGCGCGGCACGTCGTCGCGCAGCGCCTGCCTTTCATGCGCCGTCCAGTGCTTGCAGATGTCCCAGGCGGCATCGAGGCTGACGTCGTCGTAGAGCAGGCCAACCCAGAACGCCGGCAGCGCCGGCAGCCGTTCCCACGGCACGCCATCGGCCCCGCGCATTTCCAGATAGCGCTTCAGCCGCACCTCCGGGAAGATCGTCGAAAGGTGATTGGCCCAGTCAGACAGCGTCGGACGCTCGCCGGGCAAGGAATTGTTGCGGCCTTCGAAGAAGGCGCGGAACGAGGAGCCCGAGACGTCGATATATTCGTCGCCGCGCTTGACGAAATACATGGGCACGTCGAGCGCATAGTCGACCCAGCGCTCGAACCCCATGCCGGGCTCGAACGCCCAGGGCAGCATGCCCGCGCGCGCATTGTCGGTGTCGCGCCAGATTTCCGAGCGGAAGGAGAGGAAGCCGTTCGGCTTGCCCTCGGTGAAGGGCGAGTTGGCGAACAGCGCAGTCGCCACCGGCTGCAGCGCCAGCGAGACCCGCAGCTTCTTGACCATGTCGGCCTCGGAGGAGAAGTCGAGATTGGTCTGCACCGTACAGGTCCGGTACATCATGTCGATGCCGTACTTGCCGACCTTCGGCATGTAGTTGGTCATGATCTTGTAGCGGCCCTTGGGCATCACGGGGATCTGCGCCCGCGACCAGGACGGCGTCATGCCGAGCCCGAGGAATCCGATGCCCAGGGGGGTTGCGACCTCGCGCACCTGCGCCAGGTGGGCCATCAGCTCGGATTGCGTCTGGTGCACCGTCTCGAGCGGGGCGCCCGACAATTCGAACTGGCCGCCGGGCTCAAGCGAAATCGCACCGCCGCCGGTGACGTCATAGAGCCCGATGATGTTGCCGCGCTCCATGATCGGCTCCCAGCCGAGCAGGAGCTGCATGCCTTCGAGCAGCGCGCCGATGCCTTTTGAGCTCTCGTACGGCACCGGGTTGCGGCCTTCGAGCGTGAACGGCGTCTTCTCGTGCTCGGTTCCGATGCGGAAATCCGATTTCGGCTTTACGCCCTCGGCGATCCACGCGATCAGCTCGTCGCGCGAGGTCAGCGGCGTCATATCGATCTGGTCACGCGCCATGGAGATTCCGGAGCAAGGGCGCAGCGGTCGAACGCGCGCGGGTGGCAGGGCGCCCGCGACCCGACCGGGGCGCGGACGATAGGGAACGCTGCGATGTCATCTGGCGGGCACGCCCTCTTTGGCGGCGGCCGCCGCCTTGACGTCGCCGCAGGAGCAGCCGAGCCGGTCGAGCAGGCCGCAGAGCTTCAACGCGTCGGCATCGGACAATTTCGAGCCGACATGCTTTTCGATCGCGGCCGAATAGGCGCCCCACATCTTCTTCTGCAGCTCACGTCCGGCCTCGGTGATTTCGACGAACTGGCCGCGCTTGTCCATCTTGCATTCGCGGCGCACGGCAAGCCCCTCGTCGACCAGGCGGTCGATCAACCGCGAGGTCGAGTATTGCGGAATCAGCATCTGCTTTTCCAGCTCCACCGGGCGCATCTCGCCCGAAGGCGCACGCGACAATTCCAGCAGCGCGTCATACCAGGCAAGCGGCGGGAAGCCGGCCTTCTTCATATCCTGCTCGACGGCGTCCAGTACCCGGCTCTGCACCCGCATCAGGCGGATCCAGGCGGCGGTCGCCTCGGTCGATGGCTTGCGTTTCATGACTGGCTCATCCGTGTCATAAAGCGATTGTAGCCTACTATATGCAGCTGCATCAATCTTGACCATTTCATGCATATGCATTTAGTGTTCCCTTCAAGGCAATACCAATAATCGAAGGGAAGGAACATCCGATGAAACTTTATTATTCGCCCGGCGCCTGCTCGCTCTCACCCCATATCGCGCTGCTCGAAGCCGGCCTTCCCTACGATCTGGTGAAGGTGGACCTGCGCGCCAAGAAGCTGGAAAACGGTGACGACTATTTGAAGGTCAATCCCAAGGGCCAGGTGCCGGCCCTGCAGCTCGACAGCGGTGAGCTCGTCACCGAGGGTCCCGTCATCGTGCAGGTGATCGCGGACAAGGCAGGCAAGGGCCTGGCGCCCGCCCGCGACAGCGCCGAGCGCTACAAGCTGCTCGAATGGCTGAATTTCGTCACCACCGAGCTGCACAAGAATTTCGGCCCGATGTTCTCACCGGTACTGGCCGACGACGCCAAGGCCTTCTTCAAGGATCGGGTCATGGGCAAGTTCAAATATATCGACAGCCAGCTTGCCAGGCGCGACTACCTGATGGGCAAGCAGTTCACCGTTGCCGACGGCTATCTCTTCACCATGCTGAGCTGGGCCGACCGCATGAAGTTCGACCTGTCAGCGATGCCCAACCTGCTCGCCTACAAGGCCCGCGTCGCCGCCCGCCCCAAGGTGCAGGAAGCGCTCTCCAAGGAAGGGCTGCTGAAGGCGGCGTGAGTGCGGCAGCACGCGACGAAATGAGAAGGGCCGGATCGATGATCCGGCCCCTTTTCTTTTTGAGGTCTGGTGCTAACGCACCATCCCGGAATGGCGCCAGCGGTAGCCTACTCCGCCGCCTGCGCGGTGGGCTGCTTCTTCGGCGGGAAGCGGCCGTAGAAGGTCTCGCCCTTGGCGGCCATCTCGACCAGCAGTTTCGGCGGCGTGAAGCGCGAGCCGTATTTGGCTTCGAACTTGTGGCAGAGGTCGACGAAGTTTTTCGTGCCCATGAAGTCGATATAGGACAGCGTGCCGCCGGTGAACGGCGCAAAGCCGAAGCCGAGGATCGAGCCGACATCCGCCTCGCGCATGTCGGTGACGACATTGTCTTCGACGGTGCGCGCGGCTTCCACCGCCTGCACCACGAGGAAGCGCTGTTTCAATTCCTCGACGCTGAGCGTGTCCGGATCGAGCTTCTTCGGCTGCAGCTCGGCCAGGCCCGGCCACAGGCTCTTCTGGCCCTTGCCCTTCTCGGGATAGTCGTAAAAACCCTTGCCGTTCTTGCGGCCGAGACGGCCCTGCTTTTCGACCAGCTCCACCATCAGCTTCTTCTGATCGGGGTTGACGGCGTTGGGGCCGAGGTCGGCCTCGGTCGCCTTCATGACCTTGAGCCCGAGATCGAGCGCAACCTCATCGGACAGCGAGAGCGGCCCGACCGGCATGCCGGCCATCTTGGCGCAGTTCTCGATCATCGCCGGCGGCACGCCTTCGAGGAACATCTCGTTGCCTTCGGCGATGTAACGGCCGACGCAACGATTGGCGTAGAAGCCGCGGGAGTCGTTCACCACGATCGGGGTCTTGCCGATCACGCGGACATAGTCGAGCGCGGTGGCGAGCGCCGCATCGCCGGTGTTCTTGCCGAGGATGATCTCGACCAGCATCATCTTCTCGACCGGCGAGAAGAAATGGATGCCGATGAAGCGGCCCTGGTCCTTGAAGGATTCGGCGAGCGAGGTGATCGGCAGGGTCGAGGTATTGGAGGCGAAGATCACGTCCGGTTTCAGATATTGCTGCGCCTTGGTGAAAGTATCCGCCTTGACCTTGCGGTCCTCGAATACGGCTTCGATGACGAGGTCGCAGTCCTTCAACACGGCATAATCGGCGGTCGCCGCGATGCGCGACATGATGGCCTCGCCCTCTTCCTTCCTGGCGCGGCCCTTGGCGATCAGACCGTCGATCACGCTTTTCGCGTGAGCCTTGCCCTTGTCGGCGCTTTCCTGGTCGCGGTCGATCAGCACCACGTCGAGACCGGCGCGAGCCGAGACATAACCAACGCTGGCACCCATGAAGCCGGCGCCGATCACGGCGAGCTTTTTGACCTTGGTCGGCGGCACGTCGGCCGGGCGGCGGGCGCCCTTGTTCAATTCCTGCATCGACAGGAACAGCGAGCGGATCATTGCCGCGGCTTCCTTCGAGCGCAGGATCTGCGTGAAGTAGCGCGACTCCACGCGCAGCGCCGCGTCGATCGGCAATTGCAGGCCTTCATAGACGCAGCTCATGATGGCGCGCGCGGCCGGATAGTTGTCGTAGGTCTCGCGGCGGTAGATCGCATTGCCCGCTGGGAACATCTGCATGCCCATCTTGGAGAACACGGGGCCGCCCGGAAGCCTGAAGCCCTTCTCGTCCCACGGCGCGACGGCCTTGCCGCCGCCCTTGATCCAGTCTTTGGCGGCCTTGATCATGTCGGCGGCCGGCACAACGGCGTGGATCAGATTGAGCTGCTTGGCCTTCGCCAGATTGATCGCCTCGCCCTTCAGCAGCATCTGCATCGCATCCTGCGGCGGCACGATGCGCGGCACGCGCTGGGTACCGCCGGCGCCGGGGAACAGGCCGACCTTGATCTCGGGCAGGCCAAGCCGCGTCTTGGGATTCTCCGCGGCGACGCGATAGTGGCAGGACAGCGTGATCTCGAAGCCGCCGCCGAGCGCCAGGCCATTGATGGCGGCGACCCACGGCTTGCCCGAGGTTTCGATCGAGCGGAACACTAGCGAGAAGCGGCGGCTCTGCTCGAACAGCACCTGGTTGGCAGCGACCTCGCCCTTCTCCCTGAGGAGCTGCTGATAGGTCCGGTTCATGCCTTCGAGCATGGTGAGATCCGCGCCGGCGCAGAACGCTTCCTTGCTGGAGGTGATGACGACGCCCTTGATGGCGGCGTCTTCCGTGGTCTGCTTGACGATCGCCTCGATCTCGTTGATCGAGGTCTCGTCCAGCACGTTCATGGAACGGCCGGGAATGTCCCAGGTGACGAGCGCGATGCCGTCGGCGTCGGTTTCAAACTTGAAATTCTTGTAAGCCATGTGGTGCTCCCTCGGTGCCGGCGGCCGATGTCAGGCGCGGCGATGAATTCTGACTTCGTAGGGTGGGCAAAGCGCAGCGTGCCCACCTTTCGCATTGTGCTCGTGATGGTGGGCACGGCGCTAACACGCCTTTGCCCACCCTACGCTCTCACACCCTCTCGATGATGGTGGCGGTGCCCATGCCGCCGCCGATGCACAAGGTCACCAGCGCCGTGGACTTGTTGGTGCGCTCGAGCTCGTCGAGCACGGTGCCCAGAATCATCGCGCCGGTCGCGCCGAGCGGATGGCCGAGCGCGATGGCGCCGCCATTGACGTTGATCCTGGCGCTGTCGATGTCGAAGGCCTGCATGTAGCGCAGCACGACCGAGGCGAACGCCTCGTTCAGCTCGAACAGGTCGATGTCCGACTTCTTCATGCCGGAGCGCTCGAACAGCTTTTCGGTGACATCCACCGGGCCGGTCAGCATCATCGCCGGCTCCGAGCCGATATTGGCAAAGGCGCGGATCTTTGCGCGGGCTTTGAGGCCATGCTTGGCGCCGGCCTCCTTGCTGCCGAGCAGCACGGCGCCCGCGCCGTCGACGATGCCGGACGAATTGCCGGCGTGGTGCACGTAATTGACCTTCTCGATCTCGGGATGGGACTGCACCGCAACCGCATCGAAGCCGGCCATCGCCGCCATCGCCGCAAAGGACGGCTGCAGCTGCGCCAGCGACTGCATGGTGGTGGTCGGGCGCATGTGTTCATCCCTGGCGAGGATGGTGAGGCCGTTCTGGTCCTTCACCGGCACGACCGACTTGTTGAAGCGGCCTTCGTCCCAGGCTTTGGCCGCGCGCTGCTGGCTCTGCACGGCATAGGCGTCGACGTCGTCGCGCGAAAAGCCGTATTTGGTGGCGATCAGGTCGGCCGAGACGCCCTGCGGCATGAAATAGGCCGGCACCGCCATCGAGGGGTCCATCGGCCAGGCGCCGCCGGAGGCGCCGATGCCGACGCGGCTCATCGATTCCGCGCCGCCGCCGATCACGAGTTCATGCTGGCCGCTCATGATCTGGGCCGCCGCGAAATTCACGGCATCGAGGCCGGAGGCACAGAAGCGGCTGATCTGCACGCCGGGCACGGACTCGCCGAGGCCCGACTTAAGCGCGGCGAAGCGCGCGATGTCGCTTCCGGCCTCACCAACCGGATCGACCACGCCGAGGATGACGTCGTCGACGACGTCCTCACCGAGATTGTTGCGCTCTTTCAGCGCCTGCAGCGGCACGGTGGCAAGCGAAAGCGCCGTGACTTCATGCAGCGCGCCGTCGGCCTTGCCTCGGCCGCGCGGGGTGCGGACGTGATCGTAGATGAATGCCTCAGGCATGACGCCCTCCTTATATGATGATCGTAATTTATAGTCGGCTTTGACGCGGAAGCGAAGGGCTTCAGAACGCTTCCGCCGCCAGTTCCATCGTGGTGTCGCTGCCGGTCTGCAGGCGCGCAAGATGCGCAGCGGTTTCCGGCAGCATCCGCTCCATGAAGAACTTGCCGGTGACGAGCTTGGTCTTCAGGTAAGGGGTGGCGCCGGAGGCGGCGATCTTCTCGTTCGCAACCTTGGCCATCCGCGCCCACATGTAGGCGAAGGTGACGAGGCCGAACAATTCCATGTAATCGGTGGCGGCGGCGCCTGCATTGTCGGGCTTGGCCAGCGCGTTCTGCATCAGCCAGCCGGTGGCCTGCTGCAGATGGCCGAGCGCGGTGGAGAGCGGCGCAATGTAAGGCTTCATCGCCTCGTTGGCGGCATTCTCCTTGGTGAAGGCAGTCACTTCCGCGAAGAACGCCATCACGGCGCGGCCGCCGTCGCGCGGCAGCTTGCGGCCGACGAGGTCGAGCGCCTGCACGCCGTTGGCGCCCTCGTAGATCATGGAGATGCGGGAATCGCGCACGAACTGCTCCATGCCCTGCTCGGCGATGTAGCCGTGGCCGCCATACATCTGCTGCGCCATCACGGTGTTGGCAAAGCCGGTGCCGGTCATCACGCCCTTCATGACGGGCGTCATCAGGCCCATGTGATCGTCGGCCTCCTGGCGATCCTTGGGGTCCGAGGAGCGGTGCGCGACGTCGCTCTTCAGCGCGGTCCACACCACCATGGCGCGCGCCGCCTCGTTGAAGGCGCGAATGGTGAGCAGCGTGCGGCGCACGTCGGGATGCACGATGATGGGATCGGCCGGCTTGTCCGGCGCCTTGACGCCGGAGATCGAGCGGCCCTGCAGGCGCTCGCGCGCATAGGTCACCGCGTTCTGATAGGCGACCTCGGACTGCGCGAGGCCCTGCACGGCGACGCCGAGACGGGCCTCGTTCATCATCACGAACATGCCCTGCATGCCCTTGTTCTCTTCGCCGATCAGCCAGCCGATGGCGTTGTCGTAGTTCATCACGCAAGTGGAATTGCCGTGGATGCCCATCTTGTGCTCGATCGAGCCGCAGGTGACGCCGTTGCGCTGGCCCAGCGAGCCGTCGGGCTTGACCAGGAATTTCGGCACCACGAACAGCGAGACGCCCTTGATGCCGGCGGGTGCGCCTTCGATGCGGGCGAGCACGAGATGGATGATGTTGTCGGCGAGGTCGTGCTCGCCGGCGGAAATGAATATCTTGGTGCCCGATATCTTGAAGCTGCCGTCGCTCTGGCGCACCGCCTTGGTACGCATCAGGCCGAGATCGGTGCCGCACTGCGGCTCGGTGAGGTTCATGGTGCCGGTCCATTTGCCTGCCACCATGTTCGGCACGTAGGTCTTCTTCTGCTCGGCATTGCCGTGCACCAGGAGCGCCGCGATCGCGCCCATGGTCAGGCCGCCATACATCGTGAAGGCCATGTTGGCGGAGCACTGGAATTCGTTGACGATCTGGCTCAGCGTGACCGGAAGGCCCTGGCCGCCATATTCGGCGGGAGCGGAAAGGCCGAGCCAACCGCCTTCGGCGAGTTGCTTGAAGGCTTCCTTGAAGCCCTTGGGCGTGGTGACGCTGCCGTCATCGTGGCGCTTGCAGCCTTCGAGGTCGCCGACGCGGTTCAACGGCTGCAGCACTTCTTCGCTCAGCTTTGCGGCTTCGCTGAGGATGGCATCGCGGACATCGGCGGAGGCATCGGCAAAGCCCGGCAGATTGTTGTAGCGATCGAGCTGGAACACGTCGTTGAACAGGAAGCTCACATCTTCCACGGGGGCTTTGTAGATTGGCATCAGTCCTCTCCGCTGGTGGCGGGTTGTGTGGGGAAATTCCTTCGTCGCAGCAATCGCGGTCCAGGCACCGACCTTATCTTGTTCCTGATGTCCGAGACAGCTGCGCCGTATTCATCGTTGCGAGGCCAATCGCCTCACGGCATCGCCAATTGCTCCGCCATCATCTTGTGAAGCAGGTTGATGGCCTTCAGCGGACGCACCATCACCTTGAAGTGAACGATGCGGCCATCGTCTGCGAATTTGATGATGTCGACACCATTGATGGTGATGCCGTCGATCTCGGTTGCGAATTCGAGCACCGCGCTGTTATCGCCGCGCCATTCGCCGAGATATCTGAAGCTTTCGCCGTTGAGCACCTTGATGGCGCTCGCGAGGTATTTGAAGGTGATGTCGGCGCCGCGCTGCGGGGTGTGCACGACCGGGCTCTCGAACGCCACGTCCGGGTGGAGCATGCCCTTCAGCTCGGCGAGGTCATGCGACTTGATGAAACGGTACCAGCGGTCGAGGCCGGGCAAGCTCATCGGACGTCTCCTCTGCATGAAGCCGTGATTCGCACTGGCAACGGCTTCCCGCCGGGCCATATCGAGCATCGGGCGGCCGCGCCGCTCAATTCCGCGCCGCCCCTTATGCACATTGACGCATATGCACCTTTATGCATAAGGTGTCAAGGAACAGATGCAGCCTCGTTCCAAAATGGCTTGCCCCAAAATGGAGGGTCCGCGCGTGGCGCTGGGTGACGCGATCCTTGCGTGCCTGACCGAACGGCCGATGACGGGCTATGAGCTCGCCAAGACCTTCGACACCTCGATCGGCTTTTTCTGGAAGGCCGATCATCAGCAGATCTACCGGGAACTGTCCAAGCTGCGCGACCGCGGCCATGTCCAGGCCCGCGAGGTGGTGCAGACCGGCAAGCCCAACAAGCTGGTCTATACGCTGACGTCAGAAGGCCGGGCCGCCTTGAAGCACTGGGCCGCGCGGCCGAGCCGGCCGGCCTCGATCAAAGATGACCTCCTGGTACGGATGTTTGCGCTGGAGGCGGTCGATATCGATGCCTTGCGGGCCGACATCATGGCGCGCCTGGAACACCACCGCGACCGGCAGGCCCGCTACGAGCGGATCCTCGCCAAGCGTTTCCCCGACGGCACCGCCGCCCATGCTGATCTCGGCAAGCTGCTCAATCTCCGCCTCGGCGTCCGCCACGAACGCGCGGTGGTGGAATGGTGCGAGGAGGCCCTCGAGGTGCTGCCGGGCGGAGCGGCCGGATCGAATGTGAGCCCGATCGGCGAGCCCCCGCGCGAAGGCAAGAGCTGAGGCTCCCGGAACGGGCATTTCGGCAAGCAAGTCGGGCGGTTCTTTCAACTTTACGGCCACGGTTCCGCATTCCTTAACTCGATATTTACCCTGCAGGGAAAAAGTCAGGTTCTGAGGGCAGACGACCCGCGCCGAATTCGATTGTCTTCCGATCGGGACGCGCGGGGAGGCTGAGGCGCAAGTGTGGCGCCGGAGTCGAAACCGGACGAGATCATGAATTCGCGCGTATCGTGGAGTGTCGACGGCATCGATCCGACCGTGCGCGAAAGGGCTGAAGCGGCCGCGCGCCGCGCCGGCATGTCGCTCAACGACTGGCTCAACGCCAATGTCGGCGACGCTTCCCCGGACTTCCGCAACGGCTACGAGCCACGCCAGCCGGCCTACGGCCAGCAGCACCGCGCCGTCGACGACATCCACCAGCGGCTCGACTCGATCACCCGCCAGATCGAGCAGATTTCAAAACCCCGCACCGAGGCACCCCGTGTCAACGGCCACGTCCCGCGAGGCGAGCCGGCTGTCGCGCGGCAGTTGAACGACGCGATCTCCCGCCTCGATGCGCGGCTGTCGCAGATTTCCAATCCGCAAGCCACTCGCCAGGCGGAGCGGCAGGACCAGCAGCGCCAGGCCGAGATGGTTGAGCGCGCTGCCAAGGAGGTCTATCGCAACTCGCCGCCGCTGAGTCCTTCCAACTTCGACTCCGCGATCGCGGAGATTGCCGCACGCCAGAACGAGCTCGACGAGCCGCCGACCCCACGCCAGATGCCGCCGCGCCATGCGCCGCCGATGGCGCCCCAAGCGCCGCAGGCAGACTATGCGCCGCAGGCAAACTATGCGCCGCAGCAGCACTTCGCGCCGCAGGCGCAATACGCGCCGCCGGGCCCGGACTTCTCGTCGCTGGAACGGCACCTGGTCAAGATCACCAGCCAGATCGAAGCGTTGCAGCGGCCGGACCACGTCGAGCAGTCGATCGCCGCCTTCCGCAGCGAGCTCGCCGAAATCCGCCACGCCATCACAGAGGCGATGCCGCGGCGCGCGATCGAATCGATCGAGAATGAAATCCGCTCACTGTCGCGCCGAATCGACGACACCCGCCAGAGCGGCATCGACAGCCAGGCGCTGGCCGGCATCGAGCGCGCGCTTGCCGAGATCCGCGAGGTGCTGTTCTCGCTCAAGCCCGCCGAGCAGCTCGCCGGCTATGACGAGGCAATCCGCAACCTGCACGCCAAGCTCGACCTGATCCTGCGCGCCAACGACGATCCGTCGACCGTACATCAGCTCGAAGGCGCGATCGCCGCGCTGCGCTCAATCGTCCCCAACGTCGCCTCCAACGACGCGCTGGCGCGGCTGTCCGACGACGTGCACATGCTGTCGACCAAGGTCGACCAGCTCACCCATTCCGCCGGCCATGGCGATGCGCTCGCCATGATCGAGCAGCGCATCGCGGCGCTGACCTCGACCATCGAGAACCGCGAGCAGCAGCGGCCGGCCGAGAGCAACAACAACGAATATCTCGAGAACGCGATCCGCTCGCTGTCCGAGCGCATCGACCGCATGCCGGTCGGCAGCGACAATGCGTCGGCCTTTGCGCATCTCGAACAGCGCGTGTCGTATCTGCTGGAACGCGTCGAGGCCGCCACCGAGCAGCGCGGCAGCGCGAACAATCTCGGCCGGGTCGAGGACGCGCTGCAGGACATCCTGCGCCATCTGGAAAACCAGCACGCCAATCTCGCCGCCATTGCCGACAACAGCCGGCAGTCCTTTGCGCCGCCGCCGCAGCTGGATTCCGGGTTGATCGATTCCGTCAAGCGCGAGCTGTCCGACATCCGCTTCAGCCAGTCGGAGACCGACCGCCGTACCCAGGACACGCTCGAGGCCGTGCACTCCACGCTCGGCCATGTCGTCGATCGCCTCGCGATGATCGAAGGCGACCTGCGCAATGTGCGTGCCGCGCCCGCCGCCCCGGCCCCCGAGCCGCCTGCTCCGCCGGCACCCGTTTTCGCAGCAGCGGAGCCGGAAGCGCCGCAGATGACCATGCCGGCGATGCCGAGGCCGGAATTGCCAAACCCGGCTGCAAGCCAGACGCAGTTCACGGCGCCCGCACCGCAGGAACACTTCGTCGCCGCGCCGCGCGAATTCGGCGCCAGTGAGCCCAGTGCATCCGAGCCGCCGCCGGTTCCCGCGGCGATGCCGGCAACTCCGCGCGCGATCAGCGAAATCCTGGTGCCGCACGCCACGCCGCGCGCCGCCATCGCGCCCGATCTGCCGCCGGATCATCCGCTCGAGCCCGGCACTCGTCCGACACCGCGCACGCCCCCGTCGGAGCGCATCGCGGCTTCCGAAAGCGCGCTGAGCGAAATCCCTGCCCCCGCCGGGCCGAAAGAGCCGGTGAGCACGTCGAGCTTCATCGCAGCCGCGCGCCGCGCGGCGCAAGCTGCCGCCGCCAACGCGCAGAACGACAAGCGGCCGGCGAAGGCCGCCAAGGCCGCGCCCGCCGCGAAGGTCAAGGACAAGCCAAAAGACAAGGAAAAGCCGGCCGCCGGCCCCGAGGGTTCGACCATCACCTCGAAAATCCGTTCGCTGCTGGTCGGCGCGAGCGTGGTGGTGATCGTGCTCGGTACCTTCAAGCTGGCGATGAACCTGCTCGACACCGGCTCGGCCCCGCCGATGCCGGCGATGGAAGAGCCGGCGACCACGCTCTCGCCCGCCGACAAGACCGCCGCTCCCGCCGCTGCGCCAGCCCCCGCTCCCGCCGCGCCGTCGATGACCTCGCCGACGCCGCTCGGCCGGCAGTCGAACAATTCGTCAGCGCCGAACATGCTCGACGGCACGCAGATTACGATCACGCAAGGCGCATCCGCGCCGGCCGCAGCTCCGTTCCCGGCGAGCGACATTACCGGCTCGATCCCGCCGGCCCCCGCCGTTGCACCGGCGCAGAAGGGCGGCCGCATCGGTCAGGTGCAGGTGCCGCCGACCGAACAGCTGCCGGAAGGAATTGGCGGACCCGTGCTGCGTAGCGCTGCCCTGAAGGGCGATGCATCCGCGGCCTACGAGATCGGCGTGCGCTTCGCAGAGGGCAAAGGCGTCCCGGTCAACCTCGACGAGGCCGCGAAGTGGTACGACCGCGCGGCCAATGCCGGCGTCGTGCCGGCGATCTTCCGGCTGGGCACCTTCTACGAGAAGGGCCTTTCGGTGAAGAAGGACGTCGACATCGCGCGGCGCTACTATCTGCAGGCCGCCGAGCGCGGCAACGCCAAGGCGATGCATAACCTCGCCGTGCTCGATGCCGATGGCGGCGGCAAGGGTGCCAACTATCAGGACGCAGCGCAGTGGTTCCGCAAGGCGGCCGACCGCGGCGTGGCCGACAGCCAATACAATCTCGGCATCCTCTATGCCCGCGGCATCGGCGTCGACCAGAACCTCGCCGAGTCGTTCAAGTGGTTCAGCCTCGCGGCCGCACAGGGCGATGCTGACGCCGGCCGCAAGCGCGACGACATCGCCAAGCGCCTCGACCCGCAGTCACTGGCCGCGGCGAAACTGGCGATCCAGACCTTTAGCGCCGAGCCGCAGCCCGACGACGCGGTCAAGGCGGCGGCCCCGGCCGGCGGCTGGGACAATGCCGCGACCCAGGCCAGTGCCGCCAAACCTGCGGCCAGGCCCGCCAGGCGCGCTACGCCCGTAGCGGCCTCGCACTAATTCAATGTCACAAATTTAACGTCACACTGCGGTGTCATTCCGCCCTGCGGGATGAACCTTCCCATTGAAACTCCCTACATAGAGCGGGCCGGCCCGTTCGCCGGCAGCAACCGCCGAAGAGGTATTTCGTGGACGACCGCCAGCAACGAGGCAGTGGCCTGCCGGTGCCGCCGACGCGGCCCTGGGACCGGCCTGCGCCGGCTCCAGGGCGGAGATTCGCGCAGGAAGCGCCTCCCGAGGGCGCAGGCGCGCTCGGCTTCCTGCGCCGCCACATGATGTCGGTCGTGATCTTCCTGCTGCTCTGTTCCGGTGTGCTCATCCAGGCCTGGCGCGATCTGTCGCGGCCGGACGCCTGGGATTACTGGAAGGATCTCTATTCTACCCCGAGCATGACGTCGTCCGTCATCGACAATGTCGATCTCGACGGCCGCCGCCGCAACGCGATCGTCCTGCGCGGCAAGATCGGTCCCGCCGCGGCAAGCTGGTTCCGCGAGCGGCTGGACGAAGCCAGGCTCAAGACCGGCGACCTCGTGCTGCTCTCCTCCCCCGGCGGCGATCTCGGCCAATCCGTGATCATGGGCGAGGTCATCCGCTCGCGCGGACTTGTCACCGCGGTTGGCACCGTCGACTCTGCCGGCCAGGTCCGGCCGGGATCCTGCGCCAGCGCCTGCGTGTTCGTCTATGCCGGCGGCACCGTGCGCTATGACATCGCAGGCTCCCGGCTCGGGGTCCACCGCTTCACGGCGCGCGGCCCCGGCGGCGGCGATCCCGTGGCCGACACACAGCGGACCACGGGACTGGTGCTCGCCTATCTGAAGCGGATGGGCATCTCGGCCTCGCTGGTGGAGGCGATGTCGGCGACCTCCGATATCCGTTGGCTGGACGCGCGGCAGGCGATCGAGATGAACCTTGTCACCGCTGAGGCCCGCGGGCCGCGCGGCTGACGCCCGGCCCGCCGGCCAGCAATCTGACCCCCGCCCCGCGCCCGGCCGGGAAAGCAAATATTGCCAATCCACGGATTCTTTAGTCCCGCCCGCCGCCGAATTCGGTTATGCAGGGGCCCGGCAAGCGATCCGCGCTCGCTCCCCGCGCGCGTTATGCGGATTCCTCGCCGACAGATGCTCGATCGATAACTCGCTGCGGGCGGCCTCAGGCCGACTCTCGCGGCCCCAACCAATAAGAAGCGACCGCGCGTGCAGCTCTTCCTTCCCATCGCCGACATTCCGGTCAATGTCTTCCTGATCCTGGGGATGGGCGCAGCGGTCGGCTTCGTGTCCGGCATGTTCGGGATCGGCGGCGGGTTCCTGATGACGCCACTGCTGATCTTCGTTGGCATCTCGCCGGCGGTCGCGGTCGCCTCGGTGGCGAGCCACATTGCGGCTTCCTCGATGTCCGGCGCGATCTCCTACTGGCGAAGGCGGTCGATCGACCCGGCGCTGGCCGTGGTGCTGCTGACCGGCGGCAGTATTGGCACGGCGCTGGGCGTCACGACCTTCACCTGGCTGCGCTCGCTGGGCCAGCTCGATCTCCTGATCGCGCTCTCCTACGTTATCCTGCTCACGACGGTCGGCGGGCTGATGTTCTGGGAAGGCCTGCGCGCGATGCTGCGCGCCAACCGCGGCAAGCCGGTGCCGATGCGCCGCTCCGGCAGCCATGGCTGGATCCACGGCCTGCCGCTGAAGATGCGCTTCAAGCGTTCCAAGATCTATCTTTCGGTCATTCCGGTGGTCGTAGTCGGCCTCGTGATCGGCTTTATCGGCGCCATCATGGGCATCGGCGGCGGCTTCATCCTGGTGCCGCTGATGATCTACGTCCTGCGCGTGCCGACCGCGACCGTGATCGGCACCTCGATGGTGCTCACGCTGGTCACCATGCTGTTTGCCACCATGCTGCACGCGATGACCAACCACCTGGTCGACGCCGTGCTGGCGCTGATCCTGATGGTCGGCGGCGTCACCGGCGCGCAGTTCGGGGCGCGGGCGGGGCAGAAGATCCGCGGCGAACATCTGCGCCTGCTGCTCGGCCTGCTCGTGCTCGCGGTCGGCGTCCGCTTCGCCTTCGAGCTCGGCATCAAGCCGAACGAGCTGTTCACCGTCCGGGAAACCGGAGGCGCGTCATGAAGGCAGTTCGCGCACTCGCAATTCCGGCCCTGGCGCTGGCGGTCACGCTCGCCGCGTTGCCCGCGCGCGCCGAAAGGCTGATCGTGTCGGTGTCCAACCACCGCGTCACGGTGACGCCGAATTATGCCGGCGAGGAACTCGTGCTGTTCGGGTCGGTGGAGAAGGATGGGAACACGCCGGCGAACCGAAATTACGACCTCGTCGTCACCGTCTCGGGCCCGCGCGCCGACATGGTGACACGGCGCAAGGAGCGCCGCTTCGGCATCTGGATCAACACCGACTCCCGCCAGTTCCTGCAGGTGCCGACTTATCTTGCCATCTTCTCCAATCGCCCGATCGACGCCATCGCCGCGCCCGAGGTGCAGCGGCGGCAGCAGCTCGGCATGAACAATGTCGTCCTGACCCAGCGCGTCGGCCCAGACTATGCCGACGTCGTGCCGTCGGATCCGTTCCGCTCCGCCTTCGTGCGGCTGCGCTCGCAGCACGGGCTCTATCGGGAGTCGAGTTCGGCGGTGACGTTCCTCACCCCGACACTGTTCCGCACCGGAATCCCGCTGCCGGCCGAGGTTCCGATCGGCACCTACACCGTCGACATCAAGCTGTTCGC
>DASWVJ010000180.1:0-7498 GCA_036406295.1 Bradyrhizobium sp.
TGCGGATAGTCGGTCGAGAATAGGATCAATTCGTCCGACTGCATATGGTCGAACAGGCGGTTTAGCGTCTCCGGTTCCGGCGGCGCATCGACCGGCTGCAGCGAAAAGCGGATGTTGCTGCGCACAATTTCCAGCGGCGCACGGTCCACCCAGGGCGTTTCCATGCGCACGCCGCGCCAGAACTTGTGCAGCCGCCACAGGAAGGCCGGCAGCCAGGTAAAGCCCGATTCCAGCATCACCATCTTGAGATTGGGGTGCCTGGCGAACACGCCCTCGACGATCAGGCTGGTGAGCTGGGTCTGGAACGCCTGCGCCTGCGCGACATAGTCCTCGATGTGGTAGGAGCCCCAGCCGACCGAGGTCGGAGGGTTGTGATAGGCGCTGCCGGCGTGGATGCCGACCGGCAGGCCGTGCTTCTCGGCCGCGGCATAGATCGGCCACAGCGCGCGCTTGCCCAGGGGCACATCGCCCATGACCAGCATCAGCACCTGGACGAAGCGCCTGTCCTTTGCACAGCGCTCGATCTCGGCCACGGACTTTTCCACGCTCTGCGTCGGGATGACGATCGAGCCGCGCAACCGCGCATCCTTTTCGAGCCATTCCTTGACAAGCCAGTCGTTGAGCGCGCGGCAGAACGCGTCCTGCATGTCCTCGGAAAACACCATCTGCACGCCATAGAGCGGATTGCAGATGCCGTAGGCGATGCCAAAACGATCCAGCGCCTGGAGCTTCATGTCATCGTAGCTGGAGCCGGGTTTGCCCTGCGCCGGCCGCCAGTCGGGCCGCGAGGAGATCGGCGAATTGGTCGGATAGGATTGCGAGACGAGATCGACCATGCCGCGCGTCGTCACCTGATCGCGCCAGTAGTCGTTCATGTAGGGCAGAAGGCTCGTCAGATGCGGCACGGCCGGATGCAGGTCGCAATCCACGCCGCCCGGGATCGGTGACGTCATGTCGTTTCCTCCGCGCGCGCCAGCGCCGCGCCCGCGCTCGCAATGCATTCAAGCAGGCCCGCCCACCCCCCGCAACTCGGCAAGCCATGCGTTCCTGTGCTAGGGAGTTGGCATGTGAAGCGGAGCTGAGCAGAATGAAGGAACTCGTTGATGTCGCCGGACAGATCGCCGCAAAACTGATCGCGCACAAGGAGACCATCGCCGTTGCGGAGTCCTCCACCGGTGGCTTGATCTCGGCCGCGCTGTTGTCCGTGCCCGGCGCCTCCGCCTATTTCCTCGGCGGCGCCGTGGTCTACACCCGCGATGCGCGGCGCCTGCTGATGGATATTCCGGACGAGGAAATGAAAGGCATCCGCTCCGCGTCAGAACCCTACGCGCAGTTGCTGGCAAGACAGATGCGCGGGCGTTTCGCCACCTCCTGGGGCCTTTCCGAGACCGGCGCCACCGGCCCGACCGGCAACCGCTACGGCGACGCCGCCGGCCATTGCTGCATGGCGATCGCAGGGCGAGTGGAAAAGGTGATCACGTTGGAAACGGGTAGCGGCGACCGGCAGGCGAACATGCAGGCGTTCGCGAAGGCGGCATTGGGCTTGCTGCTCGAGAATCTCTCGCGTTGAAAACCGGGCCTCACGGTTCGAGACGACCCACTGCGTGGGTCTCCTCACCATGAGGGGATAGATATTGCGCCGCCGCGAGCTCCGAAGTCAGCCCTCATGGTGAGGAGGCGCAAAGCGCCGTCTCGAACCATGAAGGCCCGAGAAGCCGCCACGTTCACAGGCAGCTCACCGCCCCCGGAACGAGCGCATCAGCTGATCGCTCAGCGGCTTCATGAAATAGGACAGCAGTGTGCGCTCGCCGGTCTGCACGAAGGCTTCCACCGGCATGCCGGGGACCAGCTTGACCTCGCCGAGACGGGCGACCTCGTCCGGCGGCAGCGAGATGCGGATGGTGTAGGAACTCTGCCCGGTGCGCTGGTCGGTGGTGACGTCGGCGGAGATGCGGCTGACCTTGCCGTTCAGCTCCGGCGTGGTGCGCTGGTTGAAGGCGGAGAAGCGCAGCACCGTCTTCTGGCCGACCTGCAATTTGTCGATGTCCTGCGGGTTGACCTTGGCCTCGACCGAGAGGTCGTCGGCCTGCGGCACGATCATCATGATGGCGTCGCCCGCGGTGATGACGCCGCCAACCGTGTGCACGGTCGACTGCAGAACCATGCCGGCCTGCGGCGCGCGGATGTCGATGCGGCGCAGCTGGTCCTCGGCGGTGACCTTGCGCTCGATGAACTCGCCGATCTTGTCGGTGGTCTCGCGCAGGTCCTTGGACACCTCGCTGACCATGTCCTTGTCGATCTGGATGATCTGCAGCTCGGTCTCGGTGATCTTGCCCTTGGCCTGGGCACGCGCGGCGATGTATTGCGCCCGCTCGCCGTTGAGCCGCGCCGAATCGCGCTCCAGTACGGTCAGCCGCGAAATCTGCACCAGGCGCTGCTCGTAGAGCTGGCGGACGCCGACCAGCTCCTTCTCGACCAGCGCGATCTCCTTGTCCTTGGCTTTTTCCTGCGCGACGAGGCCCTCGATCTCCTCGTTGAGCTGCACGACGCGCTCGCGCAGCTGCGCCTTCTGGCCGGCGCGGCCGTTGACGCGGACATCGAACAGTTTCGATTCGCTTGTCATCACGTCGCGCGCGTCCGGGTCGCCGGCGAGATCGAGCAGGGATGCCGGAAACTTGATGCTGTCGCTGCCGCGCTGCTCGGCTTCCAGCCGCGCCTGGCGCGCCCACAGGCCGTAGAGGGTCTTGTTGACGATCGCGAGGTTGGCGCGGACCACGGTTTCGTCGAGCCTCACCACGATGTCGCCCGCCTTCACCAGGTCGCCGTCGCGCACGCGCACCTCGCCGACCACGCCGCCGGTCGGATGCTGCACCTTCTTGATGTTGGATTCGACCACCACCTGCCCCGGCGCAATCAGCGCGCCCGAGATCGGCACGGTGGCGCCCCAGCCGCCGATCCCGCCGGCGAGCAGCAGCACCATCGCGAGCCCCGCGACGAGATGCTTGCGGATCGAGCGCTGCGATTTCTTCAGCTCCGCGCTGCTCATGATTTCGTAACTCCGCCTTCGGAAACCACCTTGATCGGCGCCGGCATTGGTGGACGCTGCAGCACCTGGCCGAGCACCTGCTCCTTCGGGCCGAACGCCTGCATGCGGCCGTCCTTCAGCACCAGCAACTGGTCGACGGCCTCGATGCCGACCGGCCGGTGCGCGACGACCACGACAATGGCGCCGCGCTCGCGCGCACTGCGCACCGCGCGGGTCAGTGCCTCGTCGCCTTCGGCGTCGAGATTGGAGTTCGGCTCGTCGAGCACGATCAGGAACGGATCGCCGTAAAGCGCGCGCGCCAGCGCCACGCGCTGCGCCTGCCCTGCCGAGAGCGCACCGCCCTGCTCGCCGATCTGGGTGTCGTAGCCCTCGCGCATCTTGATGATCATCTCGTGCACGCCGGCTTCCTTGGCCGCCGCGATGATCATTTCCGACCTGGGCTCGGGATCGAAGCGGCAGATATTCTGCGCAATGCTGCCGGCGAAGAGTTCGACGTCCTGCGGCAGGTAGCCGACATGGCGGCCGAGCACGTCGGACGACCATTGGTCGAGCGCGGCGCCGTCGAGCCGCACCTTGCCGCGCGCCGGCTGCCACACGCCGACCAGCGCGCGGACCAGCGACGATTTGCCGGAGCCGGAGGGGCCGATGATGCCAAGCCCGTGGCCGGCCTCGATCGCAAAATTGATATCCTGCACGATGACGCGCTGCTCGCCCGGCGGCATGATCGCCACGCCCTCCACGGTGAGCTTCTTCTCCGGCGGGTGCAGCAGGGTCTGCGCCTGCAGCGCCGGCAGTTTATCCAGCAGGTTGTTCAGCCGCCGCCAGCTCTGCCGCGCGGCGACAAAACCCTTCCAGTGCGCGATCGTGAGGTCGACGGGCGCGAGCGCGCGGGCGGACAGGATGGAGCCAGCGATGATGATTCCGGCGGTGGCCTCCTGGAAGATGACCAGATAGGCGCCGACCGCGAGCACCGCCGACTGCAGCATCATGCGCAGCACCTTGGCGACGGCGCCAAGACCGCCGGTGACGTCGCTGGCGCGCTGATTGCCGGCGATATACTCCTCGTTGGTTTCGTTCCAGCGCCTGGTCATGCGGCCGGACATGCCCATCGCGACCAGCACTTCGGCGTTGCGGCGGCTTGCCGAGGCGAGGTCGTTGCGCCTGGCGGCGAGCGTCATCGCGTCCTTTGCCGGCTGGCGTGACATGAATTCCGTGACCAGCGTGAGCGCGACCAGGATGACGGCGCCGACGAGCGCGGTCACGCCGATCAGCCAGTGGAAGAGGAAGCAGATCGCCAGATAGAACGGCAGCCAGGGCAAATCGAAGAACGCGCCCGGCCCCATGCTGCCGAGGAAGGAGCGGACATTGTCGAGATCGCGCAGCGGCTGCAGGCCCTCGTTGCGGGTGCCGACCAGGAGCGGCAGCCGCACCACGGTTTCGAACACGCGCTCGTTCATCGCTTCATCCAGCGAGGTGCCGATGCGGCCGAGCACGCGGCTGCGCAGCATGTCCAGAACGCCCTGGGCGATGTAGAGGAAGGCGGCGAGGATCGCGAGGCCGACAAGGGTGGGCACGCTGCGGCTCGGCAGCACGCGGTCATAGATCTCGAGCATGAAGATCGACCCGGTCAGATAGAGCAGGTTGATCATGCAGCTCATGATGCCAACGCCGATAAAGGCGTTGCGGCATGTGCGCAGCGCATCACCGAGCTCGGAGCGCCGGACGCCGGGTGCGGCTGCCATCTAATATGATCTCTATAAGAAAGGTCGCGATCGCCTATTTCTACCGATATTTGCCCCGACCGTCCATTTGCGCGCGCGTTAACTGTAAACGATCGGCCAAGGCGCCGGCCCGCATGGCGGCGAAAAGCCGCCGAGCCGGCCCAAATATGACAGTTTGCAGCTCCCACAGGGGTCGCCGCTGGGCGGACGCCATGGCGGGGCCGGGAAACGGCACCGGCACGACCGGCATCGACACCTCCCGATCCCGTCCCCAAGCGAGCTGCTGCCGCCCCCGAACCCGGCGGACCGCATCCAGCGCACCTTGGCGCGCACGCCGACGCGCGGCCGCCGGATTGCCGCGGGTCCAGCACTGGATCGCCGGAGGTGCAGAAGGTGAGTAAGCTAAAATCGTCCGCCGCTGCGTAGCAGCCGGACGATCAGCAGAAGAACGACCGCGCCAATTGCCGATTGAATGATTTCCGCGACAAGGCCCGTGCCGAGGCGGATGCCGAGCTTGGGAAACAGATAGCTTGCGATCAAGGCGCCGCCGATGCCGACCAGGATGTCGCCGATAATACCAAAGCCGGTGCCGCGCACGATCTTGCCGGCAAGCCAGCCTGCCACCAGGCCGACGAACAAGATGACCAAAATGCCTTCGTTGGAAAGCTGCATCGAACCCCCCTGTCCTTCCCCATCAGTAATCCTATTCGCAATCACTGAACGCGACGACTCGATTCTGGTTCCATGATGAAACTTTCGCGCTGCAACCACGTTATGGTTACATGACCAAGCCCGATATCTGGTATGTGGCGTTCAGCCACGACAGGAACAGCAATCTGAATGACGGCACGGCACGATCGACCCGCACGTTCAAGTCGGAAGTCGATGCAAAGCTGTTTGCCATGCAGATTCTGGCGAAGGGCTGGACCGCCAGCGCCGGCACGCTGAATCCGTATCAGCCAAAGCAGGTGATCGCGTCCTCGCAGATCGAGCGCTGGGCCGATTCGGGTGGCGGCCGCTAGCCGACCGCGGCCGGCTTTGCGGTGCGCTCGCCGGCGAAACGGATGTCGGGATTGTCGATCTCGACGAGTTGGCTCATGGCAGCTTCGGCACCTTCTGGTGATAGTCGGTCGCTCGCTGGAACGCCGCACCGATACGGATCAGCATGGCCTCATCGAACGAACGGCCGATGATCTGCATGCCGACCGGCAGGCCTGACCTGGTGAAGCCTGACGGGATCGCCAGCGACGGCAGGCCGAGATAGTTAATCGGCCGGGTGAAACGCGTGATCCGCTGGATCACCGCTTCCGCCTCCAGGCTGTTGCCGACGTCGCTCTCGGCAATCGTCGCCGCCGGCATCGGCACGGCCGGCGCGATCACGGCATCCGTTCCCTCGACAGCAGCAAGATGCGCAGCCAGGGCCGGGCCGCGCCAGCGCATCGCCTCCAGATAGGACACCGCCGGGATCGCCAGCGCATTTTGCAGCCGCATCAAGACCTGCGCGCCATAATCCTGCGGCCGCTCGATCATCCATCGCTTGTGCAGCGCGGCCGCCTCGGTCGCGAGCACGAGCTGGCAGGCCGCGGTGAGCTGGCGCTGATCCGGCAGCTCGACCTTGACGATCTCGGCGCCTTCCTTCTTCAAGGTCGCGAGCGTCTCGTCGAGAACCCGCGCAACCTCCGCATCGAGATCGTCGACATAGAAGGCACTGGGCACGCCGATCTTCAATCCCTTGATCGGCAGCTTCGCTGCAGCCATGTAGTCCGGCACCGGCAAATCCGAGGCGGTCGGATCCTCCGGATCGGCGCCGGCCATCAATCCCGTCAGCAGCGCGCAGTCTTCTGCCGTGCGCGCCAGCGGGCCAACCGTATCCAGCGACCATGACAGCGGCATCGCGCCGGCGCGGCTGATGCGGCCGACGGTGGTCTTCAGGCCTGTGACGCCGCAGAAATGCGCGGGCATCCGGATCGAGCCGCCGGTGTCCGATCCCAGCGCGGCAAAGGTCAGGCGCGCGGCGACCGCGGAGCCCGATCCCGACGACGAGCCGCCGGTGATGTGGTCGGTGTTCCAGGGATTGCGCACGGCGCCGTAGTGCGGGTTGTGTCCGGTAGGCCCGTAGGCGAATTCCACCATCTGCAGCGAGCCGAGCCTGACCGTGCCGGCATCCTTTAGCCGCTGCAGCGCGGTCGAGGTGGTCGTCGCCACAAAATCCTTGCGGATTTTCGAGCCGCAGGTGACGACCTTGCCCTCGTCGTAATACATGTCCTTGTGCGCCAGCGGTACGCCGTGCAGCGCGCCCTTGGGTCCGCCTTTCGCGAGCGCCGCGTCGGCGCTATCTGCCGCCTTCAGCGCGTCCTCAGCCTCGATCGCCATGAAGGCATTGAGCCGGGGATTGAGCTTCGCGATACGGTCGAGGCAGGATTGCGTCACCTCGCGCGAAGACAGCTTCTTTTCGGCGATCGCCTTCGCAACCGCGGTCAGCGACATCAATGCCGGCGTGCTGCTCATTTCGTCACCTCGGCGGCTTGCGCGAGCAGGAACGTCGCCGGCTCGAGATCGAACGGGAGAGTGCCGGCAACGGGCGCAAAACCCTCGAAGGCAGGCCCGATGGAATTGGCGATGCGCGCGGCCACATCGTTATCGACGGGCACGCCGGCCACGTCGGCCATCGCCTTGATCTCTTTCGCTGTCGGTCTTGTCATGCCGCGTCTTCTCCCTCTCTCTTCTGCTC
>DASWVJ010000181.1:0-4484 GCA_036406295.1 Bradyrhizobium sp.
ATGTCCTTCAACACCTTCGGCCATATGTTCCGCGTCACGACCTTTGGTGAGAGCCACGGGGTCGCGATCGGCTGCGTGGTCGATGGCTGTCCGCCGCTGATCCCGCTCACGGTCGAGGACATCCAGCACGATCTCGACCGCCGCCGTCCCGGCCAGTCGCGCTTCACTACCCAGCGGCAGGAGGCGGATGCGGTCAAAATCCTGTCCGGCGTGATGGCGCATCCGGAGAGCGGCGTGCAGGTGACGACCGGCACACCGATTGCGCTGCTGATCGAGAACACCGACCAGCGCTCCAAGGACTATTCCGACATCAAGGACAAGTTTCGCCCGGGCCATGCCGACTTCACCTACGAGGCCAAATACGGCCTGCGCGACTATCGCGGCGGCGGGCGCTCGTCCGCGCGCGAGACGGCAACGCGCGTGGCGGCCGGCGCGATCGCGCGGAAAATCCTGCCCGAGGTGAAGGTGCGCGGCGCGCTGGTGCAGATGGGCCCGCACAGGATCGACCGCGAGAAATGGGACTGGGACGAGATCGCGAAGAATCCCTTCTTCTGTCCCGACAGGGACAAGGCGGCATTCTTCGAGAGCTATCTCGACGGCATCCGCAAGGCCGGTTCCTCGATCGGCGCCGTGATCGAAGTGGTGGCGGAAGGCGTGCCGCCGGGCCTGGGCGCGCCGATCTATGCCAAGCTCGATAGCGACCTTGCCGCGGCCATGATGAGCATCAACGCGGTGAAGGGCGTCGAGATCGGCGCGGGCTTTGGCGCCGCGGAATTGTCCGGCGAGGAAAACGCCGACGAGATGCGCACCGGCAATGACGGCACGCGATTCCTCTCCAACAACGCCGGCGGCATTCTGGGCGGCATCTCCACCGGCCAGCCGGTGGTGGTGCGCTTTGCCGTGAAGCCGACCTCCTCGATCCTTACCCCGCGCCGCACCGTCGACCGCCAGGGCGCCGAGACCGAGATCATGACCAAGGGCCGCCACGATCCCTGTGTGGGTATCCGCGCGGTGCCGGTGGGCGAGGCCATGATGGCCTGTGTGCTCACCGACCACCTGCTGCGCCATCGTGGGCAGGTGGGCTAGAAGCAGGCTGGCGCCGGCGCGCATAGCCGCCCATATTCCCGGAGGGCGGGAGAAGGGCAGGGCGACCATGCCGGTTGATGTACGCGACATCAGGGAATGGCTGATCGACGGCGCGCGGTCCTCGCCCGTTCCTTCGAACATGATCGACGAACTGTGCCGGCGCCTGACCGCCGCCGGCATTCCGCTGTGGCGGGTCGGTTTCTTCATCCGTACGCTGCATCCCGACATCTTCGGCCGCAATTTCATCTGGAAGCCCGGCGAAGAGATTGCGATGGGCTCTGTCGATTTCGACATCCAGGACACGCCGGAATTCAACTCGAGCCCGCTCTCGATCGTGTTCCGCGAGACCCGCGAGGTCCGCTGCCGCGTCGACGATCTCGATAGCCGGCGATATCCCATCATCGACGATCTGCGCGGCGAGGGCGTGACGGACTATATCGCGCTCCCGATCCGCTTCATCGACGGGGCCGCCCACGCCACGAGCTGGACCACCAGGCAGGAAGGCGGCTTCACCGAGGAGCAGCTCGACGCGCTCAGATCGATCAATTCACCGCTGGCGCGCCTGATCGAGGTGATCACGCTGCAGCGCAAGGCCACCACGCTGCTCGACGTCTATGTCGGCAACCGTGCCGGCGAGAAAATCATGGGTGGCCAGATCCGGCGCGGCCACACCGAGAGCATGAATGCCGCGATCTGGCTCTCCGATCTGCGCGGCTTCACCGCGCTGTCCGACCGCCTGCCGCCCGAAGCCGTCGTCGACATTCTGAACGCCTATTTCGACTGCCAGGTCGCCGCGATCAAGGCGCACGGCGGCGAGGTACTGAAATACATGGGCGACGGCCTGCTCGCGGTGTTTCCGATCGATGAATATGTTGGTGATTCCCAACAGGTCTGTGCGCACGTGCTGAAAGCTGCGCGTGAGACGCGCGCCGGCGTCGAGGCGATGCAGTATCCGATCGGCGACACCATCGAGCGCTTCCGCTTCGGCGTTGCGCTGCATGTCGGACCGATCCTCTACGGCAATATCGGCGGCGGCACGCGGCTCGACTTCACCTGCATCGGACCAGCCGTCAATCTCGCCGCGCGCCTTGAGAAGCTCACCGGCCGGCTGCGCCGCACCATCGTTGCCTCGGAAGGCTTTGCCGGCATCTGCAGCGGCGGCTGGCGCGATCTCGGCGAATTTCCAATCGCCGGGTTCTCGAGAGCCCAGCGCGTCTACGGCCTGTTCGACGAAGAAACGGCGGCCGCGGCCTGAGTGCGGACCGATGGATGCGAGGCGGGGAATGAAGAAGATCGCGCTCGCGGCCATCATCTATTTTGCGATCGTGTTCGGCGCCGGGTTCCTGCTCGGACCCATTCGCGTGCTGGTCCTGGAGCCGCGGCTGGGGACGCTCACGGCAGTTCTGTGCGAGGCGCCGCTGCTGTTGGCGGTGATGATCCTTGCGGCGCGCTGGGTGCCTCGCGCCGTGCATCTTGAGCCTGAAGCCGGCGCGATGGTCGCAGTTGGTCTTGCGGCATTGATCCTGCAGCAGGCGGCCGACTTGATGGTCGGCGCACTGCTGCGCGGCCTCAGCGTTGCGGTGCAACTCGCCCGGTTCCAGTCCGCCGAAGGCGGGATTTATGCGGCCCTGCTCCTGCTGTTTGCCGCAATGCCGCTTCTCGCCAGCCGGCTCGGTTCAGGCCGCAGGTAGCATCAAGAGCACCGCCTATCCATCGGAAATGTCAGGGACTAGCCGTCGTGGATGAAGGACTGCTTCAGGCCGTAGGTGAGGATAAAGAGAGTCATCCAGAGCCGCAGCATGGCAAAGCCAAAGATGAAGACGAAGTAGATCAGGTTCTTGATGAACTGGCTCACCTCCGCCGTTTGCCAGAAATTCCAGATCGCGCTGCGCACAAGACCCTGGACCAGGCCGAGGCCGAGATAGGCGATGCCGAGCACGATCGCTGCGCCGCCCAGCCAGTACCAACGCCGGGCAAATTCGCGAAGTGCGGCAAAGAGGGCGACCTTGCCGTTGTTCTGCTCGGCGCCAACGAGGATCAGGAGGATCAGCGCGGCGATGAACGCGCTCCAGAACTTGCCGGGCACCGTCGATTGGTCGAACGCCATGCCGTCGATGCCCAGCAGCATGTTTGCGGCGGACTTGTCGAAGCCCAGCGCCAACAGCGCCACCGCTACGGCCATCATCAGCGCCACGATGCGCCAGAGCACGACCCGCATCAGCTGAAACTGCTCGATAAAGTCGAGATTGCCGAGCCCGGTCTGGCCGCCTTCGGCTTCAATGGAGCGCGTGGCGGTGGCGAGAAACGCCTGCAGTACCGCCAGATTCGCCACGATGATGGCGGGCAGTGCCACGGCGCCGCCGCCGAAGGCGATGACCCGCATCGCTGCTGCCAGCACCAACCATGGCAGCGCCTGCAGCAGCCGGAATGGCCCGAACTGCGTCTGCGGAACGGAGGTCTGCAGCGACTTGCGAAGGCTGACGGTCATGCCACCGTTCTAGACGCTAAAGTTGAATCTTTCGCTGGCGGCAATCACTAAAATTGCAGGAAACTGGCAGTGGGACGGCCTCGTTCATGGTACGATGCCGGCGGAACAGGCCAACAGGGAGGACGCCATGCATACCCTGGTTCCCAGCGATCGCGTGGAGCATGTCGCCGTCTATGCGCGCGACGGCGCGAGGCTCGGCACGATTGAGCGGCTGATGCTGGAAAAGACCAGCGGCACGGTCGCTTATGCCGTGATCAGGACCGGCGGGCTGCTCGGCGCGCAGCATCATTACCCGGTGCAGTGGGGCCGGCTGAAATACGATCCAGCGCGCCAGGCTTTCGAAGCCGCGCTGACGCTGGAAGACCTGCAGGCCGGCCCGTGCGAGCTGGATGACGATACGTTCGACTGGGGCGACCGTTCGCGATCATATCCGCACCCGAACTATTGGTCGGTCTAGAGCGGCATTGGAATTCGCGCCTCTATTCCTCCGGCTCTGTGGTGAACAGCAGCGGATAGCCCTTGGCGCGGCCGGCGTCTGTGGCGCGTGTCGCTTTGGTCTCGGCGACGTCTTTCGTGAACACGGCGACGACGCAGACGCCGCGGCGGTGTGCCGTGATCATGACCTTGTAGGCCTCGTCCTCGCTCATGCGAAACTCCGCCTTCAGCACGGTGACGACGAATTCGCGCGGCGTGTAGTCGTCATTGACGAGGATCACCTTGTGCAGGCGCGGCCGCTCGGTCTTGGTCTTGACCTTGGTTTTCGGCTTGACGTCGGTGTCGGTCATGGCGGCACAAACTCCAGCACCACGATCGGTCCGCGATCAGGGGCCGCGGCACCCTGCGAGGCGCTGGGACATCGCCTGATCGCTGCGGGCGACCGCGGTCTCAAGCAGTTTACAGGCTCCGGCGG
>DASWVJ010000182.1:0-2965 GCA_036406295.1 Bradyrhizobium sp.
AGCAGGAAGGCATCGGCGACGAGGCGAAGCGGCGTCAGGTCGACCTCGCTGGCGCCGGCGGCCGAAAGTTCGACGAAGCGGCGATAGAGCGCGCGATACTCCGCGTTGCCGCCGTCGATCTTGACCTCGCCGTCGAGCGCAACGCGGGCGCCGCCTGAAGAGAGCACCAGCGTGCCGCCGTCGGTCTCAACGACAATGTCCCAGGTCTGCGGCCCGGTCTGCCGGAAATCGAACTCGGCTAAAATCGAAAGGCCGCTGCCATCGCTCAGTGACAGGTTGGCGGCGATCGGCGCCTCGCGATTGGCGGGAAAGCAAAGTTCGGCCGCGGTCACGAACACCGGCTCGGCGAGGATGCGGGTGAGGATCGAGAGCGCGTTGATGCCGGGGTCGAACACGCCGAGCCCACCCGGCTCGAAGATCCAGGCTTGGCCAGGATGCCAGACGCGTACATCCTCTTTCCATTCGATCCGCACGGAGCGGATTTGGCGCGAGACGAGCCACTGCCGCGCCGGCTCGACGGCGGCCGCAAAGCGCGAATGCCAGGCGGCAAACAGGGTCTTGCCCGCGCGCGCCGCCGCCGCGACGAGGGGATCGAGCTCGCCAAGGCTTGCGCCCGGCGGCTTTTCCAGCATCACGTGCTTGCCGGCAGCAAGTGCCGCCGCGGCCTGCCGGCCGCGAACCTGCGGCGGCGTGCACACGGCCACCGCGTCGAAGGGCGGGCCGTCACGCAACAATTCGTCGAGACTTGCAAAGTGCGGCAAGCCAGGAAGTGAATCATAGGGACTCGCAGTGGCAGCGAGGCTCACGCCATCGGTCGCAGCTATCGCAGGGATATGCTGGTCGCGTGCAATCTTGCCGAGGCCGACGATGGCGACGCGCAGGGCAGTCATGGCTTGTTGTCCGTTTCGTTTGATGTGACCATGATTGCCGGTCGCTCGCCTGCCGACCGCTGCGGGTAACACAAGTATGTATGGTCGCGCCTGTGATGTCGATACGAGCGGTGGCGCAACGGGAGTGCTGAAATGAAAGCCGTCTACACCGAACTGCACCGCAGCCACGATCCGCAATTCTTCCTGGTGCGCGGCGTGGTGAAGCGCACGACCGAGCAGCCCGAGCGCGCCGACCGGTTGCTGGCCGGGCTTGCGGCGGGCAAGCACCGGCTGGTCGCGCCCACCGCGTTCGGGCAGGGTCCGCGCACGCGCGTTCACAGCGCCGAATATCTCGGCTTCCTTGCCGAGGCCTGGGAGGCCTGGTCGGCGCTTGGCGACGCCGGTCCCGAGATGATCGCCAACGTGCATCCTGTACGCCATGCCGCGACGTATCCGACGCACATCGTCGGCCGGCTGGGCTGGCACACCGCCGACACCGGCTGCCCGATCGGGCCTGGTACCTGGGCTGCCGCCTGTGCCGCCACCGATGTCGCCACGACCGCGGCGCAGATGGTGCTGGATGGCGAGGATGCTATCTACGCGCTCTGCCGCCCGCCCGGTCACCATGCCTTTCGCGATGTCGCCGGCGGTTTCTGCTTTCTCAACAACAGCGCGATCGCAGCAGCGCATCTGCGGCTCCGCCACGAGCGCGTGGCGATTCTCGATGTCGACGTCCACCACGGCAACGGAACGCAAGGCATCTTCTACGAGCGCAGTGACGTCCTCACCGTTTCTATCCACGCCGACCCGGCCTTCTATTACCCCTACGTCTGGGGCTATGCCCATGAGCGCGGTGCGGGCGAGGGCTTAGGGACGAACCTCAATATTCCCTTAGCCCTCGGCACGAAGGATGACGGCTATCTCGCAGCATTCGACGCCGCGGCAAGGACGATCCGCGCTTTCGCGCCCGGGGCGCTGGTGGTGGCGCTCGGCCTTGACGCCTCCGAGCACGATCCGCTGGCGGGCCTTGCGGTCACCACCGAGGGATTCCGCCGCATTGGTGCTGCGATCGCGCAGCTCGGCCTGCCGACCGTGTTGGTGCAGGAGGGCGGCTATCTCTCGGATATCCTCGGGACCAATCTGACAGCGGCGCTGGCGGGATTCGAGGGGGCGCGCTGACGGCAAACCGCGTTCGCCGCGAACAGTCGGCAAGCTCAGCTCCATAAAATGTTGCGGTAGCCCTTGACCATCCTTTGTCGGGGACGTATCTACATTGTATCATTCAGTGCGGAGGTCCGGCGAAATGAAGGTGGCGTTCCAGAAGTGGGGAAATAGCCTCGCGCTGCGGGTGCCGAAGGCATTTGCGGACGAAATCGGAGCCAGCGACGGCAGGGCGGCCGAAATGAGCGTGAGCAACGGTAAACTCGTTGTCGAGGTGACGCGGCGGCGGCGCAAGCGTCGCTATGCGATCGATGAACTCGTGGCGGACATCACGCCGGACAATCGCCATGAAGAGATCGATTGGGGGCCGCCCCTTGGCAACGAAGCCTGGTAGCTATTGTCCGGAGGCCGGTGACTTCATCTGGATCGATCTCGATCCCACGGTGGGCCATGAACAAAGCGGCCGGCGACCGGCGATTGTCCTGTCGCCGCACAATTACAATGCCGCGGCCGGACTTTGCGTGATCTGCCCGATTACCAGCCATGCGCGCGACTATCCTTTCGAGGTCGCGCTGCCCGACAGCGTCCGTTTGCGAGGCGTCGTGCTCGTTGACCAGCCGCGCAGCATTTCCTGGGAAAAGCGACCGATCAGGCATGCCGGACGAGCACCTGACGTGGTGATGGATGAGGTGCGCGAACGTCTGGCTGCACTGCTCGGAATCGACTGAAACGCCGCCGTCGCCACCAATTTCGATCAAATTGCCGCCGGTCTGGAACCGTCCTTTCGCGACGAACTTATCGATCAACGTTGTTGTGGAGGTGCCAGGATGGCCATCGACTTCAACCACACGATCCTGTCGGCGCGCGACAGCAAGGCCTCGGCCGAATTCCTCGCCGGGATATTGGGATTGCCGGCACCGCGGCGCTGGGGACCG
>DASWVJ010000183.1:0-5055 GCA_036406295.1 Bradyrhizobium sp.
TCCTCTCGTCGGAGGTCAGGGCCAATGAGTCCCCTCGTCATCACCCTGCTCGTGCTCCTGGGCATCGGGCTGCTACTCGCGCTCTGGCTGATGGGCATCTACAACGGACTGGTGGTCGCTGCGAACCGCTTCAAGAACGCCTTCGCCCAGATCGACGTGCAGCTCAAACGCCGCTACGACCTGATTCCGAACCTGGTCGAAGCCGTCAAGGGCTACATGCGCCATGAGAGGGAAACGCTCGACGCCGTCATCAAGGCCCGCAACAGCGCGATGGCGGCCGAGCAGAAAGTCGCCGCCAACCCCAGTGACCCATCGGCCATCAGGGAGTTTAACCAGGCCGAGGGCCGCCTGGGCGGCATCCTGGGCCGGCTCTTTGCCCTGTCCGAAGCGTACCCGGACCTCAAGGCCAACCAGAACATGCTCGCCCTGCAGGAGGAGTTGACCTCGACCGAAAACAAGATCGGCTTTGCCCGGCAAGCGTTCAACGACGCCGCCACCGACTACAACATCCGGCGCGAGGTCTTTCCGGCCGTCACGGTGGCCGGCATGTTCGGCTTCAAGGAGGCGGCGTTGCTCGAGACCGCAGAGACGGAGCGCGCACCGACCAAGGTGTCGTTCCCGTAACCCGGAACCGCCACCGCTCTGTGCGCCCCATGCTTCCGGTTCAATGCTCCCAAGGCCCCTCCGACCATGGCCACCAATTTCTTTCAGCAGCAGGATACGGCCCGACGCAAGACCTTCCAGCTGGTGGTCTATTTCGCCCTGGCGATCGTCATTCTGATCGCCCTGGTGTACGGGCTGTTGCTCACGCTCGGCATGTTTGGCACCGACGAGCCGGTGTCCTGGTGGCAGCCGGAGCTGCTCTTGCTGGCGGCGCCGGGGGTGGGCCTTGTGGTCGGCGGTGCCAGCGCGTTCAAGGTGGCCCAGCTCGCTTCCGGCGGCCAAGCCGTCGCCCTGATGATGGGCGGTGAGGAGATCCCCGGCACGACCACCGACGCGCGGCAGAAGCGCCTGCTCAACGTCGTCGAGGAGATGGCCCTCGCCGCAGGAGTGCCGGTGCCCCCCGTCTATGTTCTGGACGAGCCCGGCATCAATGCCTTTGCGGCCGGCTACGCTCCCGGCGATGCCGTGATCGCCGTCTCCCAAGGCTGCCTCAACTACTTGAGCCGCGACGAGCTGCAGGGCGTGGTGGCCCACGAGTTCAGCCACATCCTCAACGGCGACATGCGGCTCAACATCCGCCTGATCGGCCTGATCTTCGGGATCATGGCGCTATCCATCATCGGCCGCATCCTCATGCATACGTCCGCCGGGCGCTCGTCGGGAAGGAATGATGGCCGTGGCAACCTGATGCTGCTGGGTCTGGGCGTGTTCGTGCTCGGCCTGGTAGGAGCGTTCTTCGGTCGGCTGATCATGGCGGCGGTGTCTCGGCAGCGGGAGTATCTGGCCGACGCCAGCGCCGTCCAGTTCACGCGCAACCCCGACGGCATCGGCGGGGCGCTCAAGAAGATCGGCGGGCTGGCCGAGGGGTCGCGCATCGACAACCCCCAGGCCGCCGAGGCCGGTCACATGTTTTTTGCCAACGCCTTCGCTGGCGAAGGGCTCGCCGGACTGCTGGCCACCCACCCGCCCCTCGTCGACCGCATTCGTCAGCTCGATCCCCACTTCAACGGCCAGTTTCCGGAGGTGCGGCCGGTCGGTGTCGATCAGGAAGGACTCGAAGGCCCGCGCCGCAGGCCGCCGTTCGCCGGGATGCCGAGGTTACCGGGGCTTCCGCAGGTGCCGGCGCCGGTCTTGGGGTTTGCCGACGAAGCGGCGTCTAGAATCGGCCACGTCGATCCGGAAGTAATTAGCTACGCCCAGGCGCTGCACGACGGCATGCCTGACGCGCTGCGGGTCGCTGCCCAGGAGCCCTTCGGTGCTCGAGCCGTCGTCTACGCCCTTCTCCTGGACCCGCGGGCGGACCAGCGGGACCTCCAGCTGGCCCGGCTGAAGGCGGGCGCTGAACCGCAGGACTTTGCCGAAACCTTGCGGCTGGTCGCCCCCGTTCAAGCCCTGCCGGACACGCACCGGCTGCCCCTTCTCGATCTGGCCATGCCCGCTCTGCGGCAGATGTCGCCCCGTCAGCACCGGGCGTTCCGCTCCCAGGTCGAGGCGCTCATGATCGCCGACCAGCGGCTAAGCCTGTTCGAGTACACCCTCCGCTGCGTGCTGCATCGCCATCTCGACGCTCAGTTCCTGCCGCAGCGTCAGGCGCGCCCAGTGCACAGTTCGCCGCAAAAACTGGCGCACCCGGTGGCGACGGTGTTGGCGCTATTGGCCTGGGAGGGCCAGCCGCAACCCGACCAGGCCGCCCGGGCTTTCGATTTGGGCATGCGCGGCTATATCGGCGGCGATCACACCCACCGCCTGCCACCCCGCGAGGAATGCTCCCTCGCCGAGTTCGACGCGGCCCTGCAGATGCTCAACCAATCCGTCCCTGCCATCAAGCGCCGGATGGTCGTCGCCTGCACCGCCTGCATCCTGGCGAACCAGCAAGTCACCGTCCGCGAAACGGAGCTGCTCCGCGCCATTTGCGATACGCTGGACTGCCCACTACCACCGCTCGTCGTGGGGGAAGTGGAAGGGCGATGAGCGTCACGCTGTGACCGTTTGAGCACAGTTCCAATAATCTTGGAAACGCCATGCCTTCGGCGAATTGAGGTCCCAACGATCAAACAACACTCCCCTCGCGCAGCGGGAGCGCGGGGGGAGTAATTGATGACCTACAAAATCGTTGCCCAGAAGGACGACACGACCGTTCGCAGCGAGCGCAAGAGTCTCTTGATCGCCGCGGCGAAGGCGCGCATCTGGGCCGAAGAAGGCTGGGATGTCTCAGTCACCGATAGCGAGGGCAAGAAGCTCGATCGCGCCGAGCTCGACGAACTTTTTGCCGCGTAGGCCGGCCACTATCCCCCGGTGCGTTGCCGCTCGTCTTGCAACCTTGCCTTGGTTGGCACGATGCGCCGGCCCGCGCTAGGCGTTTCTCAGGTCGGGGGTGTGGGCATGGCAAAGAAGCGCGTTTCCAGTGTCGATCTGACCTGGATCATCGTCGAGCAAATGAAAGAGGACGACAACTTCGCCAAGGGCGTGTCGGTGGCGGTTATTCCGGATTCCCGGCTCGGCTGGCGCGCCGTCGTCGAGGCCCGCGCGCAACGACGTATGAGCCCGCGTGCCCAGCGCCGGTTTGCGGCGATCGAGAAGGAGCTGCAGCAAACCTACGCTCTTCGCGGCGACTAACGCGCGCTGCCTATTCAGCCACGGTGGCCGAGGGCTGCGACCTGCGTTCGTTGGCGCCGGTACGCGCATTCTCCTCTTCAAGCCAGAGGATATGGTGCTGCCTGGCCCAGTTGACATCAACGGTGCCGCTGCCCATCGCTTCGAACGCGCCTTCCATGCCGATCGTGCCGATATAGATATGCGCAAGCATCGCCGCGACGAAGAGCACCGACACGGTGGAGTGGACGATGTGCGCGACCTGCATCCCTTCGATACCTGTCAGGTAGAAGGGAAACATCAACTGATATCCAGTAGCTGCGACCAGTCCTCCGCCGAGAACCACGATCCAATAAATCCCCTTCTGGCCGGCGTTGAAGCGATAGGCCGGCGGATGATCGCGTCCCATGAGGCCGCCGCCGCGCTTGAACCAATCGACGTCCACCTTGTTCGGGATATTGCCGGCGATCCACATCAGGAAGATCAGAACGACGCCGATCGTGAAGGGAAAGCTCACGAAATTGTGCGCATATTTCGCCCACTGCGACCATTCGGTAAACGCCTCATGACCGATCAGGGGCAGCAGCAACGGACGGCCGAAGGTGATGTTCAATCCGGTAATCGCCAGGACAATGAAGCAAGTCGCGGTCATCCAATGAACGAAGCGCTCGAATGCGTTAAAGCGCACGATGGTCCGGCCGGATCGGCCGCTCTCCAGTCGCACCATGCCGCGGGTCAAATAGAAGATGAGCAGTACTGCGAGCATGCCAAGAATGGCGATGCCGCCGATCCAGCGCAGCGTTACGTCACGGAACTGCTGCCACTGGCGGCCTTCCGGCTGCACGAGGACGCCGGAGCGCTGATCGGGAATGGTCACCCGTCCCTGGATTCGGTTCAGCTCCTCGAGAAGCTGTTGCTCCTGGACCGAACTCGCTGTCGGGTTGATCTGCTCGGCGACGGAGACGGAGGGTGTTGCCGCGGAGACCAGCAACAGGAGGGCGCCCGCGCCGATCGCAAGCCTGATAAATCGTCCCAAACACGCCATGGATTCCTCCCGACCTCGGTGACCGAAAGCCAACTCTTCATCAGGACGCGATCGTCTCGCGGTAAGCGGTCCTCCAGCCCCAGGCGCCGGAGCCGTAGCCGCGCCTGGTCACCCGCTCCTTGTAGATTTGCGCAATGATCTCACCATCGCCGGCGAGCAGCGACTTGGTCGAACACATCTCGGCGCAGAGTGGCAGCTTGCCCTCGGCCAGACGGTTCGCCCCGTATTTCTCGTATTCCGCCTTGCTGCCGTCGGCTTCGGGGCCGCCGGCGCAGAAGGTGCACTTGTCCATCTTGCCGCGCGAGCCGAAGTTGCCGACCTTCGGATATTGCGGCGCACCGAACGGACAGGCGTAGAAGCAATAGCCGCAGCCGATGCACAGATCCTTGGAGTGCAGCACCACGGCATCGGCGGTGGTGTAGAAGCAGTTCACCGGACACACGGCGGCGCAAGGCGCGTCGGTGCAGTGCATGCAGGCCATCGAGATCGAGCGCTCGCCGGGCTTGCCGTCATTGATGGTGACGACGCGGCGCCGGTTGATGCCCCAGGGCACCTCGTGCTCGTTCTTGCAGGCGGTGACGCAGGCATTGCACTCGATGCAACGGTCGGCGTCACAGAGGAATTTCATACGTGCCATGGCCGTTACTCCCTATGCTGCCGTGATCTGGCAGAGAGTGACCTTGGGCTCCTGCATGCCGGTCGCCGGATCGTATCCGTAGGTGGTGATCGTGTTGGCGCTTTCGCCGAGCACGATC
>DASWVJ010000184.1:0-17155 GCA_036406295.1 Bradyrhizobium sp.
GAACGGGATGAAGTGGATCTGGATATCGGGCGATGCGAGGCGCGGGTTGGTCTTGAAGAATGCACCCGAGGTGCCGGCCGCGATCGTCAGCGGGCCCTTGCGCAGCGCCGCCCACTGCATGCCCGCCAGCACCCGGCGGACAGGGTTGTTGACGACGTCGTTGAGCGTAATGGCTTGCGGACAACGCGTCACGATGCGCACCTGCAGGTGATCCTGCAAGTCGTTGCCGACGCCAGGCGAATCCAGCACGATTTCGATACCGTGGCCCTTGAGCAGGTCCGCCGGTCCGACGCCAGAGAGCTGCAAAAGCTGCGGCGAGTTATAGGCGCCGCTCGACACCAGGATTTCGCGGCGCGCCCGCACGCTGCGCAACTGGCCGCGCTGCCTGTACTCGAGGGCACGCGCGCGGCGGCCCTCGAAAATAATGCGTTGTGCCAGCGCGTCGGTCTCGATGTGCAGATTGCCGCGCTTCTTCGCAGGCCGCAGGTAGGAGAACGCACTGCTGGCGCGGCGGCCGCGGTGCGTCGTGGTCTGGAAGAAGCCCGCGCCTTCCTGTTTCTCGCCATTGAAATCGGAGTTGAAGGGAATGCCGGCCTCGCCCGCCGCCTTCACAAAGGCTTCCGACAGCGGGTCGTGATGGCGCCAGTCCGACACCGGCAGCGGGCCGGCTGCGCCGTGATACTTGTCCTCACCGCGCTGCTGGCTCTCGGCCTTCCTGAAATAGGGCAACACGTCATCATAGCCCCAGCCGGCATTGCCGCGCTGGCGCCAGCGGTCGTAGTCCTCGTGCTGGCCGCGCACATACAACAGGCCGTTGATCGAGCTCGATCCGCCCAGCACCTTGCCGCGCGGCTGGAACACCTGTCGGCCGTTCAGCCCGGGCTCCGGCTCGGTCTGATACATCCAGTTGACGGCCTTTTCCTTGAACAGCTTGCCGTAGCCGACCGGGACGTGGATCCAGATGTTGGTGTCCTTCGGGCCGGCTTCGAGCAGCAGCACCGAATGCTTGCCATCGGCCGACAGGCGATTGGCCAGCACACAGCCGGCCGAGCCGGCACCGACGATCACATAATCGAATTCGCCGGAGTGGGCCGCCACGCCATTATTATTGCTCATTCGTTTCCCCTGCGCGCAGCCGCCCGGCACATATTTGAGAGCTTCGGGAGGGACGGCGGCGCCAAAAGCACGTCGCGCAAACGCCGAAACAGGTAACGGGCGTCACTTGCGGGGTCAATCGGCGCGCCGGAAAAAATCGATTTTCGATTGACGGTGCCGGTTTGCGCCGTCAATCTCCGCCGTCATGAGCAGTATCGGGTTGAGTTTCGGTGAGGGTCCGGACGACGAGCGTCCAAGGAGCCTGACCTCGGCCGTGCAGGAGCGGCTGCGCGCCGACATCCTCTCCACCCGCCTGTTGCCCGGCCAGAAGCTGCACATCGCCGGCCTCGCCAAGCAGTTTTCCGTCAGCCTCGCGGCAGTTCGCGAGGCGCTGTCGCGGCTGGTTGCGGACGGGCTGGTACAGGCGTCCGACCAGCGCGGCTTCCGCGTCAGCCCGGTGTCGCTGGCTGATCTCGCCGACGTGACGCGCACCCGCATCGACATCGAGGGTCTTGCGCTCCGCCGCTCGATCGAGCTCGGCGACCGCGCCTGGCTTGACACGGTCGAAGCCGCGCATGAGCGGCTGCGGGCGGTGCCCTATCGCTATCCGGACGAGCCCGGGGTGCATTACGAAGAATGGGTGGTGCGCCACCACGTGTTCCATCGCGCGCTGGTCAATGCCTGCGGCTCGCAATGGCTGCTCGGCTTCCGCGACGTGCTGCACGAGCAAAGCGAGCGCTATCGCCGGCTTTCCATCCGCGACGTCAGCAAGGTTCGCGACGTCGAGGCCGAGCATGCCGCGATCGTCGAGGCCGTGTTGCGCCGCGACGCCGACGCTGCGGTCGATGCGCTCGCAAGGCATTTCAATGTCACCATGCGCTTCGTCGAACAGAACGCGCCGAAAATCGCGGAGGTCAGCGCCGTCCGCAAATAGTCGAAGACCAAAAATACAAGAACAGAAGACAGGGAGGAAACCGAACAATGAATATTTTCAGCCGTCAGGCGCTGGCCTCGCTAGCCGCCGTTACCTTGCTTGCCACGCCTGCCCTGGCGCAGGAAACCATTCGCGTCGGACTGCCGACCAAGACCTATTGGCCGACAACGGTCGCGGAGACGGCGGTGCGGCAAAAGCTGTTCGAGAAAGAAGGCATCAAGGCAGAGCTGACGATCTATCGCAGCGGCGCCGAAACCTTCGAAGGCATGGCCGCTGGCGCCGCCGACATCATCCTCGATCCGCCCTCGCTGCCGGGCGCAAGAAGGGCGTCATGTCGAAGATCGTCGCCAACGCCACCATGGGTAATTTCGGCTGGCAACTGATGGTGCCGGTGAAGTCGGCGCTCGACGTCAAGGATCTCAACGGCAAGAAGGTGGCGATCACGGCCGCCGGTTCCGGCTCGGACATTCTGGCGCTGTGGACCATCCAGGACAGGAAAATCGATTTCACCCGCGTGCCCGTCGGTGGCGGGGGACTGGTGCCCAACCTGCTCGCCGGCAATGTCGACGCGGCGGTGGTGTATTCGCCGCTGAGCTTCCAGATCGCCAAGTCGGGCGAAGCCAAGACCATCCTCGATTACGCCAAGGCGGTGCCGCCGAATCTTACCTCGGGCTGGATCGTGCTCGACAAGTTCGCGCAGGAAAAGCCCGCGCTGGTGCAGAAAGCGATCAACGCGCTCTATGGTGCCGTGCACTTCATGCGCGCCAACAAGGACGTGACGGTGAAGCTGATCGCCGATCTCTACGAGATGCCGGCCGAGATCGCCGCGCTCGAATACGAGAACACGATCATGAAGCTCGAGACCGACGGCAACATGGCGGCGCCGAACGTGACGGAAGCCGTTCAGCTGTCGCTCGATCTTGCCAAGCTCGGCGGTCTCAAGGACATCGTGCCGACGGCGGAGGTGATCTCGACGCAGTTCAAGCCGGTGCCGACGAAGCCCTGAGGCGGAGGCAATGACGGGCGGTATCGCAGTCAAGCTAACGCGGTTCGCGATCGTCGTCGCGATCTTCGCGCTGTGGGAGGTGCTGTCGCGGACGGGCATCGTCAATCCGCGGCTGCTGCCGTCGGCATCCGACACGCTGGCTATGCTCGGCGATCTCCTGCAGCGCGCCAATGTGCGCCATGATCTGGCGGTAACCGCGCAGGAGGTGCTGGCCGCCTTCGCGCTTGCCGTGCCCTTCGGCGCGCTGATCGGCTACCTCATCGCCGAGCACCGCTATTTCGCCGACGTGATGAAACCGCTGCTGTTCTTCGCCTTCAGCATCCCGAAGTCGATTTTCCTGCCGATGTTCATCCTGGTATTCGGCGTCGGCTTTGCCGAGAAGGTCGGTTTCGGCTTCTTCTCCACCATCTTTATCGTGATCATGTCGACGACGACGGCGGTGGAGTCGGTCAAGGTCGAGCACCTGCGCGTCGCCCGCTCCTATGGCGCAACCCCGGTGCAGACCGCATTCCGCGTCTATCTGCCGAGCATGCTGCCCGTGCTGCTGGAGGCATTGCGGATCTCGATGATCTTCAACCTTACCGGCGTGATCCTGGCCGAGATGTATGCCTCGCGCGACGGCATCGGCCATCAGATCGCGATCTGGGGCGAGAACTTTCAGATGAAACAGCTATTGGCGGGCGTGGTGATGATCGCCGCGATCGCCATGGCGTTCAACGAACTGGTAAGATGGGTGGAAACGCGATGCAGCCATTGGCGAACGTGACGCCGCTGAAACCCGCCATGCGCACCGGCGCGATCGAGGTGAAAAATGTCGGGCAGGTGTTCCGCACCTCCTCGCAGGAAGTGGTCGCGCTTGAAAGCGTCTCGCTGGAGGTGAAGCCCGGCCGTTTCGTCGTGCTGGTCGGGCCGAGCGGCTGCGGAAAGTCGACGCTGCTGATGATGATGGCGGGCCTGCTCCAGCAGACCTCCGGCACCATCACCATCAACGGCGCGCCGATCCCGCAGCCGGATCCCGACCGCGTCGGCGTCGTGTTCCAGGAAGCAAGCCTGTTCCCCTGGCTGACGGCGGAAGAGAATGTCGAATTCCCGCTGGCGCTGCGCGGCGTGGCGAAGAGCGAGCGCCGCGCCAAGGCGGAAGCCATGCTGAAGCTGGTCGGACTCGACGGTTTCGGCAAACGCCATCCGCATGAACTGTCGGGCGGCATGAAGCAGCGCGTCTCCATTGCACGCGGCCTGGTGCAGGATCCGCCGGTGCTCCTGATGGACGAGCCCTTCGCTGCGCTCGACGAGCAGACCCGGATGACCATGGGCGACGAGCTCTTGCGCATCTGGGCCGCCACCGGCAAGACGGTGGTGTTCGTCACCCATAGCCTGACGGAAGCCGTCTATCTCGCCGACGAGGTGCTGGTGATGTCGGCGCGGCCCGGCCGCATCGTCGACCATCTGCAGGTGGCTCTGCCGCGACCGCGCACCTATGACATGCTGAGCGGCGACGCCTTCGGGCGCCTGCGCGACCGCATCTGGCGCCACATCCGCAAATCGGCGTGAGGCCAGGATGTCCGCAACCGCACTGCGCCGCCTGATCATATTCGTGCTGGTCGTGCTCTGGGAAATCCTGCCGCGCAGCGGCCTGATCCCGGAACTGTTCCTGCCGGCGCTGTCGTCGACCCTGATTGCCGGCTGGAACGAGGCGGCCGAATACGGCCATGCGTTGGCGGTCACGCTCTACGAAGTCGCCATCTCCATGGCGCTCGCCTGCGGCGGCGGCATCCTGCTCGGCGCCATCGTCGGTAGCCTGCCGCGCCCGCGCGTGCTGATAATGCCGATGGTGTCGAGCCTCTACGCGGTGCCGCTGGTCATCCTTTATCCCGTCTTCACGGTGTGGCTCGGCATCGGCCCGGAATCCAAGATCGCCTTTGCAGCGATCTACGGCTTCCTGCCGACCATGCTCTCCACCGCCGCCGGCATCCAGACCATCGATCCGCAATTGCTGCTGGCGGCGCGCAGCATGGGCGCGACGCTCAGCCAGCGCCTCTTCCGCGTCATCATCCCGGCGGCGATTCCGACCGTGCTGTCGGGCCTTCGCGTCGGCGGCGCACTGGTGATCGTCGGCGTGGTCGTCTCCGAGATGCTGATCTCCTCCGCCGGCATCGGCTATCTGATCTCGCGCTACCGCACCATCCTCGACAGTCCGCACGTGTTTGCCGGCGTGCTGCTGGTGCTCGCCATGGCCGTTGCCTTCAACGCCGCGATACGCTGGATCGAACGCAAGGCGGCGATCTGGCAGACCGGCACGCGCGGCGGCGAGAGCGCCGAAGCAACTGCCCCCGGCGCCGCGCTGCAGCCTGCGACCTAGGGAAGCCGTCAATGCCGCCTCTGACCAACAAATCCCGTATCGCCTCCAGACAAAGGAACGCCAGGACATGAAGATCGCAAGTTTCAAATCGGGCTCGGCTGCGAGCTACGGCATCGTGACCGACGCCGGAATCATCAATGCCGGCCAGCGGCTGAAGGATTTTCCGACACTGAAGGCGTTGCTGTCGAAGGGATCGCTCGATGCGCTCAAGGCATTACGCGGCGAGCGCGCGGATTACGCGCTTGATGACATCGAGCTCCTGCCCACCGTGACCGACCCCGACAAGATCTTTTGCATCGGCGTCAACTACGCCACGCATCTGGCCGAGAGCGGTCACCCGACGCCGCCGCATCCGATGATCTTCACCCGCTTTGCGAACAGCCAGGTCGGCGGCGGCCAGCCGATGATCCGGCCGCTGGAGTCGGAGCGGTTCGACTATGAGGGCGAGATGGCCGTCATCATCGGCAAGGGCGGCCGGCGCATTTCGCGCGAGGCGGCGCTCGGCCATGTCGCGGGCTATGCCTGCTACAATGACGGCAGCATCCGCGACTGGCAGCGCCACACCTCGCAGTTTGCCCCGGGCAAGAATTTTGTCGGCACCGGCGCTTTCGGGCCATGGATGGTCACGACGGACGAAATCCCCGACATCGGCAAGCAGCACATCGCGACCCGTCTCAACGGCGTCGAGGTGCAGGCAGCCCCGATCTCCGATCTCGTGTTCGACGTGCCGGCGCTGATCGCCTATTGCTCGACCTTCACCGAGCTTGCGCCCGGCGACGTCATCGTCACCGGCACCACCGGCGGCGTCGGCGCCTATCGCACCCCGCCGCTCTGGATGAAGGATGGCGACGTGGTCGAGGTCGAGGTTTCCGGCATCGGCGTGCTGCGCAACCCGGTCAAGGACGAAGTCGCCGCCAGCGCGACACGCGCGGCCTGAACGAGGCCTGCAACAACAAGAAGGAGGACATCATGAACCTGCCCAAACATCTGCTGCCGACCACCGTTGTCGGCAGCTACCCGCAGCCGGACTGGCTGGTCGATCGCGCCATGCTGTCGAAATCGGTGCCGCGCACCCGCATGCATGAGATGTGGCGCCTGCCCGCGGAGCATCTGGAGCAGGCGCAGGACGATGCAACCATCGTTGCCATCAGGGACATGGAGCGCGCCGGCATCGACATCGTCACCGACGGCGAGATCCGCCGCGAGAGCTATTCCAACCGCTTCGCCACCGCGCTCGAGGGCGTCGATGCGGAAAATCCCGCGATCATCGTTGCACGCACCGGCAACACCAAGACGGCGGTGCCGCGCGTGGTCGGCACGATCAAGCGCACCGCTCCGGTCGAGCTGCGCGATATGCAGTTCCTGCGGCAGAACACGGATCGCGCCGCCAAGATCACCCTGCCCGGCCCCTTCACCATGAGCCAGCAGGCGAGGAACGAATTCTACAAGGACGACGAAGAGCTCGCGATGGCGTTCGCGGAAGCCGTCAATGCCGAGGCACTGGACTTGCAGAAGGCGGGCGCCGACGTGATCCAGCTCGATGAACCCTGGGTGCGCAACAATCCGGAACTGGCAAAACGCTATGCGGTGAAGGCGATCAATCGCGCGCTGCAAGGCATCACCGTGCCAACGGTGGTGCATCTATGCTTCGGCTACGCCGCGGTGGTGCCCGGCTCGTCCAAGCCGGCCGGATATTCCTTCCTTGCCGAACTCGACGACACCATCGCCGAGCAAATCTCGATCGAGGCGGCCCAGCCGAAGCTCGATCTCGGCGTGCTCAAGGACCTCTCGTCGAAGAAGATCATGCTCGGCGTGCTCGACCTCGGCGATATCGGAATCGAACCGGCTGCCGTCGTCGCCGATCGTATCCGCAACGGACTGAAGCATGTACCCGCGGAGCGGCTGGTGGTCGCGCCGGATTGCGGCATGAAATACATGCCGCGCCATGTCGCATTCGGAAAGCTGAAGGCAATGAGCGAAGCGGCGGCAACGGTGCGGAAGGAGATCAGCTAGCGGCCACGATCGGGCCGCCGCGAGCGGTAGACCAAAAATATCGAAAACAACCCCATGCAAAGTAGCCAGCCGCCGGCATAGCGGCCTGGCAATACACTTGACACGTCGGGCAAATCAGGGGCACTCCTCCACCATCGCGCAATTTATCGAGCGCGCCCGTCGTCAAGCCTGTTGGACCTGCTCACAGCCGTCCTTCGCTGCGACTGGACGAAAATCCGTAACCCACAATCGAAGGTGCACTGCTCATCGCAGCGAATTCGGCCGCCTTGCCGAATCGCGCCTTGCGGCGTGCTTTTCGGAGGAAACCGACATGAATACAGTTCCCGATATCACCAGGCCGACGGCTATCGCCGCAACCGGTCAAACGGTGGCCGCCACGAGCCCGCAGATAAAGCTTTCACCACAGGGCTTCTCCATCGACCATCCGGACGCCGAGCTTGGCGAACGACTCATGGCGCACGCGCTGGGGGCCGCCGATCATGATGCGATGCATGGCATCCTCGAGCAATTGGTCAAGGCCAGCGTCAACGGCAGGAAACCTGACGAGGTCAGCCTCTCCTTCATGATCTCGATGGTGAAGAGCATCGCGCCCAGGGACTCCGTCGAGGCCATGCTCGTTGCACAAATGGTTTCGGTTCATGTGATGGCGATGCGATCCGCCTATCACCTCGCAAATGCAGACGACCTTGCTCAGCTGGAAAGCGCCGGCCGCGCACTGGGCCGGCTCGCCCGCACGTTTCCCGCCCAGGTCGAGGCGCTCAACCGTTATCGAAGCAGCAGCGAGCCTGCCATCAGCGTGCAAAACGTGTCGGTCGGTGACGGCGGCCACGCCATCGTCGGCAACGTCACCCAGCATGCGCGCGTGATTCTTCCGGAGAAGCGCCCGGCCGCGCGCACCGTTCGGCGCCGCAAGCCTGCCATGCACAGGAGCGACGTCAGAGACGCCGCACGGGAGGCGCAGGCATGAGCCGCCACGCCCGCAATACCGGCCCGATGCTGGCGAGCCCGCGCTGCGGCGCAAGCACGCGTTCCGGCGACTCCTGCCGCTCGCCGGCGGTGCGAGCCAGAACGCGCTGCCGCATGCATGGTGGTGCGCACGGGTCCGGCGCGCCAAAGGGAAACCGGAACGCGCGCAAGCACGGGCTATTCACGGCAGAGGCGCTCGCAGAGCGGAGGCAAATCCGGGTATTGCTGGGAGAGGCACGGAAGTTGCTGCGAGGGATCAAATGATCTTCCAAAACTGCGCGGGCCTCGACCTGCCCTTCCATCAATTTTCATGGTTGATATCCATTCGGACGGACGCCATTGGCACCTGGTGATCGGTTGGATAGCGTTTGAAATACATGCCGCCGCCGCATGCAGCGTACGGAATGGTAGGCCGTGTACTCATAATCGTGTTGCTTAGGTCTGCGACGCTTAATGTCCGCGTGTCGGCCAGCAGCGGCGCATAAGTGGACGTCGCCGGAGGTCGCAGAAGGGCCACAAGCGGATGTTTGCGGCGCGGACCAATGCGTCCATTTTTTCCGACCAAGGCCGGAGATCTTGGTACGCACTTTCCCTGTCAGGTTAGTGACTTGCGTCACAGAGTGATCTTGCAGATTTCATAGCGTTGGCTAGTTTCATTGCGCGATCCAGGGGGTTATGGGGCCATGCCGCGCGCTTCTCGCAAGCTAATCTTGTCGCTGTTGCTGCTGATGGGCTGGTGCCTGACGGCGGGCCACGCGTTCGCCGAGAAGCGGGTCGCACTTATCATAGGCAACTCAGCCTACGAGAAAGTGGCACGATTGCCTAATCCGTCCAACGATGCCGCGCTGATCGCCGAGACTTTCAAATCTGCGGGCTTCGACAGCGTGGAGCTTCGCCGTGATCTGAAGGTCGGCGACATGCGGCGTGCGTTGCGGGATTTCCTCGACAAGTCGCGGGATGCCGACGTTGCTGTGATCTACTATGCCGGACACGGAATCGAGGTCGATGGCACAAACTACCTTGTGCCGACTGATGCCGTGCTGGACCGTGACGCGGATATCTACGACGAGGCGCTGTCGTTAGACCGCGTGATGGTCTCGGTTGAGCCTGCTCGCCAGTTGCGGCTGGTGATCCTGGATGCGTGCCGTGACAACCCGTTCGCCCGGTCCATGAAGCGAACGCTGGCCTCACGTTCGGTTGGCAGAGGACTGGCCAAGATCGAGACCACCAGCCCGAACACCTTGATTGCCTTTGCCTCCAAGGCAGGCTCAACCGCTTCCGATGGGAACGGCAAGAACAGTCCATTCACCACGGCGTTGTCGAAGCACGTCACCAAGCCCGGTCTCGACCTGCGCAAGGCCTTTGGCTATGTGCGGGACGACGTTCTGAAGGCAACGGGGAACAGGCAAGAGCCGTATGTCTATGGCTCGCTAGGAGGCGACGACATGCCGCTGGTGCCTGCGAAGCCCGTTGCGACCGGACCGCAGGCCGACCCTGATGCTGCGGTGAGGCGCGCCTACGAGCTTGCCCTGCAAGCGGGTGATCGGGATGGTTGGGAAGCCTTCGTCCAAGCCTATCCTGAGGGCTTCTACGCCAATCTCGCAAAGGTCCAACTGAAGAAGATTGCCGCTGAGGAAACCCGCGTAGCCGCCGTCGAGAAGGCACGTCAGGCTGAGCAGGAGAAAGCGCGCCTAGCGGCTGAAGGGGCGAGACAGGCCGAACTGGCTAAAGCCACTGCGGCTGCTAAGGCCGCTGAAGAAGCGCGCATAGCAGCTGAGAAGGCCAAAGCGATCGAGCAGGAGAAGGCCGCTGCGGCGGAACGTGCCCGGTTGGCAGAACAAGAGAAGGCTCGCCTCGCCGCTGAGAAAGCCGCAGAGGAGAAGAGGCAACAAATCGCTGCGCTCCCCCCGTCGCCCCAGAAATCGGACACGCCTTCACTCGACATCCCCCGAGCATTACAAGCGGAGTTGCGCCGCGTGGGGTGCAACACCGGCGCGGTGGACGGTAGCTGGAGCACGGCATCGCAGAAGGCGCTTGACCTGTTCAACAAGCATTCGGGAATGAAGCTGGAGGTCAAGACTGCGAGCTTGGATGCCTTGGACGCTGTGAAGGGCAAGACGGGGCGCATCTGCCCGCTGATCTGCGAGACAGGTTATCGGGCGGACGGCGAGCGATGTGTGAAGATAACCTGTCGCGCTGGATACCAACTAAACGAAGATGGAGCCTGCGAGAAGATCGAGGTCAAGAAGCCGACCGCGAAGCGTGAGGAGCCGAAGGTCAAGCGCGAGCAGACAGAGCGAGCGAAGATTGAGGCTGGGCCGCCGCAGCCGCAGGTATCAGGTCAAATCGTCTGTAATCAGCAGGGATGCCGACCCGCAAAAAAAGGATGCCGAGTACAGGGCGTGGGTGCCAATGGTGCCGGCCCCTGGTCTGCAGGAAGCCGCGAAGTGGAGGTTTGCAACTGAGATGGCCTGTAACGGCCTGTAGAGTCTCAGTGGGCCAATTGGATGATCGGTCCAGTGGGAATAGACGCGCATACGGGCCTGCAATGCTCTCCAGAGCCTAAGAAGCTGCCATGCCGTCGTTCACGTCGGATGTCCGCTTCAGGTCATGAACGACAAAACCCAAAGTGAACATAATACGCGTCCTTTCGGGCGGATAGCGACCAAGCCTCTCCCCCGGCAGGTTAGGTTGAGTCTGCCGAGACGTGATTCAACTCCTGATTTGGGAGAGAATCATACGCTACGAATTCGCCGATGATAGCAGGCTGCCATCAAGCCGCGCGGCGTCACGGGTGAATGACCGTCGCGTTCTCAACGGCATCTTCGTCCAGCGTGCGTCAATAGCGCTGTGGCTTCGCGTTAATGGGTCCACGCCCTAAGACGACATGCGGTGCAGCAGGACGTCGGCCCGCGCCGATGTCAGGACGGGAGCAAGGCCTTGTTCACGCCCCGCGCCCGGTGATATCGAAGACCCATGACCGCACCCTATGTTCCCCAGATCGCCCTTTACCGCCAATGGCTCGCCGACCGGCGCGGGCTGCAATTCTCTTCTTTCGAGGACATGCGGCAATGGTCGGTTCGCGACATCGACGCCTTCTGGCAGAGCCTCTGGGATTATTTCGAGCTGCAGTCACCGACGCCGCACAGCGCGGTGCTGGCGCAGCGCAAGATGCCGGGCGCCGTGTGGTTTCCGGGCAGCACCGTCAACTACGCCCGCCAGGTGCTGCGGCACGTCGAGGCCGCCGATGCCGCCGGTGTGCCGGCGATCATCAGCAGCGGCGAAGATGGTGTCCTGAAGGAAACCGGCTGGCGCGAATTGCGACGCCAGGTCGCTGCGCTCGCGATCCATCTCAGGAAGCAGGGCGTCGGCGCCGGTGACCGCGTTGCGGCCTATCTGCCCAATATCCCCGAGACGATCGCGGCTTTCCTCGCCACCGCCAGCATCGGCGCGATCTGGAGCGTGTGCGCGCCCGACATGGCCGCGCCCGCCGTCATCGATCGCTTCAAGCAGATCGAGCCGAAAGTGCTGATCGCCTGCGACGCCGTGACCTATGCCGGCAAGCGGCACGACCGGCGCGGCGTCGTCGACGAGCTGCGCCGTGCGCTGCCGTCGGTCGCGCATTTCATCCGGCACGGCGAACCCGCGGCGGACGGCAATGTCAGGCTCGCGGACATCCTGTCGGCCACGGGCGGCGAAATCGATTCCTTCGAGCCGGTCTGGCTGCCGTTCGATCATCCCCTCTGGATCGTCTACTCCAGCGGCACCACCGGATTGCCCAAGCCGATTGTGCATGGCCATGGCGGCATCATCATCGTGGCGCTGCCGCTCAACGTGCTGCACAACGATATCGGCTGCAGCTATGCCGAAAACTCCTTCGGCGAGCGCTTCCACTGGTACAGCTCGACCGGCTGGGTCATGTGGAACTGCCAGGTCAACGGCCTGCTCGGCGGCACCACCTGCTGCATCTTCGACGGCAGCCCCGGCGGCTCGAAGGAGAAGGCCGACTGGACGACGCTGTGGCGTTTTGCTGCGCGCGCCAAGGCGACCTTCTTCGGCGCCGGCGCCGCCTTCTTCGCCAATTGCCAGAAGGCGGAGATTGATCTTGCCTCCGTGGGCGATCTCTCGCATCTGCGCGCGCTCGGCTCGACCGGATCGCCGCTCTCTCCCGAGACCCAGCAATGGTTCTCGGATCGCTTTGCGCACCTCGCCGCCATCAATGGCAATCCGGCGCAGAAGAATATCCGCTGGGCCAACATATCCGGCGGCACCGATTTCGCCGGCGCCTTCATCGGCGCCAATCCGGAATTGCCGCAGGTGCCCGGCACGATGCAGTGCCGCATCCTCGGCTGCGCCGTCGAGGCGTTCGACGAGCAAGGCCGCGCCGTGACCGATGAGGTCGGCGAGCTCGTCTGCACCGAGCCCCTTCCCTCGATGCCGCTGTATTTCTGGAACGATAAGAATAACGAGCGCTATCGCGGCAGCTACTTTGACACCTATGGCGACAATTTCGACGGCTCGGGGCGCGGCCCCGTGTGGCGCCATGGCGACTGGCTGAAGATCCAGGCCGACGGCTCCTGCATCATCTACGGCCGGAGCGATGCCACCATCAACCGGCACGGCCTGCGCATGGGCACCAGCGAGCTCTATTCGGCCATCGAGGCGCTGCCGGAAGTGCTGGATTCCATGGTGGTCGATCTCGAATATCTCGGCCGGGAAAGCTACATGCCGCTGTTCGTCGTGCTGCGCGAAGGAGTTGCACTTGATGAGGCGATGAAGGCGCGGATCAATCAGGCGATCGAGGCGGGCCTGTCGCGCCGCTTCCTGCCCAACGAGATTCTTGCGGTGGCGGAAATTCCGCGCACGCTGTCCGGCAAGAAGCAGGAATTGCCGATCAAGAAACTGCTGCTCGGCCACCCCCTCGATAAGGTGATCAACAAGGACGCGATGGCCAATCCCGGCTGCCTCGACTGGTATCTCGCCTTCGCGCAGGACTACGCCAGGCGGCGCGCCTAAAGCGTGATGAGATTAGGACAGCTAATTAGGGCGCACTCATAAGGAGGCCCTCGCGATGCAGGGCAGGTAATGTCCGCTCGGGCCTCGAAACCGGATATCGGTGATGGATGAAGGCATGTCCGCTAAGGGCCCATAAAGCGACATCACACTTGTGGCTTGATCTGAAATAGGAGAAATTTTCTCTGGGCAGGCTCAGGATTGCTATGATTGAAACTGACAATGGAGAAGACGGGAGGTCACTATTCGTCGAATTGGGGTTGCATGCACCATTGCCACGTTAGCATTAGCGGCAAACGAGTCGGTGCTCGCTCAGTCGCCAGTGGGCAACACGTCTTCGGGTCTCCGCGTTGCAACGACGATCTGCGGCAATTGCCATCAGGTCACCCCGACAATGCCTCCCAGCGCAGTAAGGTCTCCGAGCTTGGCCGACATTGCTAGCCGACCGACAACCACTGCCCTTTCTTTGAAACAGTTCCTTCGCTCCAACCACAGCCGAATGCCAAGATTCATACTGTCACGCGCCGATACCGACGCCGTCGTCGCCTATATCCTCAGCATCAAGCCGAAATAACCATCAACGCGGCGGCGCGACCGCTGATGCGTCGGCACGGCCTTCGGGCACTGGACAAGCCCAACTCGGTTCGCGCGCTGTACCGCCTCGTTGGCGGTTGTGCGTCACCATGGTGCAACCGTCGCCGTGGACCGGGTGTCCGGAAATCCGACGACACTCACGCGGACAAGGCGGACATTGCGTGAGGTCGCGGACGGGCAAGAAGCTGCCTTTAAGCTGGTTGTGATCACGAGAGTGACTGAAAAGCAAAGAGACGCGCTCTCAAACACGTACGGAGCCTGCCCTCAGTCGATTACCTGATCGGCGGCAATCAAAAAGCTCTCAGGGATGACAAGGCCGAGCGCGTTGGCTGCCTTCATGCTGACCGTCAGCAAGAACTTTATAGGCCGCTCCACCGGAAGATCGGACGGTTGCGCACCTTTCAAGAGTTTATCGACGTAAGTCGCAGTGCGCGCAACTATCAAATTGACGTCAGGACCATAGGACATCAGTCCGCCCGCAGATGCCCACGCGCCCCAGCCGCCGATCAGCGGCAGCCGATGTTCGCTCACATAGTCGATAATGCGCGGCATTAGGTTCACCATCAGCGTGGACGTAACCACATAGACCGAATCCACTTGGGCAGCGGTGGCCTTTTCGAGAGCAGGAGCCAACTCCTCGGTTGTTCGGACTGGTAGCGAAAGCAGCTTAACACCCAATGGCCGCGCCGCCCGCTGTGTATCTGCAAGCTCGTTGTCGAGATGGTCGGGATTCCACAAAAACGCAACATTCGAGATACGTGGCACGGCTTCTTTCAGGAGCTGCAGTCGCTTCGCGCCGAGTTCGTCGTGCAGGAAGGTCACGCCAGTCGCGTTGCGCTCCGGTCGGCTCAGGCTGGCAACGAGCCCGAGCCTTACGGGGTCGGCGCTAACGGAGAATACGATCGGCAGGGATTTCGTCGCATCCCGCACATGGGGTGCGATGTCGCCACCAAACGCCATCATGATATTTGGCTTGGTAGCAACGAGTTCGGCTGCAAGAGCGGCAAGTCGGCTGCTGTCGTTATTGGCGTAGCGGTAGTCGTAGATTATCGTCTTCCCTTCCACATAACCGAGCGTGTTCATGCCAGTCAGGAAGGGCCGCAGCGTGTTATCGCCTGTTGGTGCCCCGTAGCGGAGAATTCCGAGACGTGGCAGCGCACCACCGGTTTGGGCGCTTGCGACACGTGATAGCAGGACCGCCGCTACACCTCCCAAAACGATATCGCGCCGTCTCATTGCAGTCCCCGCATTCCCAACAATCTAGCGCGTCTACGAACCCTGGTACAGACAACAGTATTTCGCTCCGATGCGGCGAGCCGGGCGCCTGGCCAACGATCCTTCGATGAGCCCATGGCGTTGCCGCCTCGTTTTCGCACGTGCGAGCGCGATGGTTGGATCGTGCTCCCTCAGGATCGGGTCTCAATTGGGCAAGGTGTTCTTGTAGACCTTGCCATCTTTCATGATGATGACGAAATTCTTGCCGGGATCTGCGATGAGGTTGATGTTCTCCAGAGGATTGCCATCGACCAGCAGCAGGTCCGCGAGCGCCCCTTGCTCAACGACACCGAGCTTTCCGGGATAGGGATTGCGCTTGCCAGACAGCGTAAGCAGTTCGGCATTTGTCGACGTGGCCATGACCAGCGCTTCCGCAGGCGTGTACCAACGTACAAGCGACGCCAGAATTGCCCCCTGTTGCTGTGCCAGCGCGCGAGAGAACAATACATCGGTGCCCCACGCCGTCTTGATCTTGTACTTCTTTGCCAGCTCATAGGTCCTGGCTATTCCGGGCCAGACTTCTTCCGCCTTGGCGCGCTGGACCGAACCCACCGGAAAGCCCAGCCTCAAGTCTTCGGGGAGAGGCTGCGTACTGAGCCATATGCCTTTTTCGGCAATCAGTTTGGCGGTGGCATCGTCCATGAGGAAGCCGTGTTCGATGCACTTCACACCGGCGGCAATCGCCCGCTGGATTGCTGCAGACGTGAACGCGTGTACGGTAACGTAAGTGCCCCAATTCTCAGCCGCTTCGACAGCCGCCCGCAGTTCCGGCTCCGTAAAAGTCGACACGTCGATGGGACTGAACGGCGAAGAAACACCGCCGCCCGCCGTCAGTTTGATCTGGCTGGCGCCCTGCATGAGTTGCTCGCGGGTGCGGATGCGGACCTCGTCGGGGGTGTCCGCAACCATGGAGCCTCCGATCTTCTCCATGCGCGTCAGCATGCCGCCGATCGTCCGCGGAAGATCGCTGAATTGACGAAAATCTCCGTGCCCGCTGGTGACCGTGATCACGGCACCCGACGGATAGATGCGGGGGCCCCTGACGATGCCCTCGTCGATGGCGCTCTTGAGGCCGAACACCGGGCCGCCCACGTCGCGAACGGTCGTGAAGCCGCGCATTAGCGTGTCCGTCGCCTCGTCGGCCGCCAGGAGATTGTTGTAGCCGACGTCACCGAACGACTGTGCCGGCGTCACGCGTATCAGCATCGCGTGCCAATGATTGTCGATCAGGCCAGGCATCAGCGTGCGCCCGCCGCCGTTAATGATGCGGGTGTCCGCCTTGCGATCGACCGCGATGGGCTGGGTCGAGATTGCCTCTATCTTGTTGCCGCGCACCAGAACGTTGGAGGGCACGGAAAGCGTGGCGCTGGTGCCATCGAAGATGCGCACTCCCTCGAACAACGTGACGGCGCCGCTTAGCGGCGGACTGCCTTGCGCGCGGACGGCGGATGGCAGTCCGGCTCCCACGAGCAGAATCGTGGCGACAAAAGTCGATCGCGACAACAAGGCCATGTGCTCACCTCCCTAGTGGATGTAGCGTGCCATCGATGACGTTTTTGGTTGAGCGTATGGGGTTCCGCTGAGCGGCGCAACGGCGACGGTTTGAAGCACCTTCATAGCAGCATTGCGTTCGGCCAGCCCCCGTGATTCAAGCTCCCAACCGTCCCCGGTTGCTCAGAGTCCGCCGATGATCGATTCAACCAAACGGCCGTCACGCTTTAATCACGGCCGCAGCGTCGGATTGGTGTTCGGCACGAGCGGCAGCTCGGCTTCGGCCTCTTCCGGCAGGATGTCGCCGTGGACGGGAAGCGGCGTGCCGATCCACAGCGGATCGGCAAGATGGTCGCGCTTCGGATTGGTCGTATTCGGATGCACCAGAATGGAGAGCCCGCCGCTGTTG
>DASWVJ010000185.1:0-21739 GCA_036406295.1 Bradyrhizobium sp.
GCGCGGGCGCCTGCGCCGTCGATCCGAGCCTGTCGGCTCCGCTGCGTTTTCCCCTGCGCAGGATCATGCGCTCGAGCTCGAACAGCGCGTCAAGACCTGCGGGTGCCGGAGACGAAACGTCCACCCACGCAAGCTGAAGCGAAACATCCTGATTGGCGATCCGCAGCGACTTGCGGTTCATCCATTGCCGCGCCCGCGCGCGGTCGCACCTGAGCTCGACGATCATTACCGGCTCATATCGCGAGGGAAGGTGATGATCAGAGAAATCTCTGGAGGATCCCCACATATTCATCGACCATCGCGTTAACTGAATAGCGGGATTTGAGCCCTTTGGCATTTTGCCGCAGTTCGTCCCTGAGATCGCTATCGCCGAGCAAGCGCGAAACGGTGGCGGCGAATTTGGAAATATCGGCGGGATCGACAAACAGCGCCGCCGGCTTGCCATCGATCGCCAGCACTTCGCGCAAGACCGGCAAATCGCTCACCACTGCCGGAATGCCGGCGCCGGCTGCTTCGACTGCGGCAAGGCCGAATGTCTCGGCCGCTGAAGGAAACACGAAGACATCAAGCGACGCCAGGAACTCGCCGATGCGCTGCGGCGGCAGTTCGCCGACGAAATGGACGCGGTCGGTGAGCTCAAGTTCGGCAGCGAGGCCCTTCAGTCGCCCTTCGTCCGCACCCTGTCCGGCCAGCGCCAGATGCCAGCCCGGTTCGCGTGTGAGCAACCGGATCGCGGCATCAAGCCGCTTATCGGGATGCAATCGCGCCGTGCAGCCCAGCAGCGTGACCTGTTGCGGCAGACCGAAGCGGCGACGCGCCTCTTCGCGCGGCAGGTCGAGCGACTTGTCGTCGAAACCATGCGCCACATGCGTCATTCGCGCGCGATAGCTCGCCGGATATCGCGCATATTCGCGCTCCATGTCGCGCGAATTGAGCGTGATGCAATTGAAGACGCCGAGACTGCCGAGCGCGATGTCCGCCGCGCGAACCGGCCAGCTCATCGACGCTCCGGCCGAGACCTCGTTGGCGATGACAGGAGCGGAGCTGACCAGGCGCGAGACGGCGCCGCCGAAGATGTTTCCATAGTGCTGGAAGGTCATCACGGCGTCGGGGCGGATCGTCCTGATCTGGCGCGCAAGGCTCCAGAGAAATCTGGCGAATGCCCAGGCCGTGCCGGGCCGCTGCGGTGCGCAGTAGAATGTGTTCGGCGGCTCGTCGAAGGAGTCCGACTTGCGGAAGAAGAAGAGATTGAACACCTCATAGCCGCGCTCGCGCAAACCAGCGCCGACCAGCCTGGAAATTTCCTGGGCGCCGGCGTTCTCGGCCTGGGTCTGGACCAGCAGGATACGGCGCGCGAGCTTCGATCCGGCGCTCGTTCGGGCAGGAGTCGGCCTGGCTTCGATTGCAGCGGTAGCAACCTTGAACAGCGCGCGCGGGTTTTCGCTCGGGGTGGACAGCAGCACGGTCCTGCTCGATCAATTTGTTGGGACAGATCCAGGCTTTCTGTCTGCGCCAGCCACTAGCACACCATCGCACGACAGACACCGACTACAGCAAGAAGGGGTTAATCCTTGGCCACGCGGCGTGGTCGTTACCAAGAAGTGGAATCCTGTTTGCACGCTTCTTGCAGTGTAAGGTGAGGTAACCGTCGCTTAACCATAGATATTTACGTTGGATGGAGCGTGCACGCTTACCGATCGAGTTTGAGTCAATTCGTATGATGTACGGTAATCAGCCAGCCCAGGTCACGTTGGATCGGGCGGAAGACTCTCCTTCATGGGAAGCGCCTGCGCGCGAGACATCCAGCAAATTGACCAGCGCACCACCGGCCTTCCTTAAAGGTTACCTCGCCGTTAACGGTCTCGCCTTCTTCCGGAACAATGGCCGGCGCATTGCCATCTATTCGCTGGCGCTTTTTGCGTTCGGCGTGGCCGTCCTGATGATGCTGCCGGTTCGCTACGCGGCGACGGCCCTCGTCGTGGTCGATCCGCGGGAGCAGCGCGTCACCAACGAGCAGGATGTCTTGCCTGGCATTGGCCAGGATGCCGCTGCGTTGCAAAGCCTGATCGAGATCGCCAAGTCCGACGGATTCCTGCGGCCGCTGATTGAGCAGCTCAAGATCAGGGAGGACGCCGAAATTGCCGGCGCTGAGACCGACCCTGCAAGGATCCTGGACCGCTTGCGCGCCCGGCTCGACATCTCCCGGCGCGGCCTGACCTACGTCATCGCCATCACTTTCGTATCCAACAATCCGCAAAAGGCATCCAGCTACGCCAATGCGATCGCCGAGGCCTTCGTCGCCAACCAGACCCAGGCCCGGACCAACGCCACCGATGAGGCTGCCGACTGGCTCAACAGCCGCCTGAAGACATTGAGCGACCGCCTGCGCATCTCCGAAGACGCGGTGGCGGCGTTCAAGCGCGACCACAAGATCGTCAACGCCGGCAAGGAATCCACCACACAGCAACTGCGCATTACCGACCTGACCCAACAGGCGTCGGCGGCGCGGTTGAAGACGGAAGAGGCCAAGACCCGTTACGAGCAGACGCAGCGCGACTTCAAGGCCAATGTCGAGGCCCAGGTGAAACAGGACCTGCTCAGCGCGCTACGGGCACAGCGCTCCGCACTCAACGACCAGATCGCCCAGAAGCGCGCCGTGCTCGGTGACCGCCACCCTGACCTGGTGATGGCCCTGGGCCAGCTCGCCGATCTCAACCGCCAGATCGAGATCGAGCGGAAGCGCAACATCGAAACGGCGAAATCGGAATACGAAACGCTGCAGGATCAGCAGAAGACGCTGGAAGCGCAGCTCAAGATCGCTGAAGCGCAAGCGCTGACGGATGCGCAGGCGCTGGTCAAGCTGCAGGAGCTGCAGCGCGATGCCGAAGCCAACAAGAATATCTACGAGCAGTTCCTGGCGCGCTACAAGACCACCAACGAACAACGCCTGCTGCAGACCTCGCAGACCAGGATCGCCTCGCTGGCCAATCCGCCGACGCGCCCGACGCGGCCGCCGCTCGCGATCCTGCTCGTTGCCATCGCGCTCGCTTCCGTACTGAGCTCGACCGCTGCAGTCGCGGCGCTGGAGGCGCGAAAGAACATCCGGCCCGCGACGGCGGAGCAGGAACCGGCTCCGGCGCCGGCGATCGCACGCGCCGCTCCCTCGGCCTCTGCCGCCGCCGTGCAACAGGACCTGCCGGTGTGGGTGCGCATTCCCAACACGCTGCCGCCCGATCCCCGAAAGACGATTTGGCAGAAGCCGATCAGTGGCGCGGGCGATCCGGATTTGCGCCCCCATGTTGCAAAACTGCTCGAACGCTTCACCGCCATGTCCGGCCGGCGCGGCAAGATCGCATTGGTTACCTCGCTCGAGCCGGGCGTCGGCGTCAGCGCCGTGGCGCGGTCGCTCAATCTCGGCGCGATCGATACCGGCATGATGAGCGTGCTGATCGAGGTGCAGCCCGATGCGGCAGTGATCCGCGCTGCCGAGGTCGCAGCAGGCGGCGACCGCAGCCGGTTCACGGCCAAGGCGACGCTTCACTCGCTGGACATCCTGCTCGGGGCAAGCCGCATCGCGAAGAGCTTCGAAGACGATATCCGCTCCGAATTCTCCCTGATCGTCATCGATGCGCCATCGCTCGGCGAGCAGCCCGGCGTCGCCGCGTTGGCGGCGCATGCCGATCTGGTCGTCGTGGTGGCGCACGAGCACATGGCGACATCCGGCGCGATCCAGGAAGCCATCGCCTCGCTGTCGAAATATGGGCCGGCCGCCATCGGCGTCGTGCTCAACGATCTCGCCCTGCGGCCCGTTCCGTTGCGCGCGCAGGCGAGCTGACGCAGCGATGGCCACCCGGCCCGCATTGGCGCTGGCTGCCTCACTGCTTGGCCTGTGGCCCGTCTCGGCGCACGCGTGTCAGGCGCTGCTTGCCGGCGTCGCCCCCGACAGGATCGCCGCGCTCTCGCGCGGCTTCAACGCCGATGGCTGGATCAACGGCGCGCAATTGCCGCCACCGCGCCCGTTGCTTGCCGCCCTGCGCAAGGCCGGCATGAGCCACGTCCGCCTGCCGGTTCCGGCCGAACACATCATGCAGCGGTTTGCCGCGCCGGCGGAACGCGAGGCGCGGTTGCGCGCCATTGACGCGGCGCTGAAAACCCTGCTCGGACTCGGCTATGCCGTCTCGATCGACCTGCATCCTGGCGAAAGGTTCAACGCGCTGCACCGCGAGGATGCGATGGCGTCGATGCAGGCGATGCAGGATGCCTGGGCTGCGCTCGCCAAGGTCATGCAGGCCTTCCCTGCCGATCGCGTGTTCGCAGAATTGCTGAACGAGCCCGATCTCGACGCCCCGCGATGGCAAGGCGAAGTCGAGAAGCTCGCCACTTTTGTCCGCAAGCTGCTGCCGCAAACCACTCTGATCGTCGGCCCCGTCAACTGGCAGCGTCCGGACTCGCTGGTAGATTTTCGTCCGCTCGACGATCCCAATGTCGTCTATGCCATCCATTTCTACGATCCGATGGCGTTCACGCATCAGGCGCACTGGGATCCGAGCGACCCGCTGCATGACATCAGGGATCTGCCCTATCCCGTCAGGGCGGACGACCCGTCGGTGCAAAGCCTGAGGCAGCAGCTTTCCGACGGCGGCAAGACGCGCGCGCTCGCCATCCTGGAGAGCGCCATCCCCGGCGGCACGATCGGCAAATGGCTGGAGCCGGCGGCGGCCTGGCAGCAGCGCTACGCGCGGCCCATCATCATCAACGAATTCGGCGTGCTGAAAGCCGGCGCGCCGCGCAACAGCCGGCTGCGCTGGCTGGCGGATGTAACCACCTATGCGCGGCAACATTGCTGGGGCTGGACGCACTGGGAGCTGTCGCAGGGCTTTGGCTTCGCCGATGCGGCATCCGGCAAGGTGGATTTGGAAGCCCTGAAGGCGCTGCTCGGCTCTCGGTAGCGCCGCAGTAGCTCGCCGCCGTTCAGATCTTCGGCTCGGTCGCGGGTGACGGCGCCGGCTTTGTCTTCCAGCTTGGCCGCCGGAACAGCACGAGGATCGATGGATCGACGCCCGTCCAGCGACGGCACAACATGTTGAGCGCGACGGTTGCCAGCGTCAGCGACACCGTCGCCGACAGCGCCGCGCCGAGCACCCCCAGCCACGGGATCAGGACAAAGAAGCCGATCAGCCGCAGCACCACGTTGCCGGCCACGACCGGGACATAGGCGCGCTCATGGCCGGTGAGCTGAATGATCGCCGCCGCGGGACCGCCGGCAGCCTGGATGGCCGTGCCGACCGCCAGCACGATCAGCGTCCATTGCTGCGTGACGAAATGCGGGCCGAACAGTCCAAGCAGATACGGCGCGCCCACCCAGATGATCAGAAGGCCGCTGGCAACACAGAGCGCGGTGACTTCCGCCATCAGTATTAGCGTATGCTCGAACTCATCGTGCTGCCTGCTGAAATAGAGGGACGGCAGGCGGCGGGCAGCAAACGTGTAGAGCGCCGCCGACAGCATCGCAAACACGTTGGCAAGGCGCGAGGCCGCGAAATAGATGCCCGCCATCACGGGATCCAGCATCCAGTAGATCAGAATGACGTCGAAATACTGGTTGGCGGCTTCGAGGATCGACGACAGCCAGAAGCGGAATCCGCTCGCCTTCCAGCGCTTGCGCTCGTAGCTCGCCGGGATGTCGCGCATCCGCGGCAGGTTTCGCAGGATTGCGACGATCTGCACGATCAGCCCGCCGAACATGGCCGCAGCCATCAACGCAAACAGCTGCGTCGGGGTGATGATCCCACCGCCGAGCAACATCGCCAGCAGCACGGCCACCACGAGAATGCGCCAGAAGAACTCGCGGTTGCCCTCTCCCATCAGGATGCCGACGACGGAGCGCGCGATCTGGCTGCCGAGCATCAGTCCGGAATTCACGCCCATGAAGACCGCGACCGACACCAGCAGCAGCGTAGAATCGCCGCGCACGCCGCCGATCGCCATGACGACGGCCGCCGCCGCAAGCGTCGCCAACACCGACGTTCTCAGGCTGAACAATAGTACGCCCTTGGTCAGGCCGTCTGCGCCGCTCACCTGGTACTCATTGAGGAAACGAACCAGCAGAAGTTCCTGTCCGACCAGACCGACAACTGAAGCGATCTGCGCGATGCAAAGCCACGTCGCGAAAGTGCCGAACGCATCCGGCGACATGGTGCGCGCCGCCAGCGAGAACACCGCAAACGCAAGGCCGCCGCTACCCACCTTGAGAAGGATGGTGCCGGCAACCCCACGCGTGACGTCGCGCCGAACCAGCTGGAGAAGGGATGCGATCATGACAGTATCAGGCCGATACGCTTTCCAGGATTGCCGGGCATCCGGCACTTCGCGTTGCAGCCATTTGGGGCCAAACAGGTTTGCAAAGGCTTGCCGGGCTGGGGCGCAACCGCGCCGCAGCGCGCTCAAACGAATATTCAGCCAGTTGCATCATTCCTGCATTCGCCATTGTCTCGCTTGTCCTCAAACGGGGCAGCTGCGGGCGGCGATTTCCCTCCGGCTCCGTACCTTCCCGCGGGCAGCGAGATCACTGGCAAGGCGCGCACCATTTTGCACGTCCTGCGCTCCGCCGGTCGAACTTTCGATTTGAAGGTAAATGCGGCCCGGCCGCCGCATCAGCAATTTGCCCGACGCGCGGCTCAACAATTAAGGACCATTAACCTCATCGCGCCAAAGCGGTCACACCGGGTTCCCATGGCAGCCATCGGGCATCGAACTTGCAGTGCCACAGGCCGGCAAGTTGCGAAGAACAGGATGAAGACTGACATGAACCTCGGCGCACAAGGCGGAGAAAATCCGGATCACATGACCGTGGACGTTGCCATTGTCGGCGGCGGCCTTTCCGGTTCATTGGCGGCTGCCATCCTGACCCGGGCCGGTCACAAGGTGGCGCTGATCGACAAGCGGGCCATCTATCCGGACGAATTCCGCGTCGAGAAGCTCGGCGGTGGGCAGCTGGACATCCTCAAGCGCCTCGGACTTCTCGAGCCGTTTGCGCAGCGCGCCAGCGCGTTCGACACCACCCTGAACATCCGCGAGGGCAAGCTGGTCGATATCAGCCGGGGCCTGAATTACGGACTGCCTTATGCGCCCATGGTGGCGATCGCACGAAGCCTGATCGCCGATCCTGCCGCGCTGATCGTGGACCAGGTCCAATCCATCCGCACCAGCAAGCATCTGCAGCACGTGAGCCTTGCTTCCGGCAAGGAGATCACCTCGCGCCTGGTGATGCTGGCAACCGGCATGGCGGGCGCCCTGCCCTACAGTCTCGGCATTTCGCGCCGTGTCCTCGTTTCCCGCCATTCGCTCGCCTTCGGCTTCACCGTTGCGCCCGCAGAGAACGGAACGTTCAGCTTCCCGGCGCTCACATATTACGGCGAACGGACGAGCGACGGCCTCGATTATATCAGCATCTTCCCGATGCAGGGGAGCATGCGCGCGAACCTGTTCATGTTCCGCGATCCCAACGATCCCATCATGCGCGAGCTGCGCCGCGATCCGAAATCGACCCTGTTCCGCCTGATGCCCGGCCTGCGCGCCCATCTCGGCGATTTCCGCCTGGTTGACCGCGTGCACCACTGGGTCATGGACCTTGCGAATGTGGAAGGCCATCTGCAACCTGGCATCGTGCTCGTCGGCGACGCCTTTCAGACCTCCTGTCCGGCCGCCGGCACCGGCGTGAGCCGCCTGCTCGTCGACCTCGAACGGCTCTGCACTGTGCATCTGCCACAATGGCTCAAGACGGACGGCATGGACGTCGACAAGATCGCGCAATTCTATGCCGATGAGGAGAAGATGGCCTCCGACCAGTCGGCGTTCAGAATGGCGCATTTTCGCCAGGCGCTGACGTCCGACAGCCGCATCAGCTGGGGCCTGCGGCGGCGGCTGCATTTCCTGCGGCGTAACCTGACGCATCGGGTCGATGCGATCCAGCCCGGCTGGGTTGCGCGCACCCGCAAGCGGCTGCGCTCCGCCTGATCGCGGCTGTCGAAGCTGCAATATTGACAAGCCTGGCGGCTGCGTGGCTCAGCTGCGCGCCGGCAGGAGCCTCAGTCCCGCCATCCGCCTTGCGGCCATCTTGAGCCACGGTGCCTGCTCGAGCGCAAAACCCGCCAGGCTGCCCGCCGCGCTGCCGGTGCGCGTAATCGTCCACATCGGGCTGGGCTTGGCGCCGAACAACTTCTTGTAGGGCTCATCGCCAATGGTGAAATCCAGCACACGGTCCTTGCGCTCGATGCAATCCATTGCGACCCGCTCAAACATCAATGAACCAATCGACTGGCTCTTGAAGCCCTCGACATCGAATGCGCCCATGATGATCAGGAATGTTCCCTTGTGGGCAAGGCCGAGGACCGCAGCGATCACCCGCTCGTCCATCCGCAGGGCGTAGAGGCGCGAGAGCACTCCGACGCCGCGCAGGGCGATGTCGGAATAAAAGGCGAAGTATTCCGGACGTTGCAGCAGGTCGCCGTCTCCGCGGGCATGGAAGCGCGGTCCGCGGTACTGTTTCATCATCTCCAGCGTGGCAACGATGTCCGGTGTCTCCTCGCAGGAGAAGCGGACGTTGCCCTTCCTGTGCAACTGCCTGAGCTTCTTTGCGAGCTCTTTCTGGTACGAACGATCAAGCGCTCCGGCGCGCCAGTCTTCGAAATTATCCTTCAGCTCGACTGCATAGCAATTCGTGTCCATGGAGGCGCGGGCCGGCCCATCGAGCAGCGCTTCCAGACCCACCGTGCCGTCGCGCAACTTGGGGATACGGAGCAGATCGAACGGCCGGATCAGGCGCCGGATATCCCGACACGCCGCGACGTCCTGCACGAGCTCGGCGAAAACGCTCTCGCTGCAAATCGGCGCGAGATAATCGGACACGCGCAGATCGGCGAATTCGACGGTGCGCAGCGGGCCGCGGCGGAGACGAACCAGCGGCAGCACCAGCGCAAGCTGGCCGCTCCGGCGGCGACGCACCACCACGACGAGACGCCTGATCCCGCCGGCCGAGGCCAGATGCCTGTACAGGCTGTCCAGCCAGAGCGGATGCTGGAACGCGGTCGCGACGGAATTTTCGAACAGCGTCGCATATTCGCTCGAGAGGAAGTCGAACGAATTGTCGATGCTTACGTCGAACACGGCTTCCGAGTGATGCATACGCTGAAACAAAACAATCGATGTCGCGGGCCGGCCCCGAGGCAGTGACGATCGAGACGCTGCCAAGTCTGACAGTTTGCCGCAGGGTTCCATTCGTACATACTCGATCGCAGGCTGCGCGCAAACGCCGCGGCATCAATCATCGCGCCGATAGTTAATGGCCGGCTTGTGCAATCAAATGCGGCGGCCGCTCGAAGTGCTCAGACTGTCTGGAACGCCGGCTGCTATGCCAAGCGCACCTTACCGCGCCATTAACCAAGCTTTCTTACTCATTATGTCGGGAGATCGCGTATGTCTGGCCCAGGACCAGACCACGCAAGCCGAACGCGATCGCCAGACCCGTGTACCCGAGTATCGCCCAGAGATCGCCGTCCACCAGCGACGTATTGCCGGCACTGCTCATTGCCGTTGCATCGATCGCCTTTGCGCCCATCCTGCAGACCGCGAATTCGATGCTGGCTATTGCCGTCGAGAGCTTCGTCGCCTGCGCCATCGTCATTGCCACCCCGGCTTACGCGGCATCGTGCGCAATCTTCATCCTGTTCTTCCAGAACCTGTTCGTATCGATTCTGTCATCCAACTTCTCGACGCCGTCGGAGCTTGAATTCGTCAAGGGTTATAACTTCCTCGTCTGCTCCGTCATGTGGCTGGTGACCGTCGCCCTCTACATGCTGCGCCAGCGCAATCACTCGGCGGAAGTCAATCGCATCATGACGTGGGGATTCATCACGCTCTCGGTGGTGATGCTGTATTTCGTGCTGGGCGCGGTGCATAATCCGATGGCCGCTGCGATCTACCTGCGCAACATCGTGCTGCCACTGTTCCTGTTCCAGCTCTCTCTGTTGACTGCAGCGACCTTCGATATCCGTATCACGCCATTTCTGGTCGCGATCGCCGTCATCCTTCTGGTTTGCGGCTACGTCGAATTCTTTTTCCGCGATTTCTGGCTTGCGGTGACGAACGGCTACAAGTTCTGGGGCTTTGACGAACTCAAGGCCGCGCAGTCCGGCTCATGGGAGGCGGAGATGCGAGCCACCGGATTCGTGCCGGTCGATCTGATCGATCGTTTCCGCTTCAGCTTCCTGAACACGCCGCTGCTCGAGGATTTCGGGCTTTCGACGATCCTGCGCATTCTAGGGCCGAACATGCACCCGATCAGCTTCGGCTACGGGATCGGTTTCTTCCTGCTGTTCCTGTTTTCGGTCGGACGTCCCTGGATTGCGCTCGCCGCCATTCCGCTTCTGATCCTGTGCAGCGTCAAGGGAGCGCTGATCCTCGTCATCTTTGTCATGGTGGCATGGGCCTCGACCTGGCTGATTGGTCCCATCGTCACGCTCCTGTTCGCCTTCGTAGCGCTCATTGCCTACGCGATCCTGGCGATCCGCATCGGGCTGCAACTGGGCGATTACCACGTGCTCGGTTTTATGGGTGGCTGGAACGGATTTCTGCAGAACCCGCTCGGCCGCGGACTGGGCGTCGGCGGCAATCTGTCGGAAGGCTTTTACTCCATTGACTGGAGCGCGGCACAAGCCGCCGGCAGTGTCGATGGTGCAGTCGAGAGCGCCGTCGGCGTCATGATCTACCAGATGGGAATTGCTGCACTGGTGCCGCTCGGCTTCTACTTCGCGATGGCGATGCGGGCGTGGCGGCTCTACGCGACGTCGGGAATCCTGACCCAGGGTGTCGCCGGTTTCGGTGTGATTATCGTGCTGGTCAACGGCATCTTCCAGGAAGAGGCGCTGTTTGCTCCGCCGGCGCTTGGGTTGCTGCTGTGCCTGACCGGTCTTGTGATCGGCAACCACATCCGCGCGCAAACCGTCACCGCGCCGGCCAACGCGACGCGATAAGGCCGCGCGGTATTCCCTTCGCCGTTAACCACGAAGCAGCAATCGTCGCGCGTTGCCTCGCGGCTGGAGCGATTATTGCTAATAGGAACTTGCGATATTGGAGCTCCCGATAACGGTGCTGAAGGCATGCGAATTGCGATCAAATCCCGACAGAGCCGGCCGGCTCGCAACGACATGCTGGATTCTCTTGGCACAGCGGGAGTGTCCGCGATGTACAGCTTTGTAACACTGCGCGCCGGACCGGTCGCCGAGAGCGCCTCGGCTGCGCCGCCGGTTTGCCGTTCGCCGGGCGCTGTCAACAATCTTCAGGAGAATGGCATGCGTGAACGCCGCGTCAATGCGATCGGACGAACCGCCACAGCGGAAGTCCCGCGGATCACGCTTGGCGGGCTCCGGCTCGCCGCGCTCGATCTCGAGCAAACCGCCGACTTCATGATCGAGATGATGTTCCCGCAGCGCCGGGTGCCGCGTCCGCTTCACCTGACCTCGGCCAATGGCGAGGTGCTGGCGCGCTGCTCGACCGAGCCGGTGACCGATCGCCTGTTCCGCACCGCGGACCTGATCAGCGCCGATGGCCAGCCGCTGGTCACGGTGTCGCGCTTCACGTCGAAGATGGCGCTGCCCGAGCGCGTTGCCACCACCGACCTGTTCCATGTCGTCGCCCGCAAGGCACAGGCCGCGGGACTCACCTTCTACATGTTCGGCGCCGATGAAGCCGAGAATGCCACGGCGGTCGCCAATGTGCGCAGGATGTATCCGCAGCTGAAGATCGTCGGGCATCATCATGGCTATCTGCGTGGCGACGCGCTACGCGCCAAGGTGGACGAGATCAACGCACTGGCGCCGGACTATCTCTGGGTCGCGATGGGCGTGCCTTATGAGCAGGCCTTCGTCGAGGAATTCACGCCGCATCTGTCCGATGTCGGCGTTATCAAGACGTCGGGCGGGCTGTTCAACTTCCTGTCCGGCAGCCGCGCCCGCGCGCCGAAATGGATGCAGAACGCCGGCCTCGAATGGGCCTGGCGTATCTGGCTGGAGCCGCGGCGGCTGTTCTGGCGCTATCTCACCACCAATCCGCGCGCGCTCTATCTGCTCGTCAACAAGAGCCGGCAGGTCAGCGGCCGCGGCGGGCACCACTGATGGCAGATCGACCGGCGATCCTGGTGACGGGCGGCGCGGGCTATATCGGCTCGCATTGCTGCCGCGCGCTGCAACGCGCCGGATTCCGCGCCGTCGTGTACGACAATCTCTCGACCGGTCATCGTCATTTCGTCAGCGGCGCGCTTGTGGTCGGCGACATTGCCGACAAGGCCACGCTGGCGCGCGCCTTCGCCGAGCATAACATCGTTGCGGTGATGCACTTTGCGGCATCGAGCCTGGTCGGGGAATCCGTCGCCAATCCCCAAAAATACTACCTCAACAACCTCGCCGGCACGCTGGCCCTGCTCGATGCGATGCGCTCTGCAGGCTGCACGCGGCTGGTGTTCTCCTCCACCGGCGCGGTCTACGGCAATGCCGACAGCCAGGCGCTGCCGGAAAATTATCCGTGCGCGCCGATCAACCCCTACGGCGCCTCAAAATGGATGATCGAGCGTGTGCTGGCGGATTATCGCGGCGCCTATGGCTTTTCGTCCGTTGCGCTGCGTTACTTCAACGCGAGCGGCGCCGATCGCGAAGGCGGCATCGGCGAAGATCGCCAGATCGAGACCCATTTGATCCCGCGGGCGATGATGGCGCTGCAGGGCCACGTCGCCGACTTCGCCGTGTTCGGCGACGATTACGCCACGCCCGACGGCACCGCGATCCGCGACTACATCCATGTCAGCGATCTCGCGGCGGCTCATGTGCTGGCGTTGAAGCTTCTGTTGCAAGGGCATGGCGGCGGCGTGTTCAATCTCGGCACCGGCAAGGGTTTTTCGGTACGCCAAATCCTGGCGGCCATCGCTGCCGAGACCGGCCGCGCCGTGCCGCATACGATCAAGCCGCGACGGGCCGGCGATCCCACCTATCTGGTGGCGAACGGCTCGGCCGCGCGCGACACGCTCGGCTTCGTGCCGGTGCATTCCGATCTCGCCACCATCATCCGCACCGCCTGGGCCTGGCACAGAAAGGCCCACCCGCAGAAGACGGGTGAGCCCGCGAATTCCGGCAGGCGCCTGTATCCGGCCGCCTGAGCTTACAGCGGCTTGATATAGACCTTGCGGAACTTGATCACGCCCGAGCCGTATTGAAGCGCGAACGGGCCGGCGGCGTGTTTTGAATCCTGAACGTCGACCGTTTTCTGCCCGTTCAGGACGACGGTCAGCTGCGGTCCCTTCGCCGTGATCTCATAGGTATTCCACTTGCCGCCCGCTTTCGGCATCGGGTCGACCTTGGCGACATCCACGATGGCGCCGGTGCCGTAGGTCGGATCGGGCCGCTTGTCGAAGATGTTCACCTCGTAGCAGATCTTGGCGTCGATCTTGTCGCGGCCGTCGCAGCGGATGAAAACGCCGCTGTTGGCGGCGTCATCCGCCCAGAATTCGGCCCGGATCACGAAGTCCTTATAGGATTCCTTGGAGACCAGATAGGAAGGATCCTTGCCGTCAAGCTTGTCGGCCATCAGCGCGCCGTCCTTGACCTCCCAATTGGCCTTGCCGACCTCGCTCCAGTCGGCTGCCTTGTAATTGCCGTCGATTAGCTTGATCCAGCCATCGCTCTGGCCGGAAGCCCCGGTCGAGAATTGCAAGGCGGCAGCGCCGATCAAGAGTCCGGCCGCAAGTGTTGGCAGATACTTCATGTGTTGGCCTCCCCTTTCCGTTTTTGGTTGGGCCGCAACGTAGCATCGCCGGGCGCGGCGTAAACGCGTTTTTCATGCTGCAGTTGCGTTGTTGGCATCGCGCCGGTCACGCATGCGCGCGCGTCGCTTGTCCCCGCGAACGGGCCAGCTAGCATCCGAAGCCGACAACACGAGCGCTTCCTGCAGCCAAAGGGAGGAAGTCATGACCGCGTCACACCGCCTCTGGCACTATCCCGCATTGGGAATTGCGTTTGCGGGCATGCTTTCCGTCTCGTCCGCAGCGGAACTCAACTCTGCCGCCGTCACCTACAAGCTGCCGGACCAGATTCCCTGGGGCCCGTTGAATGCGGCAGGCGCGCAACAGGCCGTCGTTGTCGGCGATCCGACAAAGCCCGGCTTCTACATGGTCTACAACAAATGGACCAAGGGCAATCATTTCAGCCGGCCGCACTTTCATCCCAACGATCGCTACATCGTGGTGCTGCAAGGCACCTGGTGGGTGGGCTCCGGTCCGAAATTCGATCCCGCTGGCGGCACCGTGCCGATGCCGGCCGGCAGCTTTGTCACGCATTACGCCAAGCAGGTGCACTGGGACGGCGCCAAGGATGAGGACACCGTCCTGCTGATCATGGGCGAAGGGCCCGCAACCTCCACACCGGCGGAACAAAAATAAACACCGATACATGCAATCTATTCCGCAAATAACCGGAAGAAGCTCTTGATGCTGTTCCAGTGCAAAGCCTGCGGCCCTGCTACCGATCACGGCAGCGCGCCAGCGCGCGGCAAGGCAAAGCCGTGGCGTACCATCGACATCCACTGCCACTGCATGGTGCCGGAGGCCCACGCGATGGTGCTGAAGGCGACCGGCCTTCCCGGCGGCGGCGAGACGCCGAACGCCAATGCCCATGTCAACGCGCTGACCAGGAGCATCCAGCCGCAGCGCGGCAAGATCGACTTTCCCAAACTCACCGAGTTGCCGACGAGGCTTGCCGAGATGGATCGGCTTGACATCGACATGCAGGTGATCTCGCCCTATCCCGGCCACTTCGTCTACGCAGCGCCGCCGGAAGTCGCGCGCGACAGCTGCCACATGGTCAACAATCACATCGCCGAGATGGTCGCCAGGCATCCGGACCGGCTGATGGGCATGGGCACGGTGCCGCTGCAGGATCCAGGCATGGCTGTGGCCGAGCTCGATCGCACGGTCAAGGAGCTCGGCTTCCGCGGTGTCGAGCTCTGCACCAATGTGCGGGGCGTCGACCTCACCCGTGCGGGCCTCGAAAAATTCTTCGCGCGCGCCGAAGAGCTAGGCGTCCTGATCTTTCTGCACCCGTTCGGCACCAGCCTGGTCGGCCGTATGGAGGACCACTACTTTCCGAACACGATCGGACATCCCCTGGATTCGGCACTCTGCGTCGGGCAGCTGATCTTCGACGGCTATCTCGAGCGTTTTCCCAAGCTCAACATCTGCATCGCCCATGGCGGCGGCTATCTGCCGGCCTATTGGGGCCGCTTCGACCACGCCTTCGCACACCGCGAGGATTGCCGTGTCAACATCGGCAAGCCGCCGTCGGAATACATGAAGAAGCTTTATTTCGACACGGTCGTATTCGACGAGCGTGAGCTGAAGCACCTGATCGAGACATGGGGTGCCGATCGCATCATGCTCGGCACCGACTATCCGTTCGACATGGCCGAATCCGACCCGATCGGATTCCTCGGCAGGGTGAAGGGCGTGAGCCGGGACGAGATGGCGCTCGTCGCCGGCGGCAACGCCGAGCGGCTGCTCGGCCTGAAGGCGGCTGCCCAGGCTTGAGGCACGGCACGCGGTTGGCGACTGAGGCGCGGACCGCGAGTATCCGGCCGTCAGACGACAGTGCCTTTCAGCCCCGACCTATTCGCATCACCACCGTCGACAGGCTGCAGCGGCGGCGAAGCCAGCTCGACGGTCGTGCGCAGCAACTCGGCAAGCTCACGCACCGGCACGGGCCTGCTGAAAATGAAGCCTTGCATCTCGTCGCAGCCGTGATCGCGCAGGAAGGTCTGCTGCTCGACGGTTTCGACGCCCTCGGCCACGACCGTCATGCCAAGCGCCTTGCCCATGCTGATGATGGCCTGCGCGATAGCCTGGTCCTCGGGATCATCGGCGAGGTCGCGGACAAACGAGCGATCAATTTTTATCGTGTCGATCGGGAACTGCTTCATCAGCGACATCGAGGAATGGCCGGTGCCGAAATCGTCGATCGCAATGCGGATGCCGCGGCTCTGAATCGCATCGAGCACGCGAATGGCGCGGGAAACGTTGCGCATCACCATGCTCTCGGTAACCTCGAGCTGCAGCAACACGGGCGACATGCCGCTGGCAACCAGTGCCTCGTCGACGTCTTGCAGCAGATGGGGGTCGGCGAACTGGCGCGGCGACAGGTTCACCGCCATCGACACCGGGCGCAGACCGCGACGCTGCCAGGCCATGTTCTGCGCGCATGCTTCCTTCAGCACCCAACGTCCGATCGGCACGATCAGCCCGGTCTCCTCCGCCAGCGGAATGAACTGCATCGGCGACACGATACCGAAATTGGGGTGCTCCCAGCGCAGCAGCGCCTCGACGCCGGTGATCTGCCCGGTCAGCATGTCGACTTTCGGCTGGTAGTGCAGCGAGAACTGGTTGCGCTCCAGCGCGCGGCGCAGCGCTGTTTCCAGCGTCAGGCGCTCGATCGACTGCACCTTGTCATCGCGGCTGAAGAAGCGGAAGCCGTTCTTGCCGTCTTCCTTGGCAAGGTACATCGCCACGTCGGCGTTCTTGGTCAGAGCCTGCGTATCGGTGCCGTCAGACGGATAGATTGCGATGCCGATCGAGGCCGTGGTGTGGCACTCGTGACCGCTCAGCTGCACCGGCTGGCCGAGGGTTGAAAGAAGCTCACCGGCGATCCTTTCGACATCGCAGCGCTCCCCGGTCTCATCCAGGACGACGACGAATTCGTCGCCGCCGAGCCGCGCCACCACGTCGCTGGCGCGAAGCGCGCCGCGCAGGCGATGGGCCACTTCCACCAGCAGCATGTCGCCGGCCTCATGGCCGAGCGAATCGTTGATGACCTTGAAGCGGTCGAGGTCGATGAACAGCAGCGAGAATTTTCGCGCATGGCGCTGCGCGGCCTCGATGGTATGGCGCAGCAGGCCATTGAACATCTCGCGGTTGGGCAGACCGGTCAGGCTGTCATGCGAAGCGAGATATTCGATGCGTTCGTCCGCCTTCCTCTTTTCGTCGGCCCGGTCGAAGTTCTTCAGCGCGAACGACACGTTGTCGGTCATTCGCGCCAGCAATTCGACGAATTCCGGGGTGAAGGTATCCTTCTCCGAGGAGACGAACAGCATGACGCCGATGACGCGCCTGTCGACAATCAGCGGAAATGTCGCTCCCGATTTTGCGCCGTCGCGGCGGGCGCGAGCATGAAAGGCCCTGGTTCCTTCGTTCGCCATATAATCGTTGGCGATGCAGGGTTTGCCGGAGCGGAACGCCGTCCCTGACAGGCCCTGTCCCTCCGGATGGGCCGCGTTGATCGAAATATGCACCGAGCGTGCGCTGTCGGCCGTGGGGCCGGCGGCGGCCACGATCTCCATGAAGTCGTTGTCCGGCCGCGCCAATGCGATGTTGGTCGAGGTAAACTTGCCGCCCTGCGCTGCGGCATCGCACACCAGTTCGAACAATTGCTGCCGCGACTTGGCGCGCACGATCGCCTCGTTGGTTGCGCTCAGCGCCGCGAGCATGCGGGCCAGCCGCTCCTTCTGCTGTTCGCTGCGCGCCTTTTCGTCGGCGCGATCGAAGTTACCAAGCGCGAAGGAGACGTTGTCGGCCAGCCGCTGCAGCAATTCAGTGAATTCGGCCGTGAACGTGTTCAGCTCGGAGGAGATGAACAGCATGACACCGACCGGCTGCCCCTCGACCAGCAGCGGAAACGCCGCACCGGATCGTGCGCCGTCACTCCGGATCGCTGGCCGGAAGGCACTGCCGCGCGGGTCGGTGACAAAGTCGTTGGCGACGCTGGCCTTGCGCTCGCGAAACGCGGTGCCGCATACGCCGCATCCTTCCGGATGCGCCGCGTTGGTCGAAACCTTCAGCCGCCTCGCGTTGTGGGCCGTCGGGCCTGCCGATGCTGCCATCGCGAAATAATCGCTGCCCGCCGGCGACAGCAGGATGCTTACCGAGTTGAACCTGCCGCCCTTGGCCGCCGCCTCGCAGACCAGCTCATAAAGCTCGGTACGGGATTTGGCGCGCATGATGGCTTCATTGGTCGCGCTCAGCGCCGCATACATACGGGTAAGGCTCTGCCTCTGCTCATCCGATCGCGCCTTCTCGGCGGCGCGCTCGAAATTGTCGAGCGCAAAGGAGACATTCTCCGCGATCCGCGAGAACAGCGCCATGATCTCCTCGTCCGTGGCCCACGCCCGGCCGACGAAGAACATCAGCACACCAATGCTCTTTCCACCCTTGACCATGGGAACGGCAACGCAGGCCATGGCGCCGCTTTCGCGCCGCGCTTCCGCCCAGGCCCCGCTGTCGGCAAGGATGTCGGGATTGACGACGGATTTCTGCGTCCGGAATGCCTCGCCGGCGACGCCGCGGCCGTAAGGATTTTCCGGATCGATCGAGAACTTGGTGCGGGTGATGAGGTCGATGGCTTCGCCGGTGCCGGCCACCGGCTTCAGCCAGGACGAGCCCGATTCAGCCAACAAGGCCACGGTGGCAAACGATTTGCCGCTATGCACGGCGGCGTCGCAGACACGCTGGTAAAGCTCGAGCTCGGTCTTGGCGCGGACGATCGCCTCATTGGTGGCGCTGATGGCGCCGAACATCCGCGCCAGCCGCCGCATTGCCCGCTCGTTATCCTTGCGGGAGGCCTCGTGATCAAAATTATCGAGCGCGAACGAGATGTTCTTCGACATCCGCTCCAGCAGCGAGACGATCTCCTCGCTGAGCGAATCGGCCTCGCGCCTGGTCACGAGCAATACGCCGACGCACTTGCCGTTGCAGGTGAGCGGCATAGCCGCAGCGGCGCCGACATGGCTGTCGGCTACACTCTTGCGCCAGGCGAGCGAACGCGTGTCATTGAGGAAATCATTGCTGACGCAGACCTTGCCGTCGCGAAACGCCTGCCCGCCGACGCCGCTGCCTTCCGGCGTATTGGGGTCCGCCGAGATCTCGATGGAGCGCAGCCGGATCGAATCTTCACCCAGTCCGGCGGCAAAGCGCAGCAAGTTTGTCTGCGGGTCGTGCAGGAAAATAGTCGTGGCAAAAAAATCTCCGCTCGAGAAGGCTGCTTCACAGACCTTCGCGTAGAGCTCTTGCGGCGATTTCGCGTACAGGATCGCCTCGTTCGTGGCGTTCAACGCCGCAAGCGTACGCGCCGTATCCGACTCCAACACCCAATTCCCTCGGCCAACACACTGACCCAGCGGGAGTTAATGCGCGAGATGCCTAAACGGTCGTTAGGAGAGTTCCAAAGTTGTTGATCAGAGTAAATGTCAAGCGAACGCGCCGGCCTGAAAACCAATTGGTTACCCTATCTAACCCCGCATCGGCGACCGGGGGCGGCCCGGCAGCGGGGCAGCGTTGCACCCGCTGCATTGCACCCAAGAATCCGCCCCGGGGGCAATTGCTAAGGCCACAGCGCTTTGAGACCATGCGCGTCCGACAAGAAGCACACTGCCGTTGTGAGCGGCTCCAGAGGAAATCCCGATGCCGATCGTCCACGCCGCCCGTCTGACGCGCATCGGCGCGGCGTTGCTCAAGGCTGCCGGCGCGCCCGACGAAGAAGCCAACGCGGTCGCCGTCGGTTGCGTCAACGCCAACCTCGCCGGCCATGACTCGCACGGGGTGATCGCGATCCCGACCTATATCGACCGCGTCAAGGCAGGGCACATCGTGCCCGGCGCGAAATGGACCATCGTGCAGGAATCGCCGACCACGACCGTGATCGACGGCCATTGGGGCTTTGGCTTCCATGTCAACACCAAGGCCATGGAGCTGACCATCGCCAAGGCAAAGACGGCCAATGTCGCCGCCTGCACCGTGTTCCGGCAGAGCCATGTCGGCCGGCTCGCCGCCTATCCGCTGATGGCGATGCGCGAAGGCATGATCGGGATTGCCACCGCCGATTCCGGCCGCTCACCAAAGCATGTCGCGCCGTTCGGCGGGCGGGAGGCCCGGCTCGGCACCAATCCGATCTCGATTGCCGTGCCGTCCGATCTCGAAGCGCCGTTTTATCTCGACATGGCAACCTCGGCGGTCGCCGCGGGAAAAATCCAGCTCGCGGTCGCCCGCGGCGAACAAATCCCGACCGGCTGGATCATTGACGCCGAAGGACGCCACACCACCGACCCCACGCAATACCGCAAGGGCGGCGCGCTGCTGCCGCTCGGCGGCACCGAAGGCTACAAGGGCAGCGGACTTGCCGCGATGATCGAAGTGCTGTGCGGGCTGCTCACGGGCCTGGGGTTTGGCGTCGAGCCCAGCGGCCGGCACAATGACGGCGTGTTCATGGCAGTGTTCAATGTTGCCGCCTTTCGTCCGCTCAAGGACTTCAAGAGGGAAGTCGCCGACTTCGCGCGCTATCTGAAATCGACGCCATCGTCGGAAGGCTCGAAAGGCGTGTTCTATCCCGGCGAGGTCGAATATCTGCGCGAGCTCGAACGCCGGCGCGACGGCATCGAGATCGAGGACGCGACGTGGGAGAAACTGCGCGCACTCGCGGGCGAGTACAAAGTCGCCGGCGAACTCGGACTGGCGTGAGAGGGAGAGCAGCATGACACGGCAAATGGCGCTGGTTGGCTTCCTGCAGGCGCAAAACTGCACCAACCTGCCGAGCTCATGGCGGCATCCGCAATCGCGCGACGATTCGATGTCGGCGGATTACTACCAGGAGATCGCGCGCATTCTCGAAGCCGGCAAGTTCCACATGGCCTTTTTCGACGACCGCCTCGCCATGCCGGATCGCTACGGCAACGATCACGCCCATACCGTCGAATACGGCATCCGCTGCGTGAAGATGGACCCGCTGGTCGTGCTGACCTGCATGGGCATGGCGACCGAAAAGCTGGGGCTCGGCGCCACCGCCTCGACCACCTATTTCGAGCCGTTCGACGTGGCGCGGCGCTTTCAGACCCTCGATCTCATGACCGGCGGGCGCGCGGCATGGAACGTCGTCACGTCGCTCAACGACGGCGAGGCGCTCAATATGGGCAAGGATGCCCATCTCGAGCATGATTTCCGCTATGACCGCGCCGACGAGTTCATGGAAGTGGTGCTCGGCCATTGGGACGCCTGGGAAGACGGCGCCGTTATCATGGACAAGAAGAGCGGACGCTTTGCCGATCCCTCGAAGGTGAAGCGGCTCGACCACAAGGGACAGTTCTTCAAGTCGCGCGGCCCGTTCACCGTGCCGCGTTCGGCACAGGGCCATCCCGTGGTCATCCAGGCCGGCGCATCCGGGCGCGGCCAGCGATTTGCCGGGCGATGGGGCGAAGTGGTCTTCACCGCCGCGCGCAACCTCACCGGGGCGAAGGAAGGCTATGCCGCCGTCAGGAACGAGGCCGCCAAGGCCGGCCGCGATCCCGACCAGATGTTCCTCTGCAACCTGACCACGCCGGTTGTCGGCGCGACGAAGGCGGAGGCCGAGGACAAGATGGCGGTGATCAACAAGCTGCCGCTGCAAATCGATGCGCTGTCGCTGCTGGCAGAGGCGCTGAACTATGATTTCGCCTCGAAAGATCTCGACGAGCCGCTGACTTCAGACGAACTGAAGAGCATGCAAGGCATTTTGGGCATCCGCGACGGCGTGTTGAAGGCCTCGGGCAAGAGCAATCCGAGCGCGCGTGATTTTGTCGACTTCTCCGGCCGCGGCCAGGTGCACGATGCCATCGTCGGCGGGCCGAA
>DASWVJ010000186.1:0-6995 GCA_036406295.1 Bradyrhizobium sp.
GCTGCGCATTTCACGTGCGAAGCGTCGTTGCTTTGTTGTAAGAATGTGGCGGAAGAATTTCGCTGCGTGGAACGATGCACGCGCGCGTCAAGCCGCGATGTCTTCGTCCTTGCTGTTCAGGCAGGCGATGAAACCGCGCAGTGCGCTGTACTCATGCGCGGCTCGGCGGGTGATGAACAGGGTCTCCACCCGCGATTGCGCCGTTCCGAGCGCGTGGATCCTGACACCCTCGTTTCGTCCGACCACCGCGCGCGGCAGCAGCGTGACGCCCATGCCGGCGGCGACACAGCCGATCATGCCGTCGAGCGTACCCAGTTCGAACCGCGTCGCCGACGGCCAGCCGAACTCGGTGAGAACCTGCTCGAGGCGCTGGCGGTATGTGCAGCCGGTGCGGAACACCAGCGCCGTCGGTCCGGACTCTGGTGTCGCCGCACGCAACTCGGTGAGGTTCTTGATGTGCCGCGCCGTGACCAACACCAGCTCCTCACGGAATGCGACTGTCGCGGCGAGATCGCCGTGCTCGATAGGGCCGGCGATAAACGCGCCATCGAGACTGCCGTCGAGCACGGCGGCGACGAGATCGGCGGTCGTGGCGGTGCGCAAGCTGAGCTGTACGGCGGGATAGCGACGATGGAAACCGGCTAGCAAAGCGGGGAGCCGCACGGCGGCCGTCGTTTCCATCGAACCGATCGCGAGCGGGCCCTTGGGCTCGCCATCGTCTCGTGCGGCCCGTAACGCTTCGCGCGACAATGCCGCCATCCGTTGGGCATAGGGCAGCAGACGCCGGCCGGCACCGGTCAAGGTCATGCCCCGGCTGTGCCGCTCGAAAAGAGCGATGCCGATCTCTGCTTCCAGCGCCTTCACGCGTTGAGTCACATTGGACTGCACGGTGTTGAGTTCTTCGGCGGCGCGCGTGATGCCGCCGGTGCGAGCGACGGCCGAGAAGGTCAGGAGGTCGGTCAATTCCACCGCAAATCTCCGTTTCGATTTAGAGATGTCGACGTTCTCAATTATTCACTTTTTGAGAATGATAGTCCGGCCTAAGCTGCTTGTCCAGACGAGGAGGAATCGTCATGCCGATCTCAACGCCATTGACCGCGCTTCTGGGCATCAAGCACCCGGTGCTGCTGGCGCCGATGGACACGATCGCAGGATCGAGGCTGGTGCGGGCGGTGAGTGAAGCGGGTGGCTTCGGCATCCTCGGCGGTGGCTACGGCGACAGGACGCGGCTGGAAGCAGAGACCGCGAAACTCAAGGATTTCTCCGGATCGTTCGGCATCGGCTTCATCACCTGGAGCCTGGCGAAGCAGCCGGACCTGCTGGACATTGCGCTGGCGGCAAAGCCGCGCGCGATCATGCTGTCGTTCGGCGATCCTGCGCCCTTTGCACCGCGCATGAGAAAGACCGGCGCACTCCTGATCTGCCAGGTGCAGAGCGAGGACATGGCGAAGCAGGCGCTCAATGCCGGCGCCAGCGTTCTGATTGCGCAAGGCACCGAGGCGGGAGGGCACGGCGCTTCGCGCACCACGCTCGACCTCGTGCCAGCGATCATCGATCTTGCCGCCGGCCGCGTGCCGGTCGTCGCGGCCGGCGGTATTGTCGATGGGCGCGGGCTTGCGGCGATGCTGATGCTGGGCGCGTCCGGCGTGCTGATGGGCACGCGCTTCTATGCCAGCATCGAAGCCGAGGGCGCCGATGAAGCCAAGCGGCGCATCTGCGCGGCGAACGCCGGTGAGACCGTGCGCGGTGTGGTGCCCGACTGGTCGCGCAACATCTTCTGGCCGGCGCCTTTCACGGGTCGTACCTTGATCAACGACCACGTCCGGCGCTGGACCGGCCGCGAGGTGGAACTCATGCAGAAAGTCGGGGCGGTGTCGGCGGAATATTTTGCTGCCAGAGCCGCCGGCAATTTTGACATCGCCGCTGTCTTTGCCGGCGAGTCGGTCGGGCTGATCCATGATATTCCACCGGCCGCCGAGATCGTCGAACGGATCGTCACTGAAGCCGAGCAGCTTTTGCTCGGACGCCGCAATTTCGTCGCCGCCGCCTGATCGCAAATCCCAACAACGAGAAAAGCTATGTGGCCGGACCGCCGTCTTATTGACCTCTTCAAGACCGAATTCCCGATCGTGCTGGCGCCGATGGCCGGCGTGATGGATGCCGAGCTCGTGATCGCAGCCGCCCAGGGCGGCGCGCTGGGCTCGCTGCCCTGCGCGATGCTCTCGGCGGAGAAGGCGCGCGAGCAGGTCAACATCATCCGCCAGCGCGTCTCCGCGCCTGTCAACATGAACTTCTTCTGCCACAAGGCTGTCGATGCCGATCCCAGGCGCGAAGCCGGATGGAAGGCGCGGCTTGGCGCCTATTACAAGGAGCTCGGCCTCGATCCTTTGTCGCCCATCAACGCCGCCAACCGCGCGCCGTTCGACGCCGCGTTTTGCGCCGTGGTCGAAGAGCTGAAGCCCGAGGTGGTGAGCTTCCATTTCGGCCTGCCGTCGCCTGACCTGCTCAAGCGCGTCAAGGCGGCTGGCAGCATCGTGATGTCGTCGGCGACGACGGTGAAAGAAGCGATCTGGCTGGAGGAGAGCGGCGCCGACGTCATCATCGCGCAAGGCGCGGAGGCCGGCGGCCACCGCGGCATGTTCCTCACCGAAAACATCGCCGAGCAGCCCGGCACCTTTGCACTGGTGCCGCAGGTCGTTGATGCCGTGAAGGTGCCGGTCATCGCTGCCGGCGGTATCGCCGACGGACGCGGCATCGCGGCGGCGTTCGCGCTCGGCGCTTCCGGCGTGCAGATCGGCACGGCCTATCTGCGCTGCCCCGAATCGAAAGTGATGGCTCTGGCCCGTGCGGCGCTGGCGCAGGCGACGGACGAGACTACCGTCATCACCAACGTCATGACCGGCCGCCCGGCGCGCGGCATCGCCAATCGCGTGATGCGCGAGGTTGGCCCGATCTCGCCGGATGCGCCGGCATTCCCGCATGCGGCCACCGCCCTTGGTCCGCTGAAGGCGGCTGCCGAAAAGCTCGGCCGGGTCGATTTCACCAATCTTTGGGCAGGTCAGGCGGTGCGGATGGGCCGGGAAATGCCGGCTGCCGAGCTGACCCGGGCGCTCGCCGGTGGGGCGCTGGCCCGGTTGAGCCAGATGGCCGGGTAGGGGCGGCCCCCAAGGTTGCGGCGCAAAAGCGGCCTCTGCTATACGGCGGACTTAAGTTCCCCCGTTTGAGGCCATATATAATGTCCGTGGACGCCACGACCGTTCGCCGTATCGCGCATCTAGCGCGGATCGCGGTCATCGACGCCGAAGTTCCCCATCTGCAGGGCGAGCTGAACGCGATGCTGGCCTTTGTCGAGCAGTTGTCGGAGGTCAATATCGAGGGCGTCGAGCCGATGACCTCGGTGACGCCGATGGAGATGAAGAAGCGCGCCGACGTCGTCAATGACGGCGGGATCGCCGACGACATCGTGAAGAACGCGCCGGCGACGGAAGGCCACTTCTTCCTGGTGCCGAAAGTAGTTGAGTGAGCGAGGCCAGCCATGTGTCTGCTCTGCGACGATGAGAAGGCCTACAAGGCCTATATGGACTTCCTGGACGCCATGGAAAAGGAAGGCAAACAGGCCGATCCCGACCAGGCTATCGATGCCGTCCTCGACGCGCTCGAGGCCAATGAGCGCACGCGTCCGAAGCAGGACGACCCCGCGAACGACAAGACGCTCTCTCCATTCTTCTGCAGCCCGATCAATAAATGACCGATTTGACTTCGATGACGATCGCGGAGGCCCGTGACGGCCTCGCGAAAAAGTCCTTTACGTCGCGCGAGCTGACCGAGGCGCATCTCGCCGCGATGGAAGCTGCACGCTCGCTCAATGCTTATGTTCTGGAGACGCCGGAGCAAGCGCGCGCGATGGCGCAGGCTGCCGACGCGAAGATCGCCAGGGGTGAGGGCGGGCCGCTCGCGGGCATTCCGCTTGGTATCAAGGACCTGTTCGCCACCAAGGACGTGCGCACCACTGCGTGCTCGAAAATCCTCGGCAATTTCGTGCCGCCTTACGAGTCGACCGTCACCTCGCAGCTGTGGCGCGACGGCGCGGTGATGCTCGGCAAGCTCAACAACGATGAATTCGCCATGGGCTCGTCGAACGAGACCTCCTGCTTCGGCCCGGTGGTCAATCCGTGGCGGCGCGAAGGCTCAAACACCGCGCTGGTGCCGGGCGGCTCATCCGGCGGTTCGGCATCCGCCGTGGCGGCGCTGCTCTGCATGGGCGCGACCGCGACCGATACCGGCGGCTCGATCCGCCAGCCGGCGGCGTTTACCGCTACCGTCGGCGTGAAGCCGACCTATGGCCGCTGCTCGCGCTGGGGCATTGTCGCCTTTGCCTCCTCGCTCGACCAGGCCGGCCCGATCGCGCGGACCAACCGCGATGCCGCCATTCTCCTGCGCTCGATGGCCGGTCACGATCCCAAGGACACGACATCGGTCAATATCGAAGTCCCGAACTACGAAGCGGCGATCGGCAAGTCCGTGAAAGGGATGAAGATCGGCATCCCCAGGGAGTATCGCCTCGACGGCATGCCGGCCGAGATCGAAAAGCTGTGGAGCGAGGGCGCCGCTTGGCTGAAGGCGGCCGGCGCCGAGCTCGTCGAAGTATCGCTGCCGCACACCAAATATGCGCTGCCGGCCTACTACATCGTGGCGCCGGCGGAAGCCTCCTCAAACCTCGCGCGCTACGACGGCGTGCGCTATGGCCCGCGCGTGCCCGGCCGTTCTATCATCGACATGTACGAGAACACCCGCGCCGAAGGTTTTGGCGCGGAAGTGCGCCGCCGCGTCATGATCGGTACCTACGTGCTTTCGGCCGGCTACTACGACGCCTACTATCTGCGCGCCCAGAAAGTGCGCACGCTGATCAAAAAGGATTTTGAGGATTGCTTCGCCAAGGGCGTTACTGCGATCCTGACGCCCGCGACGCCGTCGGCCGCCTTCGGCGTCGGCGAGAAGGGCGGCGCCGATCCGGTCGAGATGTACCTCAACGACATTTTCACAGTGACCGTGAACATGGCAGGCTTGCCCGGCATCGCGGTGCCCGCTGGGAAGGACAGCCAGGGCCTGCCGCTTGGGCTGCAGCTGATCGGCCGTCCTTTCGATGAAGAGACTCTGTTCTCGCTCGGCGAGGTGATCGAGCAGGCCGCGGGCCGCTTCCCTGCGCCAAAATGGTGGTGAACATGGCGGATCTGAAGGCCAGCCTCTCGGACGCGCAGCCGGCGCCGACGCTGAGCCCGCCGCTTGCGGCTCTGTGGTGGGCTGCCAAGGGCAACTGGGATCAGGCGCACAAGATCGTCCAGGATGAATCCAGCAAGGACGCCGCCTGGGTGCATGCTCATTTGCACCGCGTGGAGGGCGATCTTGGCAATGCCGGCTATTGGTATCGCCAGGCCGGCCAGCCGGAGGCAAAGGATTCGCTCGAGGCGGAATGGGAACGGATCGTTGCTGCGCTCGGCGGAGGAGAACAGGGATGACGGCAACCGGCGGCAAGCTGATCAAGGGCTCGACCGGCGACTGGGAGGTCGTCATCGGCATGGAAATCCATGCCCAGGTCACCTCGAATTCAAAGCTGTTTTCCGGCGCCTCCACCGCATTCGGCGGTGATCCCAACAGCCATGTCTCGCTGGTCGATGCGGCGATGCCGGGCATGCTGCCGGTGATCAACGAGGAATGCGTCAGGCAGGCTGTCCGGACCGGCCTTGGCCTCAACGCCAGGATCAATCTCCGCTCGGTGTTCGACCGCAAGAATTATTTCTATCCGGACTCGCCGCAGGGCTACCAGATCAGCCAGTACAAATCGCCTGTTGTCGGCGAGGGCGAGGTCACCGTCGAGCTCGAGGGCGGCAAGACCGCCACCATCGGCATCGAGCGGCTGCACCTGGAGCAGGATGCCGGAAAGTTACTGCACGACCAGTCGCCATCGATGTCCTTTGTCGATCTCAACCGCTGCGGCGTCGCGCTGATGGAGATTGTCTCAAAACCGGACATCCGCGATTCTGAGGAGGCCAAGGCCTACGTGACGAAGCTGCGCTCGATCCTGCGCTATCTCGGCACCTGCGACGGCGACATGGAAAAGGGAAACCTGCGCGCCGACGTCAACGTATCCGTGCGCAAGCCGGGCGGGCCGCTCGGCACCCGCTGCGAGATCAAGAACATGAACTCGATCAACTTCATTGGTCAGGCGATCGAGTACGAAGCGCGGCGCCAGATCGAGATCATCGAGGATGGCGGTCAGATCGAGCAGGAAACACGCCTGTTCGACCCCAACAAGGGCGAGACGCGTTCGATGCGCACCAAGGAAGAGGCGCACGACTATCGCTATTTCCCCGATCCCGATCTGCTGCCGCTGGAATTCAGCCAGGCCTTTGTCGACGACCTCAAGACGCTGCTGCCGGAGCTGCCGGACCAGAAGAAGGCACGCTTCGTTGCCGACCTTGCGCTGTCTCCCTACGACGCCGGGGTGCTGGTCGCCGAGCGCGAGAGCGCCGAGTTCTATGAGACAGTGCTGGCAAAGCTTTCCGACAAGAAGCGCGACGGCAAGGTGGCGGCCAACTGGGTCATCAACGAGCTGTTCGGCCGACTGAACAAGGAAGGCCGGGATATCACAGGCTCGCCGGTCTCCGCGGGTCAGCTTGGTGCGATCGTCGACCTGATCGGCGAGGGCACCATCTCCGGCAAGATCGCCAAGGATCTGTTCGAGATCGTCTGGCAGGAGGGCGGCGACCCCCGTGCGATCGTCGAAGCGCGCGGCATGAAGCAGGTCACCGACCTCTCGGCGATCGAAAAGGTGGTCGACGAGATCATCTCGGCCAATCCGGACAAGGTGGCGCAGGCGAAGGCCAAGCCGCAGGCGCTCGGCTGGTTCGTCGGCCAGGTGATGAAGTCGTCCGGCGGCAAGGCGAACCCGCAAGCCGTCAACGACCTCCTGAAATCCAAGCTCGGTCTCTGACGAT
>DASWVJ010000187.1:0-4666 GCA_036406295.1 Bradyrhizobium sp.
GGTCTGCCGCAAACCGAATGGGTCATCTTCGAATGTTCAGGCACGCGCGTCGGACAGGAGACCGCATTCAGCTTGATCAATCATGGCGCGACCCTCGCCGTCGTCGGATTCACGATGGACAAGGTGGAAATCCGGCTCTCCAACCTGATGGCGTTCCATGCGCGCGCCATCGGCAATTGGGGATGTCCGCCCGATCTCTATCCGGCTGCCCTCGAGCTCGTCATGAACGGACGCATCAAGGTTGGCCAGTTCGTCGAGAAGCATCCGCTCAAGGAGATCAACCAGGTGTTTGAGGCAGCCCACGCCGGTGCCCTCAAGCGTCGCGCCGTACTCGTTCCCGAACAGTGAGGATTCATTCCATGACTGCGAACGCCGCCCGCGTCATTGCCGAGCAGAACTGCGAAGCCAAGGATCACAATCTCGTCTCCGATTCCGTCCGCGAATCTATTTCGAGCAACGTGCGTTACGAGAAGCGTCCGGTGAAAGGTACTGACGGCAAGCCGGTGCCGGGCCTGTTCAATGCCTGGATCACGCTCGACAACCAAGGCCAGTTCAACTCCTACACCACCGAGATGGTGAAGGCGACGATCCTCGCGTTTCGCGCCGCGAGTGCGGCACGCGACGTGGTGGCGGTGGTGTTCACCGGCGCTGGCGACAAGGCGTTCTGCACCGGCGGCAATACCAAGGAATATGCCGAATACTACGCCGGCAATCCCCAGGAGTACCGGGGCTATATGCGGCTGTTCAACGACATGGTCTCTGCGATCCTCGGTTGCGACAAGCCGGTGGTCTGCCGCGTGAATGGCATGCGCATCGGCGGCGGCCAGGAAATCGGCATGGCTTGCGACTTCTCGATCGCACAGGATCTCGCCCGCTTCGGCCAGGCCGGGCCCAAGCACGGATCGGCGCCGATCGGCGGGGCAACCGACTTCCTTCCCTACATGATCGGTTGCGAGCAAGCGATGGTTTCCGGCCTGTTGTGCGAGCCCTTCTCGGCACACAAGGCCTATCGCCTCGGCATCATCTCCGAGATCGTCCCGGCGCTGAAGGTCGACGGAAAATTCGTCGCCAACCCGACGGTTGTTACCGACCAGTTCCTCGACGAGTATGGCCGCATCGTTCATGGCGAACCCAGGACAGGTTCGGCCGTGGCCGAAGGGCAGGCGCTGCTGAAGCGCGGAACCATCGACCTCAGCCTGCTCGACGAACGGGTCGAAGCGCTCTGCACCAAGCTGCTCTACACATTCCCGGAATGCACGACCAAGACGGTTGAGGAGCTACGCAAGCCGAAGCTGAACGCCTGGAACAGCAACAAGGAGAACGCGCGCGACTGGCTCGCTCTCAACATGATGACTGAAGCGCGCGCCGGCTTCCGCGCCTTTAACGAAGGCACGCGCGAAACTGGCAGGGAAATCGACTTCGTCGCCCTGCGTCAGGCGCTCGCCGCAAACGCGCCGTGGACGGACGAACTCACCCAAAGCATTCAGCCTCGGGCGAAGGGCTGACCGTGACCGAGCCCCTCAAGATATGGTCGGAGGCGGAAGGCCGGTTGCTGCGGCTGCGGCTTAACCGACCGAAGGCCAATCTGATCGACGCCGCGATGATCGCAGCGCTCGATGCGGCCTTGGCGCGGAATAGCGGGAGCGACGGCCTCAGTGCGGTCCTCCTCGACTCCGAAGGCCCGCATTTCAGCTTCGGCGCGAGCGTCGAGGAGCACATGCCGGAGCAATGTGCCGCGATGCTGGCGGGGTTGCACGGCCTCGTCACGCGCATGATCGAATTTCCGGTGCCGCTGCTGGTCGCAGTGCGCGGCCAGTGTCTCGGCGGCGGGCTCGAAGTCGCGCTGGCCGGTCATCTCATGTTCGCAGCTCCCGATGCCGCGCTCGGTCAGCCGGAGATGAAGCTCGGCGTGTTTGCGCCGGCAGCGAGTTGCCTGCTGCCTGAATTGATCGGTCCGCAGCGCGCGCTCGATCTCCTGGTTTCCGGCCGCAGCATCACCGGCTCCGAGGCCGCCGCCATGGGCATCGCCGCTGAGGCGGTCGCCGATCCCGAGCATGCAGCACTCGCCTATTTCGAGGAGCAGCTCAGGCCGAAGAGTGCAAGCTCATTGCGCTACGCGGTCAAGGCCGCGCGGCTCGATTACGTCGCTCGCGTCAAGGACAAGATCCGCGCCGTCGAACGGCTCTATCTCGACGAACTGATGGCCACCCACGATGCGGTGGCCGGTCTTGAGGCATTCACCGCAAAGAGGCCGCCGCAATGGCAACATCGCTGAAAACTTCCTCTACCACCGACATTGTCGCCCGCGCCAACGCGCTGTTTGAGGATCTCTCCTTTACGGCCGCCCGCGAATGGAAGGCCGCTAACGCCGAACGCAAGGTGGTCGGCTATATGCCGATCTACGTGCCGCGCGAGATCATTCACGCCGCCGGCATGCTGCCGCTCGGCGTCGTCGGCGGCGGCGACCAGCTTGAGGTGATTCACGGCGATGCCTATTACCAGAGCTACATCTGCCGTATTCCGCGCTCGACCATCGAGCTTGGTGTGTCCGGCCGCCTGGATTTCGTCGATGGCATGCTGTTTCCGTCGATATGCGACGTGATCCGCAACCTGTCGGGAATGTGGAAGCTGATGTTCCCCAAGGTCTATTCGCGCTACTTCGACGTGCCGCAGAATTATCGCGACGACATCGGTGGAAATTTCTATATCAACGAGCTGGCAGAGCTCAGGCATGATCTTGGCGAACTCCGCGGAAAGCCGATCACTGACGACGAGTTGCGTTCCTCGATCGCGGCTTATAACGAGAACCGCAAACTGATCCGCGAACTCTATGCGCTGCGTGCGGCGCAGCCCTGGAAGGCGCCCGCCACCGAGGTCTATCTTATGGTGCGCGCCGGTCTCCTGCTGCCTGTGGAGGAGCACAGCGCGCTGCTGCGCGACTATCTGGCCGCGGCGCTGGCGGAAGAGCAGCCGATGCGCGACAATTGCCGCGTGGTGCTGACTGGCATGTTCTGCGAGCAGCCGCCGCTCAATCTCATCAAATCGCTCGAACTGTCCGGCTGTTACGTGGTGGATGACGACCTGATGCTGGTTACGCGCTGGCTCACGGGGGACGTCCAGATCGAGGGCGATCCGCTGCAAAATCTTGCTCTCGCATTCCTGCATCATTCCGAGTCGACGGCGGCCAAATACGAACCGAACCAGAAGGAGAAAGGGCAGCACCTCGTCCGTTCGGTCAAGCGCACCGGCGCCGAAGGCGTGATCTTCGCCGCGCCGAGTTTTTGCGATCCGGCGCTGCTGGAGCGACCGATGCTGCAGCACGTGCTGAAAGAGGCCGGCATCCCCTATATCGCGTTCAAGTACGCGGAGAACTCGGGCCAGATGCAGCCGATCCGAGAACAGGCCGGCACTTTCGCCGATTCGATCAAACTATGGAGCGCAGCATGACGACGGCCAAAACCACGACGTCCAAAGCGTCGGCCAAAGAGGTCATCAAGGACGCCTCTATGCTCAAGCAGAAGGCGATGATGGCCGCGCACTACGATCGCCTGACCAGTGCGCCCGAGACAGGCGCCAAGGTGGCGGCCACCTTTGTCCCCGGCAATCTCAACGAGCTGGTGATGTGCTTCGACCTCCTCAATAACCTGCCGGAGGTCAATGCCATCCAGAGCGGGCTGCGCCGCGTCAGCGGCAGCTATGTGCTCGAAGCGGAAAAGATCGGCCATTCCGAGGACGTCTGTACCTATGTGAAGTCCGACATCGGCATGATGGCGAAGGGCAATATTGCGCCCAATGGCAAGAAGTTTCCAAATCCCGACGTGCTGCTGCTCTCCTATACCGGCTGCTTCACCTTCATGAAGTGGTTCGAGTTGCTACGCGAGCAATACAAGTGCGAGACGATCATGTTGCATACGCCCTACATGGGCGATGGCAAGATCACCAAGGGCATGATCGACTACATGGTGAAGCAGCTCCGCGAGGAGGTGATCCCCACGCTCGAGCGCGTCTCCGGCGTGAAGTTCGACATCGACCGGTTGCGCGAGAATCTCAAGAAATCCAGCAAGGCCGAGGACGATCTCGTCCGGGTGTTGCAGAGCGCCAAGTCGAAGCCATCGCCGATCGATGCCTATTTCGGCGGCATCTACTATATCGGCCCGATCTTCGGCGCATTCCGCGGCACGGACGATGCGATCGACTACTACCGCTTCCTGCGCGAGGAAGTGGAGGATCGCCTCGCGAAGGGTCAAGGGCCGGTCACGCCCGATGGCGACATGGGCAAGGAGAAGTATCGCCTGGTGGTGGAGGGGCCGCCCAACTACACGAGCTTCCGCCAGTTCTGGAAGATGTTCTACGACGAAGGCGCGGTTGTCGTCGCGTCGAGTTACACCAAGGTCGGCGGCGTCTACGATTTCGGCTTCCGTCACGACCCGAACAACCCGCTGGAGACGCTCGCCGAATACTGCCTCGGCGTCTACACCAACCGAAGCCTGCCGATGCGCATCGACATGCTGGTTAACTACATCAACGAGTACGAGGCGGACGGCCTTCTGATCAATTCGATCAAGAGCTGCAACAGCTTCTCGGCCGGGCAGCTATTGATGATGCGGGAGGTCGAGAAGCGTACCGGCAAGCCTGCGGCCTTTGTCGAATCGGACCTGGTGGATCC
>DASWVJ010000188.1:0-5393 GCA_036406295.1 Bradyrhizobium sp.
GACGATTGCCATTGTCGGCAAATACACCGGCATGAAGGACGCCTACAAATCGCTGATCGAGGCGCTCTCCCACGGCGGCATCGCCAACAAGGTGAAGGTCAATCTCGACTGGATCGAGAGCGAGGTGTTCGAGCACGAAGACCCCGCGCCGTTCCTCGAGCATGTAAACGGCATCCTGGTGCCCGGCGGATTCGGCCAGCGCGGCGCGGAGGGAAAGATCCGCGCGGCGCAGTTCGCGCGCGAGCGCGACGTGCCGTATTTCGGCATCTGCTTCGGCATGCAGATGGCCGTCATTGAAGCCGCTCGCAATCTGGTCGGTATCGAGCAGGCCAACTCCACCGAATTCGGCCCGACGCCGGAGCCGCTGGTCGGCCTGATGACGGAATGGCTGCGCGGCAACGAGCTCGAGAAGCGCACCGGGGGCGGCGACCTCGGTGGCACCATGCGGCTGGGCGCTTATCCCGCGATGCTCAAGCGCGGCAGCCATGTCTCCGAGGTCTATGGCGGTGCCACCGAAATCTCCGAGCGCCACCGCCACCGCTACGAGGTCAACACCGCCTACAAGGATCGCCTCGAGCAGCACGGCCTGCGCTTCTCGGGGCTGTCGCCCGATGGCGTGCTGCCGGAGATCGTCGAATACGAAGATCATCCCTGGTTCATCGGCGTGCAATTCCATCCCGAGCTGAAGTCGCGGCCTTTCGAGCCACATCCGCTGTTTGCGTCGTTCATCCAGGCAGCGGTGGTGCAGAGCCGGCTGGTGTAGGCCCGGCTCTGCTTGCGCTTTGACTGCCGCGCAATTTGTTGCGACAAACTCCCTCGCGACCGCAAGAACAATAAGCAGGGGAGTGAGACCAATGATCTTGGAAATGCGCGTCTATCGCTGTATTCCGGGCCGGCTGCCGGCGCTGCTGAAGCGCTTCGATACCCTCACATTGAAGCTGTGGGACAAGCACGCCATCAAGCAGGCTGGCTTCTATACGACGCTGATCGGCACTTCCAATCAGGAACTGACTTATTTCCTGGCGTGGGACTCGCTCGCCGATCGCGAAAAGAAGTGGACGGCATTTCAGACCGATCCTGACTGGATTGCCGGCCGCGCCAAGAGCGAAGAAGACGGCCAGATCATCGACAACATCGTCAGCCAACTGCTGGTGCCAACGCCGTTCTCCGCGGTAAAATAACTCCCGGTGCTGATATTCGGGGCTCAAACGGGGTTGATCGTGAACGCGCGGAGCGGCATGGTCCGCGCGAAAACAGGACGATCCCCGTGAAAGCTGACATCTCCGCTGCCCCCATCGTGACGGTCGGCCAGGTCCGGTTCGGCAACGCTTTGCCGGTCTCGATCATCGCCGGCCCGTGTCAGCTGGAGAGCCGCGCGCATGCGCTGGAGGTCGCAAGCGCGCTGAAGGAGATCGCCGCCCGCCTGAAGATCGGGCTGGTCTACAAGACCTCCTTCGACAAGGCCAACCGCACCAGTGCCTCGGCCGCGCGCGGCATCGGCCTGAGGGACGCGCTTCCGGTCTTTGCCGAGATCCGTTCCTCGTTGGGCCTTCCCGTGCTCACCGACGTGCACGAACCGGCGCAATGCGCCGAGGCGGCGCAAGCTGTCGATGTGCTGCAGATCCCCGCGTTCCTTTGCCGGCAGACCGATCTGCTGCTGGCGGCTGCGGCAACCGGCAAGGTCGTCAACGTCAAGAAGGGGCAATTCCTGGCGCCCTGGGACATGGCCAATGTCGTCGCCAAGATCACCGGCGCCGGCAATCCAAACGTGCTTGTCACCGAGCGCGGCGCCTCCTTCGGCTACAACACGCTGGTCTCCGATATGCGCGCGCTGCCGATCCTTGCGCGCAGCACCGGCGCGCCGGTGATCTTCGACGCCACCCATTCGGTGCAGCAGCCGGGCGGGAAGGGGACGTCGTCGGGCGGCGAGCGCGAATTCGTCCCCGTGCTGGCGCGCGCCGCGGTTGCCGTCGGCGTTGCCGGCGTGTTCATTGAGACCCATCCCGACCCCGACCATGCGCCCTCGGACGGACCGAACATGGTGCCGCTGCGTGAATTCGAGGGCCTCGTGAAGACGCTGATTGCGTTCGACGCGCTGGCAAAGCAAGCGGCGCGGTGACGTCCTCGCTCCCGCCAGCCCTGAACATCATCGCGCTGACGACGTTTGCCGCGAGCCTGTCGGGCCGCGCGCTCGATCCGGTGCTGCCGCATATCGCCAACGATTTCGGCGTCAGCATCGCGAGCGCCGCGGGCTTCTCGGCGGTATTCGCCTTCACCTTCGCAATCGTGCAGCCGGTGCTCGGCGCCGCCGCCGACATGTTCGGCAAGGCGCGGCTGATGACCGTCTGCCTCGTGCTGCTCGGCATCGCCAACATCCTTGGCGCGCTGTCGAACTCGTACAGCATGCTGTTCATCACGCGCATCCTCGGCGGCATTGCCTCCGGCGGCGTGTTCCCTGTCTCGCTGTCGCTGGTCAGCGATCTGGTCGGAGCAGACAAGCGCCAGGTCGCCATCGGAAGGACTCTCGCCGGCTCGATGGCCGGCAACCTGCTGGGCGCCACGCTGTCGGGCCTGATCGGCGATTTGCTGGGCTGGCGCGGCGTGCTCGCCTTGCTCGGCGCGCTCGTGCTCGGCGCGTCGCTGCTGGTCGCCGCCGGCTTTCGCGGCGCTGATCTGGCGCGGCCTCCCCGCGCCGGATTTGCCGCGCTCCGCCAGGGCTACCGCACCATCTTCTCCAACCCGAACGCAAAGATCTGCTACGCGGCCGTGTTCATCGAGGGCTGCTGCGTGCTTGGCCTGTTTCCCTACGTTGCTTCCTTCCTGTTCGAGCTCGGCGAAACGCGGCTTTCGATCGCCGGCATCGTGATCGCAGGCTTTGCCATCGGCGGCTTGTTCTACACGCTGACCGTGTCGCGCTTCCTGCCGCGGCTCGGCGTGCGCGGCATGATGATCGCAGGCGCATCGCTGGTCGGCCTGCAGCTGGCAGCCGTGGCCTTCGGTCCGGAGTGGCGGATCCATCGCGTGCCTCGTATTGATGGGCTGGGGCTTCTACATGATCCACGGCTGCATCCAGGTTTTCGCGAGCGAACTTTCCGTCGAAGCCCGCGCCACCGCGATGTCGCTGCATTCCTTCTTCTTTTTCATGGGACAGACCATCGGCCCGATCGCTTACGGCTTTGGCCTCGACAGGGCCGGCAAGATTCCGACCCTGCTGACTGCGGCGGCGATCATGGTCGCGCTTGGATTTGCCTGCGCGAAGCTGCTGCGGGCGCGGCTGGCGGCCGACGCAGGTCTGACATAGTCCGCATTGCGGCGTGGGCCGGACGCACTGCCCTGATCGGCATTCACTCGAAACTGTCGGCTATGCCGGCCTTGGCGAGCGCCGCCTTGCGCGTCTTCATCCATTCCTCGGTGAATTTCGCAGGGTCGGATGACGGATTGCCCTTGTTGAAGTCACCCCATGCCGCTTGCAGAACTTCCTGCCGCTTGAACAGGGCCTTGTTGTGCTTCTCCTGGTCATCGCTCCAGGCGCCGGCTTCCTTGAGCGCCTTGACCGCGCCCGGGTGCACCGGCACGGCCCAGTTCTTCGTCTGCGTCTTCACGGCGAGCCCGCTGGCGCCCGGCGCGTTATCCTTGTAGCCGTCGTAGCCTTCGATCAGCGCCTTGGTCAGCATGTAGACGTCGCCTTCAGGCTGGCTCGCATAGACCGTGTAGATCGGATAGGGGTAGCTGCCCATCTGGATCGGCTTGTCCTTGGAGAATTCGCCGGCGCCGCAGGTCGCGTTGTGCTCGGTGAAGTACGGCCCGATCTTGCGCACGCGTTCCCAGCCCGCCTTGTCGGCGTGCGGCAAAGCCGGCCAGACGATGCCGCGCGGCGAGGTTTGCAGCTCCTTGGCGGGCCCGGCAATGGTCGAGCCGAACTGCGCGTCGGAGTCGTTGTTGATGGCTCCTTTCCACATCGCGTTGTTGCTCGCGAATTCGACGATCTTGACATCCTTGGCCGTGATGCCGGCGAACGCTAGCATCGCCAGCGCATTCTGGTTGAGCGCAGGCGAGCCGACCACGAAGCCGATGCGCTTGCCCTTCAGGTCCGCCATCGTTTTCACGCCGATATCGCCGGCGGCCGCCAGCGAAAGACCGTTGCAATCGACCGAGCTCAGCGTGATCTGCAACGGCTGCGGTCCCCATTCCTTGCTGGCAAATTCGAACAGGCCTTCCTGCGCGAAAAAGACGCCGACACCCATGGCCGAGATCGAGGCGCGGCCGGCGCGCAGCGGCTGCAGGCGGGCGACGTCGTTGCCGGCAGGCAGCACGCGCGTATCGGCGCCGTACTTCTCCTTCAACATCTTCCCGAGGGCGACCGTGATGTTGAAGCCGGACGTGCCCGTGTCATACGCGGTCATCGTGATGGTGGACGGCAACTTGACCTGCGCCAACGCGGCCGAAGCCGTGAGCGCGGTCCCGGCCAGGGCGATCGTCGCAAGCTTGATGACGGAATTGAGCATTCCATTCCTCCCTTGGACTGCATCCGTGGCGGCAAGCCGCCAATACGGCGAAGCATGAGGCCGTTATGTCGCGCGGAGGCAGGCCCGCTCCCCCGAGCTTTTTTGGGCACGATGGGTCGGCGTGGAGCAATTGTGCAGTGTTCAAATTGACGCGGGATGGATCGGGCCCCCGGGACGAGGGCTCGCTAACCCCGCCCGCGATAGGGCGTGACGCCCTGGTCGGGCACCCACAGGCCCTTGGGCAGCCTGCCGGTCTGCCAGAACACATCGATCGGAATGCCGCCGCGCGGATACCAGTAGCCGCCGATGCGGAACCATTCCGGCTCCAGCAGTTCGACTAGCTTCTTGCCGATGCCGACGGTGCAGTCCTCGTGGAAGGCGCCGTGGTTGCGGAAGCTGGCGATATAGAGCTTGAGGGACTTCGATTCCAGCAGCCATGCACCCGGCGCGTAGTCGATCATCAGATGCGCGAAGTCAGGCTATCCCGTGACCGGGCAGAGCGAGGTGAATTCCGGCGCGGTGAAGCACACCAGATAATCGGTGCCGGCTTGCGGATTCGGAACGCGGTCGAGCACCGCTTTCTCAGGACTGTCCGGCCATTCCACGGCGCGGCCGAGCTGCAGGGATTTTTTCGCCATGGTGTCGGCTCCTTCCGGCCGTCATTGGCGCAAGGGGAGCAGGCCGTCAACCGTCAGCGCGAGGCGGGATCGGAAAGGAAGCGCACCAGCGCGGCGCGCTCGGCGGCATCCTCAACACCGCGGAGCGACATCCACAGCCCCGGAAACATCGCCGCCGGGTCGGCCAGGAAGCGCTCGAGCCGCTCGGCATCCCAGCGCAGGCCTTCGCCGTTGGCCTTGCGCAGCACCGGCGAATAGTCGAACGCCGCAT
>DASWVJ010000189.1:0-38259 GCA_036406295.1 Bradyrhizobium sp.
TCAGTGTGCTCCGCTCCGTCGCGTTCATGCGCGGGGCCGAAACGCTCGCGCGCGCCTTGTCCGCGAGCATCTCATAATGGCGGAGATACTCTTTCGCCATTCGCGCCGCGCTGAAGCGCTGCTCGAAATGGGCGCGCACCCGGCGACGATCGAGTTCGCCAAGACGCTTGACGGCCGCGATGGCTTCGCGCTCGTCGTTCACGACAAACCCGGTGATGCCGTCGTCAACGACTTCTGCCACCGAGCCGGAGCGGAACGCGATCACCGGAGTGCCGCAAGCCATCGCCTCGATCATGACCAAGCCAAACGGCTCGGGCCAATCGATCGGAAACAGCAGTCCTGCGGCGCCCGCCAGAAATTCTTCCTTGGTGCGGTCATTGACCTCGCCGACCAGCTTCACCTGTTTGCCGTCGATCTGCGGCTCGAGCTTCTGTTTGAAATAGGTCCGCTCGCCGTTCGGCACCTTCGCAGCGATGCGCAGCGGCATGTTGGCGGCGCGCGCAATGCGAATGGCAGCCTCGGGTCCTTTCTCGGCTGTGATGCGGCCGAGAAAAGCAAGGTAGGGCCCACGCTCGAAAGACGGCCGGAACAAATCGATGGGCATGCCGTGATAGACCGTTCCGATCCAATTGGCTTCGGCAAGTGCCGAACTCTGATCATCCGAGATCGAAACGTACGGCGCCTCGGGAAACAGGCGGACGACGTCGGACAGGCCCGGCAAGTCCAGTCGTCCATGGGTCGTCGTGACAAAAGGTACGCCGAGCCGGCTCAGCAGCGGCAAGGGCAGCCAGTCGACGTGGACGTGGATTACGTCGAACTCGCTTGCGCGACGAGACACCGCCTCGAGCAAGGCGGCCTGCGCCGCCATCGGGTCGGAGCGCGGCCGGCCCAAACGCAGCGCCCGGGGCCAGACCGCCTCGAGCCTGGCGCGCGTCGTCGAATCGCCGCTGGCAAACAGCGTCACCTCATGTCCAAGCGCCACCAGTTCGTCGACCAGCCACGCGACTACGCGCTCCGTCCCGCCGTAAAGCTTCGGAGGAATGCTTTCAGCCAAAGGCGCGAGTTGCGCAATCCGCATGCTGTGTCCGCCTTCATGCTTTCGCCCGCCGCCGGAAAATCCGGAGCGTCAACGTGCATTGTCTGCTCGCCGTTCCTGTTCCATTAGTCGCAATCGGCGATTATTCCGGCTCTCGCCGCTGGCAGCGTGCGAGCAGGTCCAGCCAGTCCTCCAGCAGTCGACTCATCAGGAATTTCTCGCGCACGGTCTCCTTCGCGAGCTGGCCGAGCCGCCGGCGCAAATCGGGGTCCTTGAGGACTTGTACGATCCGTTCGGCTGCTTCATCGACTGAGCTGACCAGAAATCCGTTCTCTCCGTCAGTGATCTGGTGGCGAATGCCGCCGACATCGCCGCCGATCACAGCGGCGCCTTTCCACATCGCCTCGGCGACGGTCAGGCCAAAGCCTTCCCGGATCGACTTCTGCAGCACCACGGCTGAATGCCGTTGCAGCGCATTCACCAGCAGCGGATCGTCGACGGTGAGCACCATGATCCCTTTGTCGATCGAACTCCTGATGGTTTCGAGGACCACGTGGGCCTCCGGGTCGTCGCTTGCATTGTTGCCGAGCAGAACGAGGGTACAATCGACCTGCTCACGTGCTTTTCGGAAAGCCTCGATCACGCCGATCGGGTCTTTCCATCGGTCGAACCGCGATATCTGGGTCACCAGCGGGCGGTCGGTCGGGATTCGGTGATACTTGAGGCATTCAGCGACCTCCTGATCGGACAGTTCGGCATTCTTGGCGGAGAACGGATCGATCGCCGGCGTAATGAACCGTTGCTCGAGGGGAAGCTGCTGCGCGTATTCAGGTAGCGAGAAGATCGCGACGCCATACTGCTCGACGTATTCGCGCAGATATGTCCAGGTAGCCGGGTGCGGCGACGAAAGGTCGACGTGACACTGCCAGAGCCACGGCATGTCCCGTTCCGGAAAGTGCCGGATCAGTGGCAGCGGTTGCGGATCGTGCACGATGATAGCGTCGCAATCCTCCGGGTGAATCCGCATTGCGTTCTCGAACACGACCTCCTCGTAGACCGCCTCTTCGGCCCTGGACCATTCAATCTTTGCACCCTGCAAGGCGTTGTGCAGCTTCTTGGTACAGCCGAAGAAGTCGGGCGTGCCCTGGACCAAATGCCAGTCGGTCTCGATCCCGCTTGCATTCATCATCAGCGTCAGTGGTGTGAGAATTTCCGTGACGCCGCCGCCATAGAAGGTCGAGCTGATATGGGCGATCCGCATGTTGCGGAGCCGCTCGGCCTTGCCAAGTATCCGTTCGGTCGTCGCTGCTCCGATTAGCGGCTCATACTGCTCGAGCGAATGCAGCCCGAGCGTCGATCGCTCGATGGACGGGGTCAAGATGGACATCGCACCTCCGGTTCGAAGCTTCCCGTTCCCGGGGACCTTGGCAAAGCCAATTCAGTTCAACCATGCCGACAGGCAAGGTGTTCCGCCCAACGCACTTCGTCCTGACTTTCTGACGCCGTTTATTTGCCGTTCATTGCGTGGAACGAAATGCAACTTCGATGCTGGACTGGCAAGGACGGCTTAAGGGGCTGTTTGACGTTCGAACATCTGCTCCGGACTCGGGCCAGAGCGATGAGGCCTCGCTGGGCGGATGATTTGCGGGCTAGCGCACGCCATAGCGTGCGAAGTCGTCATCGATCCCGGCGGTGATTGCCTTCGCCGCCGCGATGTCGGCATCGCCGGCGGCCTGGTCGCCCGCCTTCAGCCGGGCAAGCCCGCGTCCATAAAGCGCGCTCGCCAGCTTCGGATTGAGCTGCAGCGCCGCACTGTAGTCATCGATGGCGACACCGGGTTGGTCCAACTTCAGGTGGATCAGCCCGAGCGAGTCGTGCGTTGCGGCCTTGTTCAATCCTGACTGCAGGGCCTTGTTGCAGGCCTCCAGTGCCACCCGCAACTCACCCAGGATGGCTTGGGTCCAGCAACGGCCGTGCCAGCCTGCCTCCAGGCCGGGATCGAGACGTATGGCCTCGTCATAGTTCTGCGCCGCGCGCGAATAGTCGTTCTTCTTGAGGTAGGCCCCGGCACGGTTGACGTAGGCGTTGCCGTAGTTGGGATTGCGCCTGATCGCTTCGTCGAATGCCTCGATCGCGAGGTCGTACTCGCCTTTCCTCATGTAGGCTACGCCACGGTTGTTGAGTGGCTTGGTGTAGGATCGATCGAGCTTGATCGATCGATCGAAGTCCTGGATGGCGCGGTCCAGCTCGCCCTTCGCGATATAGGCATTGCCGCGATTGTTGTGGGCGATCGCCAAGGCAGTCGTGGTACCATAACCCCCATCAATGAGCGCCGTGCAACCGCTGATCCGGGTGTCCGGCGCCGCGCGATCCATGCGGTTACACAGCTCGATGCTTTTGAGATAGTTGTCTTTCCTTGGAGGCTGCTGCGCCGCTGCCGGTGTCGCAAGCAACAGCAACGCGACCGCCAGCGATGCGCTCCGGGTCCGGGGCATGCCCTAGCATCCCCGACAGATCTTGAGATTGAGCTTGGGCTCGCTGGTCTGCTCTGTTTGTCGGGCGGCGGGTGCTGCTGACTTCTTCACAAGATTGCTTTTGCCCTCTTCGATAAGGGTGGAGAATCTCACAGACCCGTCGTCGCCGACTTCGACGTGCGGCGTCGTGCCTCGAATGCCCATGGTGGCGACAGGAGTGTCGACCTTCATGTCGCCGGTTTTCGCGATACTGCCGGCGACCAGGGTAAACGTCCCCTTGGACAGGTTGAACAGGGTCGAATTTGATTTGCCGTTGGGGTCGTACACGTACTCGTTCAAGGCGATACGAGCGTTGCTCGACAGATTGAACGAAGTGCCATCGGTGAAGTTGATGCCGATACGGCCGTCGGCCCCGGTCTGAACGACGTCGCCGAGATAGACGAGATCACCGACCTTCGTCTGACCGGTCTGGCCCGAGGCGGCTGCCTGCACGACGACGGCACCCGCATGCTCGATCGTGACCGAGCCTGTGGCCGCCACGACTTTCCCGATGGGTTTGGCTTCGAATTGCTGAACTGCGGGCTGCGCAGGCTCCGTCTGTGCCTGGGCCCGGCCGGGCGAGAAACCGGCCAGTGTCACAAGAACCCCCGTCAACACGGCAACCGCATGCGCGCGCATGATCGCCCCCTCCGAGAAGATCTGGCTGGTCCGGGCGGCCCCGGGCCGCAGCACGCATCATGTCAGACCAGCGGCCGCGGGCCAGCTCAGCCGAACGGGGTATCCCGGTGTAATCCCAGCGGCGGATTGGCGGCGACGAAGGCGCTACTTTTCGGGCCTGTCATAATCGAGGAACCTTTGCTGGGAAATGGCCTGTCTTGCGGCGAAACGACAGCATTCTTGTCGGTCTCGCTGGATGCGGCTTCCTCTGGAATGGATTGGCATATTCAGGAACTTTTTCAGCGGACGAGCCCCGAGGCTGTCGGCGGTGGGGTGTTTTGACCGACGTTGGCAAAGCCGCAACAGGATTAATGGGGCACCGCGCTGAGCCTGAGTACTGACCAGGCGAGGTCGATACCAATGTTCATTGCGTCCCGGGCCATTAACAAGATTCAGGCGGCGATCGATACCCTCAATCATGCAAGCGGAGCGGCCGGCCCGGTAGCGGTCGGCAATCGCGTTCGCAAGCAATTGGTGCGGAGGTTCCACGGCGCTGGCGAGACGGCCGGGAGCGGCTTGCCAATCGAGACACCAGTGGCACGCATCCGGAGCCGCAGCCATGCCGGCGGGATGGGTCTGTTGTCGCTCGCCGCACTGACCTTCGCCGCCGCAAAGGACGCCGATGCGGGGGACGCGAATATCACGGTCCTGGATGAGGACAGGATCACATTCAAGGACATGCCGCATGGCGCGTTCGAGCTTACGACCAAGGAAGCGATCCCGCGCTACCTCATTGTCGAGGATCCCGGAGAGACGATCGTCCTGAGCAGGAGCGGGTCCACGATCAGCGTAAACCAGTTCGCAAACAGCGCCGCCCGCATGGAAGAACTGCAGGCGGCGCAACAGGAAGTGTACGCCAACTTCACGAAGGGGCTGGGAACCGGCGGCTCCGGCACCACTCCATTTTCCGATACGCTGCCAGTGCAGCCGATCAATTTCACCCAGCCTCACGAGCCTGCACAGCTAAACTCGCTGCCGGCGCTGCCCGCGGTTGAGACAAGAGAGGAGTTCATCTTCATACCTAAGCCCGCCGAGCAGCCGGTCACGTTCCTGACGCTGAACCTGGGCTCGGGGCCAACCGAGACCGATACGGTCGTGTTCGACACCTTCACAGCGACAAGCGGGACCTTCGGTGCCAGCAGTTCCGCTAGCGGCGCGCTAACCTACGGCATCAGCGGGGGGATCTCGGGCAATACGGTGCTGGATGGTGTCGCATATAACGTATCGAAGGCGGGCGACTACGGCACGCTGTATCTCAACAGCTCAACCGGCGCCTACACCTTCGTGCCGAACGATGCCGCGATCAATGCGCTGAAGACGCCCACGTCCGCAAGCTTCGGCATCACGGTGTCGGATGGCACCATGTCGGCCAGTCAGACCTTCACCATCGACATCAACGGCGTCAATGACGAAGCCATTATCGCCGGCGACGTGACCGGCTCGCTCACCGAGGCGTCCGGCATTGCCGACTTCGCTGCTGCTCATGCTTGCGCGCCGCGCATTGCGACCGGAACGCTCACAAGCACCGACGTTGACGATCCACCCAACGCCTTCACCGAGGTGAACGCGCCGACCGTGAGCGATGGCGGCTACGGCAAGTTCACCATAACGGCGGGCGGCGTGTGGGCCTACGCGCTCGATGACGGCAACAGCGCGGTGCAGGCGCTCAATGTCGGCGATACGCTCACCGACACCTTCACGGTGACGACCGTGGACGGTACCCGCCAGGTGGTGACGATCGTCATCGACGGCACAAACGACCCCGCTGTCATTTGCGGCGAAACGACCGGCTCGGTGGTCGAGGCCGCCTGCAAGGATCCGGGCATACCGACCGCAACCGGCACCCTGACCAGCACGGACGTCGACAATCCGTCCAATCTGTTCACGCCGGTCAAGTGCGGGGAGAGCGACGGCGGCTACGGCACCTTCACGATGACGAAGGACGGCGTGTGGACCTACAAGCTCGACAACGACAATTGCGCGGTACAGGCGCTCGATGACTGCGACACGCTCACCGATACCTTCACAGTGACCACCGAAGATGGCACCGAGCAGGTGATTACGATCACCATCCAGGGCGCCGACGACGGGCACGGACACCACCATCATTCCGATCATGATAAGTGGACGCACGAGACGTTCGCTTCGTCCGATGCCGCGGCGGCTTCAGGCAAGGAGTCTGTCGTGGGCAAGAAGTTGGCCGGCGTTGCCGCCACGCAGGCAGAGACAAAGGCAGTGGTTGTGTCCAGCCCCGCCGCTGCGCCGGATGCCGGAGATTCGTTCCACTTCAGGGAACAATGGTCCGATTCTCCAGCGCCGAAAGCCGTCGCCTCTGCGGATGGCTACCAAACGTCTGTCGGTTGTCTCGCGGAGGTTCACGGAACGTCTGGCACTGTAGAGGCGATCCAGGTGCAACACATTTCCGAGCATTTCGATGCTGAGGCGGGCCAAAAGGTGATTGCCTACCACGCTGCGCATGAACTCATGGTCTGAGGAAGTAGCGAAGTGCGGTCCGCAGGGGTAGTTTCGAGGCCTGCGAAAGCCTTCAGGCCGCCGCCTTCTGCGGCTTCGGCTTCATCTTGCTGGCATCGAGCGGCAGCGTGACGCGGACGACGGTACCGGTGCCGAGCTTGGAGCGCAGCTTCATGCTGCCGCCGTGCAGACCGGTCAGCGAGCGGGCGATGGCAAGACCGAGGCCCGAGCCCTGGTAGCTCTTGGTGAGCTGGCTCTCGACCTGCTCGAACGGCTTGCCCAGCCGCCGCAGCGAATCCGGGGCGATGCCGATGCCGGTGTCGGCGATCATCAGCACGATGGAATCCCTCAGCATGCGGCCGCGCACTTCCACCTTGCCGTCGTCGGGGGTGAACTTCACCGCGTTCGACAGCAGATTGACGATGATCTGCTTGACCGCGCGGCGGTCGGCGACGACGGAGATGGTGCTCTCGATATCGGCGCGCAGCGTCAGATGCTTGTCCTCGGCGCGGCCCGACACCACGCGCAGCGACTCGGCCAGCGTCCGCGACAGGTCGAGCGGCTCCATGTCGAGCTTCATGCGGCCGGCTTCGATCTTCGACATGTCGAGAATGTCGTTAATGACTTCGAGCAGGTATTTTCCCGAGGTCAGGATGTCGTGACAATATTCCTGGTACTTGTCCGAGCCGAGCGTGCCGAACATGCCGCTACCCATGATCTCGGAGAAGCCGATGATGGCGTTGAGCGGCGTACGCAGCTCGTGGCTCATGTTGGCGAGGAACTTCGACTTGGCCTGCTTGGCTTCCTCGGCGCGGTTCTTTTCCTCGGCATATTTCTGCGCGAGATCGGCAAGCTCGACGGCCTGGCGCTCCAGCGCCGACTGTGAGCGCTGCAGGTCGGCGACAGTGGCGCGCAGGCGAAGGTCGTTGTCGACCAGCTTCTGCTCGTGTTCCTTGATGCGGGTGATGTCGGTGCCGACCGAGACATAGCCGCCGTCCTTGGTGCGGCGCTCGCTGATGTGCAGCCAGTTGCCGCTCTCGAGTTGTGCCTCGAAGGTGCGGGCGCCCGGCGCCTGGTTGGCGGCGCCATGCAGGCGGGTGCGGACCTCCGGCATGCTGCCGACCTCGATCACGGTCTCGTAGGACGTGCCGGGCGTCACCGCAGTGTCCGGCAGCTTGTGCAGGCGCTGGAAGTGGGAGTTGCAGAGCACCAGTCGGTCCTCGGCGTCCCACAGCACGAAGGCTTCCGGAATGGTCTCGATGGCATCGCGCAGGCGCAGGTCAGCCTCCACGGTCTTCTCGGCGAGGCTCTTCTGCTCGGTGATGTCTACGGCAATGCCGATCAGATGCAGGCCGGAATCGCCAGTGGCGTGGGACAGCTCGCAGCGCACGCGCAGCCAGATCCAGTGGCCGCCGGCGTGCTGCATGCGGAAGGACTGGTCGATATGGTCGATGCTGCCGGCGATGAGCCGGTCGGCGATGGCAAAGAGGTCGATATCGTCGGAATTCACCAGCGCGTTGACTTCGCCGAAGGTGAGAAGGTCGCTGCGGCTGTCGAGCCCGAGCATGGTGAACATCGACTGCGACCAGAAGATACGGCCGCGGGAGAGATCCCAATCCCACAGGCCGCAACGGCCACGGTTGAGCGCCGTGTCGATGCGGCCGCGCACCGCGTCATTGATGAGGTCGCCCTCGCGGGCGCGGGTCGATTGCCAGTGAAAGGCGAAGCCGAGGATCAGCACGACGAAACCCGTCGTCGCCGACAGCGTGACCGAGAGCGCGGCGTCCGAACCCCAGATCGGCTCGTTCTTTTCCTGGATCACGATGACCTGGCCCAGCATCGACTTGATCACGCGCTGGGTCGCCATCGCGCCACCGCCGCTCGGCAGCTCCATGTCGGTGACGGCGCCTTGCTGGCCGGCCGGGGTGCTGAGCAACTGCGCTATGGAGATGACGTCGAGGATGCGGTCGGGCTCGATGCCGGCTTCGACCGGCACACGGGCGAGGATGCGCTGATCGGCACTGATCACGATGACGTGGCGGCCGGAGGCGCTGCCCCAGGAAGGGATGAGCCCTGGCAGGATGTTCTGCAGCCGCTCGATGGTTGCGGCGCGCTCCTGGCGCACGGAAGCGAGGCGGTCGAGACGGTCGGCGAGAATGTCGGCGAGCGCGGCAATGTCGCGCTTCATGGTGGCGCGCTTCTGCCGGGTCTGGTCGATGACCTGCACGAAGGCGCCGAGACAGATGGTGACGAGGAAGGCGATGATCAGGGTGGGCACAGCCCTGCGCAACGCAGGCTCAGCGGTCAGCAGCCTGGTGTAGGCCGGTTTCGCGATCGATTGCGCCAATCCCTTGATCGAATCGGATTGGACGCACGCGTTCGCCGCGTGCGCTCGCGCCATGCCTTAGACCCCCGCCGAAATCCTGTTTGCACGCCCGTTCGGAAGAAACCCCACGTCACTTCCGAATCATACTGATTTGAATCCGTTTTTTGCGTACTGTCGAGAGTCAACGAATCCTTAATGCAAAATAAATCTTGTCCAATGCTGATTTGCGAGTCCGGCGCGGTCACAATTCGAGTCCGAAACAGGAACGCAGCCGTGCTTTCGACGGCCCAAATGTGCCTCTCAAGCGTGCGGCGGCTCGGCGTGACTGATGACGCGCTTGATGGTGGGGAAGGCGCGGCGCAACGCGCGCTCGATCTCGTCGACGCCTTGGTGCACCTTGATCACGCTCATCGAACGGTCTGCGCGGCAGTGGAAGTTGACGATCTCGCCGGCTTCGGTGTCGCGCACCCGCACATTATGAATGTCGTGGATGGCGCTATGGGCGGCGAATTCCGTCAAGGCGGCCCTGATGGTGGCGACGCGCTCGGCTGAAGCGTCGGTGCCGTGCGGCAGTTCCGGCTCCAGCGGCTCGATATGGGTGTCGACCTCGACGTCCTCGCCGAATTCGTCACGGATGTGGTGCTCGAGGTGGTGGGCGATGTCATGGGCCTCGACCAGCGGCATTTCGCCGTCGACCTCGAGATCGATGCTGACGATCAGTTTTTCGCCGAGGTCGTGCACGGTGACGTGATGCACCGCAAGGCCCGAATTGCGGGCGATCACCATGATGCGCTCGCGCACGCTTTCATTGTCGCGCGCCACCGGCACCGCGGTGAAGGTGAGGTCGGCGTCGCCCAGGGCGTCGCGGACCGCTTCTTGCGCCGTGCGCTTGATCTCCTCGACGCGGTCGATCGGATAGGTGCGCGGCACGTTGGCAATGGTCTCGATGAAATAGGTGGGGCCAACCATGCGTACGCGGGTACGCTCAATGCCGAGGACGCCCGGCACCGCGCGGATCGCGGCTTCCGCCTTCTCGGTGACGCCCTCGGGCGCGCGGTCGAGCAGGGTCTCGACAGTCGCACGCGTCATCTTCAGCCCGAGGAAGCCGATCATTATCGCAACCGCGATGGCGGCGGCCGCGTCGCCCCACCAGAAGCCGAACGCTGCCAGAAGAAGGCCGGCGATGACGGCAAGCGAGCCCAGCACGTCGGACGCGAAATGCAGCGCATCGGCCTCCAGCGCCTGGCTGTGCGTCTCGCGCGCGGCGCGATGCAAAGCGCGCGCGCGCCAGAAATTCACGGCGATGTCGATGATCAGCACGATGAAGGGAATGGCCGAGATGGTCGGCGGCGAGGTGCCCTCGCGCAGGCGGCTGTAGGCCTCGACCAGAATGCCGCCGGCGAGGAGGTAGAGCAGGGCGGTGACGCCGAGCGCCGACAGGCTCTCGAACTTGCCATGGCCGTAATGATGCTCGGCGTCGGCCGGCTGGTCGGACACCCGCACCACCGCCCAGGTGATGATGGTCGCGATCAGGTCGATCGAGGAGTGCAGCGCCTCGGAGATCAGCGCCAGCGAGCCGATGGCGATACCGACCACGAGCTTTGCCACCGCCATGATACCGCTGGCGAAGACGGAAATCGCCGCGACGGATGTCTTCTGGCCGGTATCGTGGGTGAGGGCTGTCATGGCCGGCGGTTTAGCAGCCCATGGATTAACATCAAGCCGCCATCCACCAGATGTAGGCGCAACTCGCGCACAGGACCGAATTGTTGCGAATTGTTCCGAATTTAATGAGCGTTGGAGGCAAAGCCAACGGGTCGCGCGGATGTACACCCGATGACACGCCCCGCGCGCCTACCTTGCCGGGCGAGATCGTCAAGGTGGCGTGGCGCAAAGGGGCCTCCGACGAAATTCCTACCTGCCCTACGCGATACCGCAACGCGTCCGGAACACGAGAGCGAGCTACAGCGTCACCACGATCTTGCCGAGGTGCTTGTTGGCTTCCATGTGCTCGAACGCCTTGCCGATGTCGGCGAATTTGAAGACCTTGTCGATCGGTAGCTGCAGCTTGCGGCTTTCCACCGCGCCCCAGATGTCCTTCCGCACCTCGTCGAAGATCTCGCGAATCTCCTCGATGGTACGGGTGCGGAAGGTGACGCCGATATAGTTGATGCGGCGCGCTGCATGCAGATCGAAATTGAAATCGCCGTGGGTGCCGCCGAGGCGGCCGACATTGACGATACGGCCCTTGACCTTCGTGGCCTTGAGATTCTGGTTGGCGACGCTGCCGGAAACCTGATCGACGATGAGGTCGACGCCTTCGCCATTGGTGGCCTTCAGGACTTCGTCGACCCAGCCGGGATCGGAGGAGTCGATGGCGAGATCGGCGCCGAACTCCTTCAGGCGGCTGCGGCGCGTGGCGTCGGTGGAGGAGCCGGCCACGAGTTTCGCGCCCTTCAGCTTGGCGATCTGCATCGCCATCAGGCCTACGCCGGAACTCGCGCCCTGTATCAGCACACTCTGGCCCGGCTGCAGCGCGCCGTTGGTGACGACGGCGTTGTGCATGGTGGCAAGCGCGACGGGCAGGGTGGCCGCCTCGTCAAAATTCATGTTGGAGGGCGCGCGGAACAGGCGGCCGTGATCGGCGAGGGTGTATTCCGCAAACGCGGCGGCACCGGAGCCCATGATGCGGTCGCCGACCTTCACGCCTTTCGCGTCGGGCCCGAGCTCGGCGACTTCGCCGGCCCATTCCATGCCGAGCACGGTGCCGACGCCGCCGGCGGAACCGTGCACATGGCCCTTGGTCATGCCCAGGTCAGCGCGGTTGAGCCCGCAGGCGTGAACTTTCACGAGCACCTGCGTGCCCTTGGGCGAGGGCTTTGGAACGTCGGTGATGGCAGGGCCGCCGGCCCCGTAGACATAGGCTTTCATCAAACGTCTCTTCTGGTTGGTCGTGGCGCGAGCGCCGGTTTACTCAGCGGCCTGACGCTGCGCGCCGGAGAGCATGCCTTCGAGCCGGCTGCGCACGATCGCCTCGGCCTCGCGCATGATGCGGGAGACGAGTTCGGCGCAGCTCGGGATATCGTGGATCAGGCCCTGCACCTGGCCGGCCGACCAGATGCCGTGGTCGGCATCGCCGGTGGCATAGACCATCTTGCCGCGGGCGCCGGCAACGAGTTCGCGGATGTCCTCGAATTTGGCGCCTTCCTTCTCCATCGCCACCACCTTGGTCGAGACCGCGTTCCTGGCCACGCGCGAGGTGTTGCGCATGGTGCGAAAGATCAGCTCGGTCTCGCGCTCGTCATTGGCGACGATGCGTTCCTTGACCAGTTGGTGGATCGGGCTCTCCTTGGTGCACATGAAGCGCGTGCCCATGTTGATGCCCTCGGCGCCGAGCGCGAGTGCGGCGACGAGGCCGCGGGCGTCGCCGAAGCCACCCGAGGCGATCATCGGGATCTTCACCTTGTCGGCGGCGGCGGGAATGAGGATCAGGCCGGGCGTGTCGTCCTCGCCGGGATGGCCGGCGCATTCAAAGCCGTCGATCGAGATGGCGTCCACGCCCATGCGTTCGGCGGACAGCGCGTGGCGGACGCTGGTGCATTTGTGCAGAATCTTGACGCCGTGCTTCTTTAACTCGTCGACATGCTCCTGCGGCTTGTTGCCGGCGGTCTCGACGATTTTGATGCCGGCCTCGATGATGGCCTGACGGTATTCGGCATAGGGCGGCGGCTTGATCGCGGGCAAAATGGTCAGGTTCACGCCGAACGGCTTGTCGGTCATGTCGCGGCAGCGCGCGATTTCCTTGGTGAGGTCCTCCGGCGTCGGCTGGGTCAGTGCCGTGATCATGCCCAGCGCGCCGGCATTGGCGACGGCGGCGACCAGCTCGGCGCGTCCGACCCATTGCATGCCGCCCTGCACGATCGGGTGTTCGACACCGAACATTTCGGTAAAGCGCGTCTTGAACATCGCCTGCCCTCTGGAGTGCTTTTTCCGCCGCGCGGACCATCGCGCACGCGTGATGGCAGGCAGGATGCCGTCCGGGCCGGCAAAAGTCTATCCTGCACAGGCAGTGGGTCCATGCGGAAAAGACAGGTGAGGGGTCAAAATCCGGCCCGCTTTGGCGCCAGTGGCAGGCTTACTGGCGAAACTCGTTGGTCAGCTCTCCGATCCCGTCGATGGCAACTGTCACGCTGTTGACGGGCTCCTTCATGACGCCGACGCCGATTGACGTCCCGCATGCGATGAGGTCGCCGGGCAGCAGCGTCATGTCGCGCGAGATCTCGCTGACGAGCTTCTGCGCACTGAAGATCATGTCGGAGATCGGGTAGTTTTGCCGCTCGACGCCGTTGAGGATCGTGCGCACCACGAGCTTGGCGGGATCGATACCTGCGACGATGACGGGACCGAACGGGCCGTAGCCGTCGATGCCCTTGGAGCGCGCCCATTGCGCGAAGGTCGGGTCGCGGCCGAGGATGTCGTTGGCGGTGATGTCGTTGACGCAGGTGTAGCCGAAGATGAAGTCATCTGCCCGTTCAGGGGAGATCGCGGTGGCGGTCTTGCCGATGACGATGCCGAGCTCGCCTTCATAGGTGGTCTTGCCGGAATAGGCGGCGGGGCGGCGGATCACGGCGCCGGAGGCCGCAACCGACGTCGTGGCCTTCAGCAGGTAAAGCGGCTCCGGCGGCTCGGGCTGATTGAGCTTGGCCGCCAGCGCGTGAAAATTATTCCACAGCGCGACGATCTTGCTCGGCTCGGTCGGCGCCAGCAGCTCGACGTCGTCGAGCGCAAGCGACTGGCCGCTCGGGCGGGACACGCCGAACATGTCACCGTCATGGACAGCGATGCGCTCGCCCGTCAGTGTGCCGAAACGGGTCTCGCCGTTATGACGAAAACGAAGCCACGCGGTCATGCGAACGCTGCCGCCCTGGGTTCGGCGGGACGGACGCTTGCCGCATACAGCCCGGCAATGTTGGCGCGCTGCGCCACCAGCGCCAGCACGGCATCGAGCGCCGGTGTCGGGATTCTTGTCAGGCGGCCCATTTCCTGGACCACGGTGACCAGCGGATCGATCTCCATCGGGCGGCCGCGCTCGAGGTCCTGCAGCATCGATGTCTTGTGCGCGCCGACCTTGCGCGCACCCTCGATGCGGCGTTCGACATCGACGCGGAACTTGACGCCAAAGCTTTCGGCGATCGCCTGCGCCTCCAGCATGATGGCTTTTGACAGCGCACGCGTGCCGGGATCGCTGCAGATCACGTCCAGCGTCGCATGGCTCAAGGCGCTGATGGGGTTGAAGCAGACGTTGCCCCAGAGCTTGAGCCAGATCTCATCGCGGATGCGGTCGAGCACCGGCGCCTGCATGCCGGCCCTGGTGAAGACCTCGGCGAGCCTTTGCACGTCTTCAGTGGTTTCGCCGGACGGCTCGCCGATCGGGAAGCGGTCGCCATAGACGTGACGGATCACGCCGGGCGCCTCGATTTCAGTCGCAGGATAGACGATGCAGCCGATGGCGCGCTCGGGGCCGAGCTCGCGCCATTGCCGGCCTCCGGGGTCGATGCTCTCCAGCGTCGAGCCTTCGAGGGCGCCGCCGTGCTTGTGGAAGTACCAATAGGGGATGCCGTTCACCGCAGTGACGACGCGCGTGTCAGGGCCGAGCAGGGGCTGCATCTGGTCCAGCACGCTGGTGATGGAGTGTGCCTTCAGGCAGATGATGACGAAATCCTGCACGCCGAGCTCGGCCGGATTGTCGGTACAGCGCGGATGCACGACGCGCTGCTCGTCGCCGATCAGTAGTTTCAGGCCGTTGGCCTTCATCGCCGCCAGATGCGCGCCGCGCGCCACCAGGCTGACATCGACGCTTGCCCTCGCAAGCTGCACACCGAGATAGCCGCCGATCGCGCCGGCGCCATAAATGCAGATCTTCATGTGACCCTTCGAATATGGGTGACTGGGATTTCCAGCACGTCAGACGCGCCGACGCCGAGCGAGGGCCTTCGGGCCAGCGCGCGTTGGTGCTGGGGTTTGGGTCGCCGGTCAGGCCACGCGCTGCGTCTGCGCCGTAACCCCGGTGGATACTGCCTCGTCGAACGCCGCCGAAATGTCGCTGATGCTGATGACGCCGATCAGGCTGTAGTTCTCGATCACCGGCAGGTGGCGGATGTGATGCTTGTTCATGAGGTGACGCGCATGTTCCAGCGGGTCGGTGGAGGAGCAGGAGACGAGCTGTTGCACCGAGATCAGTTGCGACACCTTCATGTTGGCGCCGGCCGCGCCGTGCTCGGCGATGGCGCGGACCACGTCGCGCTCGGTGAACATGCCGACGGCCGTGTTGCCTTCGGTGCGCACGACGTCCTTCACCACGAGCGCGCTGATATTGCCTGAGCGCATCAGCTGGGCTGCGATAGCGACGGTTTCATTCATCCGGACCGTTGCAACACGGGCCGCCTTCTTGCGCAGGATATCTCCGACTTGCATTGCAACCTCCATGGTTCGAATTATACGGTCATGCTGGTATACATAATGCCAATTGTCAAGACGTTGCTGCATGGAATTTGGATGGAACTAGATATTTAAGTGTCAGGAATACTGACTGTTTTTCCGTTGGCAGAAGCCGGCCTGCCGATTGCGCTGTAGGACTGATTGCCGTTCTGTCGGCATCAGGTATGCCAAAAGATCAAAAGAAAACGCGCCCACCCGGCGGGTGGACGCGTCGAGGGCAGACTTGTGCGTGACGTCAGCTTTCGCGGGACTGCGCCGCGATGACGGCCTTGCGCCAGGGTTTCAGCACCGCGATCGCCAGCAGCGAAGCCAGGATGTTGGCGCCGGCGGCGAGCCAGAACACCTTGTCCCAGCTTCCCGAGGTTTGCTGCATGTAGTTTCCGATTGGCACGAGCAGCGCCGCCGTGCCTTTTGCCGTGTACAGCAGGCCGGCATTGGTAGTGGCGAACTTCGCCCCGAACGTGTCCGTGCAGGTCGAGGGGAAGAGCGAGTAGATCTCACCCCAGGCGAAGAACACGAAGCCGGAAAGCAGAACGAACCACACCGGATCGTGACCGAGCACGTAGAGACCCCAGATGCCGATGCCTTCCATGCCGAAGGCGATGAACATCGTGTTCTCGCGCCCGATCATGTCGGAGATCCAGCCGAAGAACGGACGGGTGAGGCCGTTGAGGACGCGGTCGATGGTGGCCGCGAACGTCACCGCGGTCAGAGTCATGCCGACCAGGGTCACCGGCACGGCATCGACCTTCCAGTCCACGCCGATCGGCTTGAGGTTGGCGGTGACCATCAGCCCGCCGGCGCCGACGATCACGAACATGAAGTACATCAGCCAGAAGATCGGCTGACGGATCACCTCGGTCGGCGCGAAATTGCGGCGGCTCTGGATTACGGGGCCGCTCTGGACAGCGGCCGGCACCTGGCCAGTCTTCGGCGCGAACAGGAAGAAGGCGAGGATGATGATGGCGATGCCCTGGCCGAGACCGAAATAGAGGAAGGTGGTCTGGAAACCGGAATCCTTGATCATCGCCTGGATCGGCGCGACTGTGAGCGCCGAGCCCGCGCCGAAACCGGCCGCGGTGATGCCGGCGGCGAGACCACGCTTGTCGGGAAACCACTTCAGCGCGTTGCCGACGCAGGTGCCATAGACGGCGCCGGCGCCGATGCCGGCGATGATCATGCCGAGATAGAAGCCGCCGAGGTTGGTGGCGTAGGCGTTGATTGCCCAGCCGGCGGCGCAGAGGATACCGCCGACCAGCACGACGATGCGCGGGCCATACTTGTCGACGAACCAGCCCTCGATCGGCACGAGCCACGTTTCAAAGAGAACGAAGAGGGTGAATGCCCACTGGATCGAGGCGCGATCCCATCCGAAGGCTTTCTGGATGTCGGGGACGAAGAACGTCCAGCCGTATTGGTAGTTCGCGATCATCACCATCGCAGCGACGCCGATGGTCAGCTGAGTCCAGCGATACGCATCGCTGACGCGGGCCGAAGATGCGGGCGCCGCTACCTGAACCGTGTCCGTCATTTTTCCTCCAAATTGTCCGCTGTTCTATCTAGCGATGCGACAGCTGGTCGCGCACATTGGTATATGATATGCCAGTAGACAAGAGAAATTTTGAAGACTCCCGCAAAATATCCCGCGGCTGTTTGAAAATCTTTTCTGAAACAAAAGCTTAGGGGCAGGGCCACGGCTGCGGCACTGCCCCTCGAAGACTGAAGCTGGATATGAGGATCAGGTCACGGCCGTGCGAATGCGCGTGTAGCCTTCCTGAATTACCGTCCAGAACAGGGCGATCAAGCCAAGGATCATGATGGAGCTCACCAGCCCGTTGGAGAAGAACACTCCAAGCGAGCCCTGGGATCCCAGCAGGGATTGCCGGAACGCCTCCTCGGCCTTGTCACCGAGCACGATGGCGAGCACCAGCGGCGCCAGCGGATAGTTGCACTTCTTCAGGAAGTAGCCGAGCACGCCGAACACCATCATCAGCATCACGTCGAACGTCGAGCTGTGAACGGAATAGGCACCGATTGCGCAGAGCACGAGGATGAGCGGTGCGATGATGCTGAAGGGGACGCGCAGGATCGCCGCAAAGATCGGCACGCAGGTGAGCACGACGAGCAGGCCTGCGAGATTGCCGAGATACATCGAGGCGATCAGACCCCAGACGAATTCCTTCTGCTCGACGAACAGCATCGGCCCGGGCTGCAGGCCCCAGATCAGGAGGCCGCCAAGCAGGACCGCCGCGGTCGGCGAGCCGGGCACGCCGAGCGAAAGCATCGGCAGCAGCGCTGAGGTGCCGGCTGCATGCGCAGCCGTCTCCGGCGCCACCACGCCCTCGATCTCGCCCTTGCCGAAATTGCTGCCGCGCCGGGCGACGCGCTTGGCGATGCCATAGCTCATGAAAGACGCCGGCGTGGCGCCGGCCGGCGTGATGCCCATCCAGCAGCCGATCAGGCAGGAGCGCAGCGACGTCATCCAGTAGGATGGCAATTCCTTCCAGGTCTTCAGCACGACGCGCAGGTCGATCTTCCCGTCGCCGCCACGGAAAGCAAGGCCTTCCTCCATCGTCAGCAGGATCTCGCCGATGCCGAACAGGCCGATCACGGCGATGAGGAAATCGAAGCCGTTGAGCAACTCGGTGATGCCGAAGGTGAGGCGCAACTGCCCGGTGATGGAGTCAAGGCCGACGGCGGCAAGCGCAAAGCCGATCATCATCGCGGCAATGGTCTTGAACGGCGGCTCCTTGCTGAGGCCGACGAAGCTGCAGAAGGCGAGGAAATAAACGGCGAATTTCTCCGCCGGCCCGAACTGCAGCGCAAAGCTTGCGACCAGCGGCGCGACCAGGGTGATCATGACCACCGCGAAAAACGCGCCGACGAAGGAGGAGGTGAAGGCGGCGGTAAGTGCCTCGCCGGCCTTGCCCTGCTGCGCCATCGGATAGCCGTCGAAGGTGGTCGCCACCGACCATGGTTCGCCGGGTATGTTGAACAGAATGGATGTGATGGCGCCGCCGAACAGCGCACCCCAATAGATGCAGGACAGCATGATGATCGCTGAGGTCGGCGACATGCTGAAGGTGAGCGGCAAAAGGATCGCAACGCCGTTGGCGCCGCCGAGACCCGGCAGCACGCCGATGACGACGCCGAGCACGATGCCCAGCAGCATCACCATGATGTTGAAAGGCTGCAGCGCTACCGCAAAGCCGTGAAAGAGATTGGCGAGTTCTTCCATTTTCGTTCCTGCAGGCCCCGGCTAGCGACGCGAAATTGTTTTCAGAGACCGAGCCATTCCTCGACCGGCCCCTTGGGCAGCGGCACGAGAAACCAGCGCTCGAAAATGAGATAGGTGATGACGGGCATCCCGATCGCGATCACCGCAACGGTCAGCCAGTTGTATTTGCCGAGCCAGCGCATGAACCAGGCAATGAAGATCATCGATGCGAGGTAGAGCCCGGTGAACGGCATCGCGCCGACATAGATCGCGCTCGGCACCACGACGCTCAGCACCTGCCGCAACTGGCCCCATTCGGCGAACAGGCCCTGGTCCCCATCGCGCAGCCCGTTCCAGAGATTGATGGCGCTGGAAATGACGATGGCAAGGCCGACATAGAAGGGAAAGAACCCGGCGCGCGGGCCTTCCGCACCCCAATTGATGCCGGCTTTCAGGCTTCCGATGATGACGATCACGCCGAACAGCGCGATCGCCAGCGTAACGCCGGCTTCAACCGTCTTATGCGTCGGGCCGGCGCCCGGCCCATTCGTAGTCATGCACTCCCCCTTTGCGATCACGGAATGCCGTGATCGCCCATCGTTGGTGATTCATCGTACGCTACTGATGCGGTCAGTTGGAGGGCGCCAGGAAGCCGGCCTCTTTCATCAGATCCTGATGCCGCTTTTCTTCAGCGGCGACCCATTTTGCGTAGTCGTCCCCGGTCATGAAGGTGGTGTTGAAGGCACCGTTCTTCATGAACTCCTGCCAGTCAGGCGTGGCGCGCACCTTGTTGAAGAGGTCGACATAGTAGGCAACCTGATCCTTGGTGGCCTTGGGCGCCATGAAGATGCCGCGCAGCATCAGATATTCCATGTCGAGGCCCTGCGATTTGCAGGTCGGAATGTCTTTCCATGCCTTGCCGTCGGCGATCGTCTCGTCATAGCCCATCGGCTTGGCGTCGAACACGCAGAGCGGACGAACCTTTCCGCCGCGCCACTGCGCGACCGCCTCGATCGGATTGTTGACCGTGGAATCGACGTGGTTGCCGACCAGCTGAACAGCGACTTCGCCGCCGCCCTTGTAGGGAATGTAGGTGAACTTGGCGCCGGTCGCCTTTTCGATGCCGACCGTGATGATCTGGTCTTCCTGCTTCGATCCGGTGCCGCCCATCTTCATGGTACCCGGCGAAGCCTGCTTCAGCGCATCGACATAGTCCTTGACGTTCTTGTAGGGCTTCTCGGCGTTGACCCACAGCACGAATTCGTCGAGCGCGAGCATTGCAACCGGCGTGAGTTCCTTCCAGTTGAAGGGGATGCCGGTCGCGAGCGGCGTGGTGAACAGGTTCGACAGCGTGATGATGATCTTGTGCGGATTGTTGGCGGAGGCCTTCACGTCGAGAAAACCTTCGCCGCCGGCGCCGCCGGACTTGTTGATCACCACCAGCGGCTGCTTCATCAGGTTGTGCTTGGTGACGATGCCCTGGATGGTGCGCGCCATCTGGTCGGCGCCGCCGCCGGTGCCCGCGGGCACGATGAACTCGACCGGACGAACCGGCTCCCAGGCTGCCGGAGCTGCCACGCTGCTTGCGCCCAAAACGGCCGCTGCCGTGAACGCGATCTTCAGGACTGAACGACTCATTAGCTTCTCTCCCGTCAGATATTTTTCATGCCAGTCTTTGCCGGCTTCACCATCCACCAAGCTACTCACGCGCTAGTTGTCTTGTCTGGTCTCGCTCAGATAGCCATCGCCACCGCAGGCTAGAGTCTGCGGGAGCGAATTGTAAGGAGGCGCAGCGAGCGCGGCATCCAAGTCTTTGGGATAATCCGGGAACCCGCGCAACGCATTAACTCGCCCAAGGGTCGGGCGATCCATCGAAGCGCAAACGGTGCTGGTGAATTGCACCTTCCATCCCCGCTGTTAGCCCCGTCTGTTCGGGAGCTATCGGAGGCGAGTTTGGTATTCTAAATGCCAGCAGGCAATGCGTCGGGTCGCGCCATTCTGTCGCTATGGCCAATTTGTCGCAGGGGCTTGGCCGGCGCCAGCGCGGACAAAAAAAGGCCCCGGAAGGTCCGGGGCCGTAAGTCTTGGGAGGAAACTGAGAGGACCTCGCCGCCAGGCGCCGAAGTCTTTCGCTGTAAGCCTTAGAGGCCGAAGCGGGGAAGGTCGCCGTTGCGCAGCGAAATACGGGCCCAAGCCATCAATGCGCGATCGATCGCGGCCATCAGGCGGGCGAAGAAGGGGGTGTTGGGCGCGAACCCGATAGCAGCTGTCTTGGCCATGTTGGTTCCCTTTCCTGGAGTACGGCCGATGGCCGCCTCGTTGTCTGGGATTTATTTATGTATACCAGATGCCAGAAACAACAGACTTGTTTGCATAGCAGCAATCGAACGCTTGCAACGCAATATCTAGGGCAGTGATATTGCCCTATTTAGCCCTGTTATCAATCCAGCGCAGCCCGAGAACGAGAAAGGCCGCCAGAGAGGCGGCCTTTACCGGGGTTTTTGCCAAGGAATCGGGTTTACTCGGCGGCCTGCTTGCGGGGCGGGTCGAGGGCACCGGAGTCGTGGATCTCGGCGACCTGGTGATCGCTGAAGCCGAGCACCTGGCGCAGGATCTCGTCGGTGTGCTCGCCGAGCAGCGGCGAACGGGTGACTTCGCTCGGTGAGTCCGACAGCTTGATCGGGTTGCCGACCGAGACGTACTTGCCGCGGGTGGGGTGGTCGATCTCGACCACGGTGCCGGTGGCGCGCAGCGACTGGTCTTCCGCGATTTCCTTCATCGACAGGATCGGGCCGCAGGGGATGTCGTCCTTGTTGAGGATCTCCATTGCCTCGAACTTGGACTTGGTCATCGTCCACTGCTCGATGCGGCCAAAGATCTCGTTCAGACGCGGCAGCCGAGCAGCCGGCTTGGCGTAATCCGGATGGGTCTTCCAGCCGGGTTCGCCGATGACGTCGCAGATCTTCTCCCACACCGGCGCCTGGGTGATGAAATAGATGTAGGCGTTCGGATCGGTCTCCCAGCCCTTGCACTTGAGGATGCGGCCGGGCTGGCCGCCGCCGGAATCGTTGCCGGCGCGCGGCACGGCATCGCCGAACGGCACGCCTTCGCCGAACTGGCTGTACTCCTTGAGGGGCCCATGGGTGAGGCGCTGCTGGTCGCGCAGCTTGACGCGGCAGAGGTTGAGCACGCCGTCCTGCATCGCAGCCGTGACGCGCTGACCCTGCCCGGTCTTGGTGCGCTGGAACAGCGCGGTGACGATGCCGAGCGCCAGATGCAGGCCGGTGCCGCTGTCGCCGATCTGCGCGCCGGTCACCAGCGGCAATCCGTCACGGAAGCCGGTCGTCGAGGCGGCGCCGCCAGTGCACTGGGCGACGTTCTCATAGACCTTGCAGTCCTCGTACGGGCCGGGGCCAAAGCCCTTGATCGAGGCCACGATCATCTTCGGGTTGATGCTGTGGATCTTCTCCCAGGGGAAACCCATGCGGTCGAGCACGCCGGGCCCGAAGTTCTCTACCAGCACGTCGCAGCTCTTGATCAGCGCGGTGAGAACTTCCTTGCCCTTCGGGTTCTTGGTGTCGAGCGTGATCGAGCGCTTGTTGTGGTTCAGCATGGTGAAATACAGGCTGTCCACGTTGGGGATGTCCTGCAGCTGGCCGCGCGTGATGTCGCCGACGCCGGGGCGCTCGACCTTGATCACGTCGGCGCCGAACCAGGCGAGCAACTGCGTGCAGGTCGGGCCCGACTGGACGTGGGTGAAATCGAGGATACGAACGCCCGTAAGCGCCTTGGTCATAATGTTTGCTCCGTAACTCTGTCTGCCCCTGCAACCGCAGGGAATATCGGGGGTTGAAGGGGACTTACTTCTTCTTCAGGACGCTTTGCGGATTGAGGTTGCCGATGCGGCCGCTCTCCGAGCCCGCCGCCGGGTCGATCACCGCGTTGATCAGCGTCGGCTTGCCGGAATCCATCGCTTCGTTGACGGCGCGCTTCAACTCGTCGGGGGAGGTGGCGTTCACGCCGACGCCGCCGAACGCTTCGATCATCTTGTCGTAGCGCGCGCCCTTGACGAAGTTGCAGGTCGCGGGGTCGGAGTTCGCCGTATTCACATCGGTGCCGCGATAGATGCCGTCGTTGTTGAAGACAACGATGCAGACCGGCAAATTGTAGCGGCAGATCGTCTCGACCTCCATGCCGGAGAAGCCGAACGCGCTGTCGCCCTCGACCGCGAGCACGGGATGGCCGGTCTCCAGCGCGGCGCCAATTGCCTGCCCCATGCCGATGCCCATCACGCCCCAGGTGCCGACGTCGAGACGCTTGCGCGGCTTGTACATGTCGATCACGCCGCGGGCGAGGTCAAGCGTGTTGGCGCCTTCGTTGATAAGGATGGCGTCGGGACGCTCCTTGATGACGTTCTTCAGCACGCCGAGTGCGCCGTGATAATCCATCGGCGACTTGTTGTTCATCAGCTTCGGCGCCATCTTGGCGACGTTCTCTTCGCGCTTGGATTGCACCGCCTTGGTCCAGTCGGCGGGCGGGGCTGCCCAGCCGCTTCCCATGGCCTGAACCAGCGCGGAAACGCAGGAGCCGATATCGCCGACGACGGGGGCGACGATCTCGACATTGGAGTCCATTTCCTTCGGCTCGATGTCGACCTGGATGAATTTCTTCGGCGCTTCGCCCCAGGTCTTGCCCTTGCCGTGCGACAGCAGCCAGTTGAGGCGCGCGCCGATCAGCATCACCACGTCGGATTCCTTCAGCACCGTGGAACGGGCCGCACCCGCGCATTGCGGATGGGTGTCGGGTAACAGGCCCTTGGCCATGCTCATCGGCAGGAAGGGTGCGCCGCTCTTCTCGACGAAGTTGCGGATATCCTCATCGGCCTGCGCATAGGCTGCGCCCTTGCCGAGGATGATGAGCGGGCGCTTGGCGCTCTTGAACACGTCGAGCGCGCGCTTGATCGAGGCCGGGGCGGGAATCTGCGCCGGCGCCGCGTCGATCACCTTCACCAGCGACCTCTGGCCTGCGTCCGCATTCATCACCTGTCCAAACAGCTTTGCCGGCAGGTCGAGATAGACGCCGCCCGGACGGCCCGACACGGCGGCGCGGATGGCGCGCGCCAGTCCGATGCCAATGTCCTGGGCGTGCAGCACGCGATAGGCGGCCTTGCACAGCGGCTTTGCGACCGCGAGCTGGTCCATCTCCTCATAGTCGCCCTGCTGGAGGTCGACGATTTCGCGCTCGGAGGAGCCCGAGATCAGGATCATCGGATAGCAGTTGGTGGTGGCATGGGCGAGTGCGGTGAGGCCGTTGAGAAAACCGGGCGCCGAGACCGTGAGACACACGCCGGGCTTCTTGCTGAGGAAGCCGGCGATGCCCGCCGCGTAGCCGGCGCTCTGTTCGTGACGGAAGGAGATCATGCGAATACCGGCGGCCTGCGCCATGCGGCCCAAATCCGTGATCGGGATACCCGGCACATTATAAATGGTCTTGATGCCGTTGAGCTTGAGCGCGTCGATGACGAGATGGAAGCCATCGGTCAGCTCTTGCTCGGTGCCCGGTGCCTCGGACTTGACTGCGGTATTCAGCATGGGCGTGATCTCCCTGATCGTTGGTTCGGACGAATTTCTCGTCTCTTAGGTGAACAATTCCTGGCCGTGCGCCTCGACATAGGCCGCAAGACCCAGCGTGTGGTCGCGCGCGCGCTTTTCGGCGAGCTCGGTGTCGCGTGCCTCCAGCGCCTCGATGATTCCGAGATGCTCGGGCAGGGAGGTCGCGGTGCGATCCTTGCGTCCGATCGTGAGCTGCCGGTAGCCGCGCACGTGCAGCAGGATATCGTTGGTCATGTCGACCAGAACCTGATTCTCCGACAGCGAGATCAGCGCCTGATGGAAGGCGATGTTGGCCCTGGAATATTCCTCGACGTGATCTTCCGGCCGGCGATCCCTGCTGAAGTCCTTGAAGAAGTCGCGCAGCGCCGTGATGTCCTTTTTGCGGGCGGTGGTCGTGATCAGGCGCGCGGCCATGCTCTCGAGCGCCGCCCAGGCGCGGATCATGTCGACGATCTCGTTCTTGGTGCGGCGGACCACGATGATGCCGCGGCGCGGCACCGTCTTCACAAAGCCGTCCTGCTCGAGCATCGCGATCGCTTCGCGAATCGGCGTGCGGCTGACGCCGAGGCGCTCCGAGAGCGCGCGCTCGTCCAACATGACCGGTTCGGGCGAGGAATAGATGTCCATCTTGAGAATGGCTTCCTTCAACGCCTCGTAGGCCTTGTTCTTGAAACTCGTCTCTGGCGCAATCCGAACGATCGCTATGTCTGCTTCAGCCATGGTTGGCGGCGCCTTGGTTGCTTTGTTCTCGGGCACGACTCGTCTCCTCCTCTTGAGGGAGACTTCTTTTACCAGAAGAAACGTACGGAGGTTTTTGGCATACCAAATACCAGTGTGTCAAGTTGCCTCTGTTTTCCGCGATTTGGCACGCTATGCTGGCTTGACAAGCTGATCTCTGGTATACCAAATGCCATAAATTGCCGTGCCAGGAGGAAGCCCAGATGTCAAATACCAAGGAAGCCACCGCGAGAGTGCTCCAGGAGGAATCGCAGATGTCGAATAAAGATGCCGTGCGCAAAGTGCTTGATGCCGTCAAAGCCGAGAAGCGCACCAGCCTGACCGCGCCGGAGGGCAAACTGGTCTGCGACGCCTATGGCATCCCGGTTCCGAAGGAAGGCGTGGCGAAGTCGGCTGCGGAAGCCGGCAAGCTCGCCAGCGGCATGGGCTTCCCGGTGGTGATGAAGATCGTCTCGCCGGACATTCTCCACAAGACGGAAGCCGGCGGCGTGGTGGTCGGCGTGAAAACCGCCGAAGACGCCCAGAAGACCTACGATACCATCCTGGCGAATGCGAAGAAGTACAAGGCCGACGCCAAGATCGAGGGCGTCCAGGTGCAGCAGATGCTGGCCGGCGGCACCGAAGTCATTGTCGGCTCCATCACCGACGGCTCGTTCGGCAAGCTGGTCGCCTTTGGCCTCGGCGGCGTGCTGGTCGAAGTGTTGAAGGACATCACCTTCCGCCTCGCTCCCGCGACCAAGGAAGATGCCCTGTCGATGCTCGACGGTATCCAGGCCCATGACATGCTCAAGGGCGTGCGCGGCGGCGATCCTGTCAGCCGCGATGCGCTGGCCGACGTGATCGTGAAGGTCTCGCAGCTCGTCAGCGACTTCCCGGAAATCGTTGAGCTCGACCTCAACCCCGTGTTCGCCACCAAGAAGGATGCGATTGCCGCGGACGTGCGCATCGTCGTCGATTTCAATTACAAGCCGCGGCCGAAGCCGCGCCCGACCGAGGAAATCGTCAAGGCGATGAATCGCATCATGCAGCCGAAGGCGGTTGCCGTGGTCGGCGCTTCCGCGGAGGACGGCAAGATCGGCAACTCCGTGATGAAGAACCTCATCAACGGCGGCTACAAGGGCGAGATCCTGCCGATCCACCCGAAGGCCGACGAAATCCTGGGCTACAAAGCCTACAAGAGCGTCAAGGACGTGCCTGGCGTGATCGACGTTGCGGTGTTCGCGATCCCCGCGAAGTTCGTGGCCGGCGCGCTCGCCGAATGCGGCGAGAAGAAAATCCCGGGCGCGGTGCTGATTCCGTCGGGCTTTGCCGAGGCTGGCGCGCCCGAGCTGCAGGCCGAGATCGTCGAGGTCGGCAAGAAATACGACATTCGCCTGATGGGGCCGAACATCTACGGCTTCTACTACACCCCGGCCAATCTCTGCGCGACGTTCTGTACGGCCTATGACGTCAAGGGCCATGCGGCGCTGTCGTCGCAGTCCGGCGGCATCGGCATGGCGATCATCGGCTTCTCGCGCTCGGCCAAGATGGGCGTCTCGGCCATTGTCGGTCTCGGCAACAAGTCCGATATCGACGAGGACGATTTGCTCGCCTTCTTCGAGCAGGACCCCAACACCAATCTCATCGCGCAGCACTGCGAGGACTTGAAGGACGGCCGCGCCTTTGCGGAAGCCGCCAAGCGCGTCGCCAAGAAGAAGCCGGTGATCGTGCTTAAGGCGGGCCGCACGTCGGCTGGTGCGAAAGCAGCGTCCTCGCACACCGGCGCGCTCGCCGGCAACGACAAGATCTACGAGGACGTGTTCAAGCAGTCCGGCGTGATCCGCGCCCGCTCGCTTCGGCAATTGCTGGAATTTGCCCGCGGCGTGCCGGTGCTGCCGACGCCGAAAGGCGAGAACGTGCTGATCATCACCGGCGCCGGCGGCTCCGGCGTGCTGCTGTCGGACTCCTGCGTGGACAACGGCCTGTCGCTGATGACGATGCCGCCGGACCTTGATGCTGCGTTCCGCAAGTTCATCCCGCCGTTCGGTGCGGCCGGCAATCCCGTCGATATCACCGGCGGCGAGCCACCGATTACCTATGTCAACACGGTGAAGCTCGGCCTGACCGATGATCGCATTCACGCGCTGATCCTCGGCTACTGGCATACCATCGTGACGCCACCGATGGTGTTTGCCCGCAACATGGTCGAGGTGAAGAAGGAGATGGAGGCCAAGGGTTTCGTGAAGCCGATGGTCGCCTCGCTTGCCGGCGACGTCGAGGTCGAGGAAGCCGCCGAATATCTCTACCAGAACGGTATCCCGGCCTATGCCTATTCGACCGAAATGCCGGTCGAAGTGCTGGGCGCCAAGTACAAGTGGGCGCGCGGCGCGGGCCTGCTCTGATACGCACGCGAGAAATGCCGCTTCGGGCGACCGGAGCGGCATTTTTGCTTCCGGAATTTGCTTTCCAAGTAGTGAGCCAGCCGCTATGCCGGAAAATTCCGGTCAATGGGGCGAGACGTGATCCGACGCAAGGCCAGCAGCGCAAGAGAAGCGGACGAGCCTGACGTCAGGGACGGCGGCGTCCAGTCGGTCGATCGCGCGCTCTCGATCCTCGAGACGCTGGCCGAGGACGATGAGGGCTACCGCCTGAGCGACCTTGCGGTGCGCACCGGGCTTTCCACCTCGACGGCGCACCGCCTGCTGGCGACGCTGGAGAAGCGCCGCTTCGTGCAGTTCGACCGCACCGAATCGAAATGGCATATCGGCGCGCACAGCTTTTCGGTCGGCGCGACCTTCGCCCGTCGCCGCAATTTTACGGCGCAGGCGATGCCGTATCTGCGCAAGCTGCGCGACCAGACCCGCGAGACCGCCAATCTCGCCGTGGTTGACGATGAATCCATCATCGTGCTGATCCGCGCCGAAAGCCGCGAGATCATGCGCTCGCTGACGAAAGTGGGGGGCAGGGTGGCGATGGTTGCCTCCGGCGTCGGCAAGGCCGTGCTCGCGACCTACGCAGACGAAGACGTCAACGCCATTATCCGCCATAACGGCATGCCCAGACTCACGGAAAAATCCATCGTGCGGCCGAGCGACCTGTTCCGCGAGCTTGAGAAGGTGCGTCGACAGGGCTATGCCGTCGACGACGAAGAGGCGTGCATGGGCCTGCGCTGCGTTGCCGCCGTGGTCTACAGCGATTGCAGCGAGCCGCTGGCTGCGATTTCCGTTTCCGGCATGACCAGCCGCGTCGCCGACGAACGCCTGCCGCTGCTCGGCCGCCTTGTGCGCGACGTCGCAACTGAACTCACCCTGGCGCTGGGCGGCGCGTTGCCGGCGGCAGGCAAGGCGTGAGCGGCCTGCCGTCCGGCAGCAGCGTCACAGATTTGAAACCTGCAGAAGCTTGCGGTCGCCGATCCAGGTTTTCGCAAGGGCGGCCTCGGCCTTGCGTGCCGCCGCAGTATCGCCGCGTGCCTTATGCAATTGCGCCAGTCCGTAATATGACCAGCCGTTGGCCGGCGCCCTGCGGAGCGCAAGCTCGAATTGCTGCTTCGCCTCGCCATAGCGGCCGGCCTGCAGCAGCGCAGCGGCAAGCGACTGCCGGATCGGATAGTACCAATACGGCGGCTCGGTATAGGGCAGGGCGTCCTGCAGCGCTGCCGCCTGCTCGAACTGCTCGACAGCCAGGCGCTTGTCGCCTTTGGCCTGCGCCACGCGTCCCACGATCATGGTGCGGGCGATACGAAGCACCTCGCGCGCGGGAATGTGAGATTCATCGAGCAACTTGAAGTCCGAATTGCGCTCCAGCTTCTCGATCGCATCGGCTGCCGCGGTCGCGCCGGCGAAGTCATGGCGCGCCGCCATGGCCACGCCGCGCGCATAGAGCCACATGGCCTTGACATAAGGGACCGCGTCGCCGGGGTCCGGCAGAGCCAGGATGGTGTCGGGCGTGCTGAACTGCGCATGGGCGAAATACGGTGCGGCCTTGACCGGCTGCACCAGCGCAATCCCCTTGGCGGCTTCGTCGGGAATGAGCTTGCCCAGCTTGTCCGCAGCAGCGATCACGGTGTGGCCGTCGCCGGCCATTTGCGCTGACGCCATCACGAAGTGCACGTTGTGCGGATAATAGCCCATCCGGTACACGCCCATCGGCGCGTTGGTATCGGTCAGGTACTTTTCATCGACCGTGACCGCCGTCTTGTTGTCTTGCAGCGCGTCGAGATAGCGGCCGACGCGATAATAGATGTGGCTCGGCATGTGCACGAGATGGCCGGCGCTGGGGATCGCATTGCGCAATCGGTCGGCATAGGGCTCGGCCCGCTTCGGCCGGTCCGACGCTTCGACGGCATGGATATAGAAGTGGATGGCGCCGGCGTGGTTGGGATTGCGCGCCAGCACGCGCTCCAATGTCGGCACGATCGGCGCGCTCTGCGGGTTGGCCTCGCGTCCGCCCGGTTTCCAGTAGTTCCAGGGGCTGAGATCCATCACCGCCTCGGCATAGAGCGCGGCGATGTCATCGTCGTCGGCAAACTTCGCCGCGGCCTTGGCCATTTCGTCGGCATAGGCCTTGTCGAGCGGCGCCCGCGCAGCCTTGGGATCGTCGGCGTAGCGCACCGCGACCGCGCCGATCAGCGCCTGCTCGCGTGGCGTCGCCTTGTCGGCAAGCGCCTTCGCCTTCTGTGCGGCGGCATAGGCAGGCGCAACGGCATCCTCCTGCATCGGAAGATTGATGTTGGGACCGAGCACGTATGCCTCGCCCCAGAAGCACATGGCGCAGTCGGGATCGAGTTTCTGCGCCTTGCGGAACGCGCGCTGCGCCTCGCCGTGATTGAATGCGTAAGCCAGGCGCAGGCCCTGATCGAAATAGGTCTGCGCACGCTCGTTCGCAGTCGTGATCTTGTAGGTGATGGAGCCGAGGCCGTTCCACAGCGGCGGCTCGGTGTCCGCGAACGCGGGCGCAGAAGAAGCTGCACTCATCTCGGCACGCGGCACTTCGGTCTGTGCCAGGCGAAGCAGCATGCGTGGCGGACCGCTGGTGGCCGTTGAGCCGCAGAGCGGAACATCGGGATCGGCGAGTGATATATCCGCGGCGGCGGTCGAGCCCGCAGCGAGGGTAGGGATGCCGCCGGCCAGCAGTGTGGCCAATGCCGTGCCTGCCAAACCCGCTGCGGCCGCGGAAACGAGCAGTCTATGCGATTGCTTGGATGTGGCCATGTCGTACTCCATCATCTGACGTAGACGACCACCCCGGCGCGCGCCGTTGATGCTGATAGTGCGGGTCGTGTCTTGCCAGCCACAAAGTCGTGAGCTGCCGCGCGCACCACGCTGTCGGATGCGGGAATTGATGAAGGGGGCCGCACTGGACAGCGCCGGATTTTTTGGCTGATATGCGGTCAAATGACGCAGGCCGCGTCAGCGTCGGCCGCATAACCGCCGGGAGAAAAAGCCAAATGATTCCGTTGCATAGGCGCCTGCTTGGCGCAGCCGTCGCGTTCACCCTTGCGGCCGGCAGCCCGGTTTTCGCGCAGCAGCTCGAGCTCAAGCTGATGGCGCCGGCAGCACCCGGCGGCGGTTGGGATCAGACGGCCCGATCGATGCAGCAAGCGCTGGTCGCGGCCGGCATCGCGCGCAGCGTTCAGGTCACCAACGTTCCGGGAGCCGGCGGCAGCGTTGGCATTGCGCAATTCGTCAACGGCGCCAAGGGCGACGGTAACCAGATGATGGTGAACGGCTTTGTCATGGTTGGTGCGCTGGCCATGAACAAGTCGCCGGTGACGCTCGATCAGGTGACGCCAATCGCGCGCCTCACCGAGGAGACCCAGGTGATCGTCGTGCCCGCGAGTTCGCCGATCAAGACCGCGCAGGATCTCGCCGCCGCGGTCAAGGCCGATATCGCCAAGGTCACCTTTGCCGGTGGCTCCGCCGGCGGCGTCGACCATGTGATGGCGGCGTTGTTCGCGGGCGCGGTCGGCGCCGATGCGAAGAAGGTCAATTACGTTCCATTCTCCGGAGGCGGCGAGTCTCTGGCAGCCATCCTTGGTGCAAAGGTCACCGCAGGCATTTCCGGCCTCAGCGAGTATGAAGGGCAGATCAAGTCCGGCAAGCTGCGCGCGATCGGCGTGTCGTCGGAAAAGCGGCTGCCCGGCGTGGACATTCCGACCTTCAAGGAGCAGGGGATCGATCTCGTGCTCGCCAACTGGCGTTCGGTGGTTGCGCCTCCGGGCATTACGGCGGAGCAGCGCAAGACGCTGAGCGATGCCGTGGAGAAGATGGTCAAGTCCGGCGCCTGGAAGGACATCCTCAAGCAGAAGGGCTGGGATGATGCCTATCTCGGCGGTGACGCGTTCGCCGATTTCCTGAAGAAAGAAAACATCCGCGTCACCGACGTGTTGAAATCGGTCGGCCTCGTCAAATCATGACGCCGGATGGCCGCTCCGGCGCTCCTTCGAACGCTCAGGCACCGCGGCGCATCGATCGTGCCGGCCTCGTGATCGCGTTTGCGCTCGCGGCGCTTGCCGCAGTGCTCGTGCTCGACGCAAGCCGCCTGTCATCCGGCGCGATGTACGGGGTTGGTCCGGAGGCGATGCCGATCGTCGTCGCCGGTGGTCTTGCGCTTCTGGCGATCGGCAATTTCATCGACGCGCTGCGTGGCAACCTGCCGCCGCGCGAAAGCGCCGATCCGGGGTCCGTGCTGCTGATTCTCGCCGGGCTTGCGCTGCTGATCGCCATCATCGGCTTCGGCGGCGGCTTTATCCTGGCAACGTCAGCGCTTTTCGTTGCAACGTCGGCCGCATTCGGACGGCGTGCGATACTGACCGACTTCGGCATTGCCATCGTGCTGAGCACCCTGGTCTATCTCGCCTTCGACAAGCTGTTGACGTTGAGCCTTCCTACCGGCCCGCTGGAGCGACTGCTGTGATGGACACTTTCGCAGCGCTGGCGCATGGCATGGCGGTCGCGCTGCAGCCGATGAACCTGCTCTATGCGCTGATCGGCGTGTTCCTCGGCACCGCTGTCGGGGTGTTGCCCGGCATTGGACCTGCGCTGACGGTGGCGTTGCTGTTGCCGGTGACCTACAAGCTCGATCCCGGCGGCTCGCTGATCATGTTCGCCGGCATCTATTACGGGGGCATGTACGGCGGATCGACCACCGCCATCCTCATCAACACGCCCGGCGAGAGCGCATCGATGGCGACCGCGCTCGAGGGCAACAAGATGGCCAAGGCCGGCCGGGGCGGCCCTGCACTGGCGACTTCGGCCATCGGCTCGTTCGTGGCGGGCACCATCGCCACCATTGGTCTCGCTTTCCTCGCGCCCTGGCTGGTCGATGTCGCGGTGCGTTTCGGACCCGAAGATTACTTCGCCCTGATGTGCGTGGCGTTCGTCACGGTGTCCGCCACCTTCGGGGATTCGCCGATCCGCGGCCTGACCAGCCTGTTCATCGGGCTGACGCTCGGCCTTGTCGGCATCGACAAGCTCACCGGCCAGGCAAGACTCGCTTTCGGCATCCCGGAGCTCCTTGACGGCGTCGAGGTGACAACGCTGGCCGTCGGGCTGTTCGCGGTGGGAGAGGCGCTCTATGTCGCCTCGCGCCGTCACCATACCGAGGAGAAGCTCGAGCCGGTGCGCGGCTCGCTCTGGATGACAAGGGAGGACTGGAAGCGCTCGTGGAAGCCTTGGCTGCGCGGCACGATGTTCGGTTTTCCGATCGGCGCGCTTCCGGCCGGCGGCGCCGAGATTCCGACCTTCCTGTCCTATTCCGCCGAGAAGCGCCTCACAAAGCATCCCGAAGAATTCGGCAAGGGCGCCATCGAAGGCGTGGCGGGACCGGAAGCCGCCAACAACGCCTCCGCCGCCGGCACTCTCGTTCCCTTGCTGACGCTCGGCCTTCCGACATCGGCGACGGCCGCGATGATGCTGGCGGGCTTCCAGCAATATGGCCTCAATCCCGGACCTCTGTTGTTCGCGGAGCGGCCCGACCTGGTGTGGGGCCTGATCGCGAGCCTGTTCATCGCCAACGGCATGCTGCTGGTCCTCAATTTGCCGCTGGTCGGCTTGTGGGTGAGGCTGCTCGCGATCCCGCAGCCGTGGCTCTACGCCGGCATTCTCGTGTTCGCGACCATGGGCACCATTGCCGCAAAGCCGTCGGTCGTCGAGCTGTCGATGCTGGCGGGCTTTGGCGTGTTGGGATTCCTGATGCGCAGGTTCGATTTCCCGATTGCGCCGGTTGTCGTCGGCCTGATTCTCGGGCCCATCGCCGAGAGCCAGCTGCGCCGCGCGCTTCAGATCAGCCTCGGCGATCCGATGACGCTGGTACAAAGCCCGATATCGGCAACGCTGCTTGCCATCGCCCTGATCGCTCTCGTGGCGCCGTTCGTGCTGAAGGGGCTCGGGCGCTTCAAGGCGAGCGAAGACTAGCTGGATCGCGCTCCACTTTTTCCAGCGGCTAATCGTTTGACCTGACGCAGGAAATTCCGCCGCTTGCCACATCGCGGGAAATAAAAACGCCTTCGTTGAGATCGCATCCTGCCGCCGCGATGATCGCCTCATCGGACACGATCAAGCGAGGCGTGAAATGGCGAAGATGCGGGCTGTCGATGCTGCCGTGCGCATTCTGGAGAAGGAAGGCGTCTCTGTCGCCTTTGGCGTTCCGGGGGCTGCGATCAACCCGCTCTATTCCGCGCTGAAGGCGAGGGGGAGCATCAACCACATCCTCGCGCGCCATGTCGAAGGTGCCTCGCACATGGCAGAGGGTTACACCCGCGCCAGGGCCGGCAATATCGGCGTGTGCATCGGCACCTCGGGGCCGGCCGGCACCGACATGATCACCGGGCTCTATTCGGCGATCGCCGATTCTATTCCGATCCTCTGCATCACTGGCCAGGCGCCGCGCGCGCGGCTCTACAAGGAAGACTTCCAGGCCATCGACATCGAGTCGATCGCAAAGCCGGTGACGAAGTGGGCCGTCACCGTGCGCGAGCCCGGCCTTGTGCCGCGCGTGTTCAGCCAGGCCTTTCACATCATGCGCTCGGGCCGGCCCGGGCCGGTGTTGATCGATCTGCCGCTCGATGTCCAACTCGCGGAGATCGAGTTCGACGATACCACCTACGCGCCGCTGCCCGTCTACAAGCCGGGCGCGACGCGCAAACAGGTCGAGAAGGCGCTGGAGATGCTCAATGCCGCCGAGCGGCCGCTGATCGTCGCCGGCGGCGGCATCATCAACGCTGATGCGTCTGACCTGCTGGTCGCCTTCGCCGAGACCGTCAACGTGCCTGTCGTGCCGACGCTGATGGGCTGGGGTGCCATCCCCGACGATCACGTGCTGATGGCGGGCATGGTGGGGCTGCAGACCAGCCACCGCTATGGTAACGCCACCATGCTGCAGTCCGATTTCGTGCTGGGCATCGGCAACCGCTGGGCCAATCGCCACACCGGCTCGATCGAGACCTATACCAGGGGCCGCAAGTTCGTCCATGTCGACATCGAGCCGACGCAGATCGGGCGCGTGTTCAATCCTGACCTCGGCATCGTCTCCGACGCCAAGGCCGCGCTGGAATTGTTCGTCGCTGTCGCGAAGGAGTGGCGCAAGGCCGGCAAGCTCAGGGAACGGCAGGCGTGGCCGGCAGCATGCCTGGAGCGCAAGCGCTCGATGCTGCGGCGGAGCAACTTTGACGATGTTCCGATCAAGCCGCAGCGCGTCTATGCCGAGATGAACAAGGCATTTTTCCGCGACACCTGCTTCGTCAGCGTGATCGGGCTGTCGCAGATCGCCGGCGCGCAGTTCCTTGCGGTCTACAAGTCGCGCAACTGGATCAATGCGGGGCAGGCGGGGCCGCTTGGCTGGACGCTGCCGGCTGCGCTGGGCGTGCGCGCCGCCGATCCCGCTCGCGAGATCGTCGCGCTGTCGGGCGACTATGATTTCCAGTTCCTGATCGAGGAGCTCGCGGTCGGCGCGCAGTTCAAGCTGCCCTACATCCACGTCGTCGTGAACAATTCCTATCTCGGCCTGATCCGCCAGGCGCAGCGCGGCTTCGACATGGACTACCACGTCCAACTCTCCTTCGAGAACATCAACGCGCCGGAGATCGGCGTCTACGGTGTCGACCATGTCGCGGTCGCGGAGGGACTGGGCTGCAAGGCGATCCGCGTCACCGATCCGCAGCAGGCGCAGGCGGCGTTCGCCACCGCGCGGCAATGGATGAAGGAATATCAGGTGCCCGTGGTGGTCGAGTTCATCCTCGAACGCGTCACCAACATCGCGATGGGCACCGAGATCGACAACATCGTCGAGTTCGAGGAGGTCCTCGACCTGCCGCTCGACGAGGAGCCGGTCAGTCGCACCGAGACGCTACAGCCGGCCTGAAGCCGGCGCACCATTCGATCCCAGCGCAAGGAAATTTGCCGTGCCCAGATTTGCCGCCAATCTCACCATGCTGTTCGGCGAAATGCCGTTCATCGATCGCTTTGCCGCGGCCCGCGCCGCCGGTTTTCGCGGCGTCGAATATCTGTTCCCTTACGATTTCGACAAGGCCGAGCTGCGCGAGCAGCTGGATCGGTATGGCTTGATGCAGGTGCTGCACAATCTTCCGGCGGGCAATTGGGCAGCGGGCGAGCGTGGCATTGCGATCCTGCCCGACCGCTTGGAGGAATTCCGCGATGGCGTGCATCGCGCCATCGACTACGCCAAGGCGCTGGAATGCAGGCAGGTGAACTGCCTCGTCGGCATCGCCCCCGCCGATGCCGACATGTTCGAGCTCAACGAGGTGCTGGTCGGAAACCTGCGCTATGCGGCGGAGGTGCTGTCGAAAGAAGGGATCAGGCTCCTGGTCGAGCCGATCAACACGATCGATATCCCCGGCTTCTTCCTCAACCGCACCGAACAGGCCGCCCAGATCATTGCAGACGTGGGCTCGCACAATCTCTTCATCCAGTACGACATCTACCACATGCAGATCATGGAGGGCGACATCGCGCGCACGCTGCAGAAGCATCTCGCTCGCATCGCCCATATCCAGCTCGCCGACAATCCCGGCCGCAACGAGCCCGGCACCGGCGAGATCAACTATCCATTCCTGTTCCGCCATCTCGACGCCATCGGCTATCGTGGCTGGGTGGGATGTGAATACAAGCCGCGCACCACGACAGTCGATGGACTCGGCTGGCATGCGGCGCAGATCTTCGAAACCTAGGGGAAAACATGAGCAATATCGGTTTCATTGGCCTCGGCACCATGGGCCGCCCGATGGCGGGCCATCTTCAGGCCGCCGGCCACAAGCTGTTCCTGCATGACGTCGCGCCGCTGCCGCAGGAGCTGATCGCGGGCGGCGGCGTTGCCTGCAAGTCGGGCAAGCATGTCGCGCAGGAGGCTGACGCGATCATCGTCATGGTGCCGGACACGCCGCATGTCGAGGCGGTGCTGTTCGGCGCCGACGGCGTCGCCGCGGGACTGTCGAAGGGCAAGATCGTCGTCGATATGAGCTCGATCTCGCCGCTCGCCACCAAGGAATTTGCGAAAAAGATCGAGGCGCTCGGCGCCGATTATCTGGATGCGCCGGTTTCCGGCGGCGAGGTGGGCGCGAAGGCCGCAAGCCTCACCATCATGGTCGGCGGGCCCGAGCGCGCCTTCAACGCCATGAAGCCGGTATTCGACAAGATGGGCAAGAACGTCACCCTGGTCGGCGGCAATGGCGACGGCCAGACCACCAAGGTCGCCAACCAGATCATCGTCGCGCTCACCATTCAGGCGGTCGGCGAAGCCCTGCTGTTTGCTTCGCGCGCTGGTGCAGACCCTGCGCTGGTGCGGCAGGCGCTGATGGGCGGCTTTGCTTCCTCGCGCATTCTCGAGGTGCATGGCGAGCGCATGATCAAACGCAATTTTGCGCCCGGCTTCCGCATCGAGCTGCACCAGAAGGACCTCAACCTCGCGCTGGAAGGTGCGCGAAGCCTCGGACTGTCCCTGCCAAACACGGCGCTGGCGCAGCAGATGTTCTCGTCCTGCGCGGCCCATCATTCGGCGCTGGTGCGGGCACTTGAAACGATGGCGAGCCACGAGATCGCAAAAGCATAGTTCTCCCTGGGAAGCGGGAAGCTTTCTGTTTCCGCTGACTCCCCGCGGAGCCCGGCTCCGCGGGGCTTTTCCCCGGCGTGTCAGCAAGGCTTTGTTCCGCAGGAGAGCGGAAATTCTAATGCGTCGTTTGCAGAGTTCCGGATCGAGGGAACCGGAACATCATGTTCCTCCAGCGGTTGAGACATCTCTCAATCACTGGAGGACATGATGAACAAACGAGTTGCTGTTTCGCTGATTGCGGCTTCGCTGCTGGCATCCGGTTCGGCATTCGCGCAATCCACGACCGTGCAGGGCGCCGATGAAGGCGTGCGCGCGGGCGGTGCGATCGGTGGGCCGGCCGGTGCCGTGGTCGGCGGTACCGTCGGGGCGGCTGTTGGCGCCGCTGTGGAAATCCCGAACGCCGTGATCACCTCGATTCCGAGGGGCGAGCGTTCGGTGGTGGTGCAGGAGCGCGTCGTGGTCGGCGAGCCGCTGCCTCCGAGCGTCTCGTTCCGCGTCGTCCCCAACCATGTTGAATACGGTTACGCGGTAGTCAACGACCAGCGCGTGATTGTTGAGCCGCGCACGCGAAGGGTGATCCGGGTTATCGACTGACGGATCGAAAGCACGCGGAAAGCAGTCCCTGCGGAGCGCCTCTCCGCGGGGACTTTTCTTATGTGGTCTGCGTCCGATTGCGGCTGACGAACCAATCCAGTGCGGCCGCCATGGCGAGGCCGGCACAGACGGCCAGCGCATCGACGACGAAATCCGACAGCCGCGCATGACGCCCCGGCACCCAGAATTGCAGGAATTCGAGCGCGCCGGTCAAAACAACTGCCGCCAGCGCGGTCGGGAGCCGGCTGTGCCGATAGGCGAGGCCGAAGGCGAGCCCCACCAGGATGAAGGCAAGCGCGTGCTCGCCGTTCTGGCTGAGATGGGCGTGCGGCCGAAAACGCGGCGGGCCAAGCGTCGCAAAGGTGACGGCGACGGCAAGACCCCAGGCGATCAGGCGAAGGAAAATTGTCATGGGTCAGCGGACTAGCACGAAACATTCCGCAGGTGCGAGAGGGTTTCCACGCGTGGTTAACTACGTTTGTTACAGCGGTTGCCGCACGCCGAGCCCGTGCATGAAACGCTCCCTGATTTGC
>DASWVJ010000190.1:0-8285 GCA_036406295.1 Bradyrhizobium sp.
GCGTTCGCCGGCGGCGGGCCGTCCGAGACGACATTGGGTCGCGCCAGGTCGCCGCGATCTTCGACGGAAAATTCGAGCTCTTCCAGCAGCCGGGCGATGCCCGCGGTGCGCAGCGCCGCCGGCCCCATCAGCGTGCCGGCCTGCGAGGCACCGATCTCGATGGGCACGCCGAGCAGCGCGATCTGTTGCTGGTTGGCTGTAGCGTCGGACATCGGGCGCAAACCTCACATCCGTGTGTGTGCAGTGTGTAGGTGGGCAAAGCGAAGCGTGCCCACCTTCAAGAGGAGCAGAAGGTGAGCAGGGCGCAAGCGCGCCTTTCCCCCCACAGAATTCCGCTCTACGCCTTGAAGTAGGCGATCTGGGTCGTGGTTGCCAGCAGCCGGCCGCCGGGCGACCACAATTCGCCGTTCTGGTCCCCATAGCTCCTGTGGAAAATTTTGGCGTCAGCGACGCCGAGCACGCGGGTGGTATTTTCCGCCTCCAGATCCGCCGCGTCGGCATGGAAATAAGTCGTCAGCGAGACCGTACCGAACGGAACCAGTTCCCGCTTGGCGTGGAAAATACGGGCAAAGAAGGCGTCCGACATCGACAGCAGAGAGAGCGCGTCGACCTTCCGCGGCACGCGATCGCCAATCCAGAGCTTGGAGAAGGTCTCGACCGGCGCCGCCGGCCCGCCACGCTTCGGCTCGCCCTCGACAAAGCGGAAGTCATATTGCTTGACCCAGCGTGCCGCGATGCTTGGGAACGGCAGCGTCTCCTCAAAGGCCCTTGCGCCCGGATACTTTGCCTGATGATGCGACCAGGATGGCCGGCGCTCCGCGAACACGGCGGTCGCCAGCGTCGACACCTCGCCATTGCCCTGCGCAATCTCCACGCACCAGTGCTGGCTGGAGCGATTGGCTTTCACCAGGCGCACGTCGAGATCGAACGGCCCCTGTGCGATCGGCGCACAATAGTTGACGGTCACTGCCGTCGGATCGCCCGCGCGCTGCGGGTGGTTGATCAGCGCACGCAGGATGGTCGCAGCGGTGCAGCCGCCGAACGGGCCGACAAAGGCCCAATAATCGTCGCTGGTATGTCCCTGCCAGCGGCTGTCGCCGGGCGTGACCTTTGTCGCGTCGTCGAAAAGATGCGGCGTCTTGGTGAGCATGAAAATTTCCAAACGTTGTCATTTCCAGACCACAGATGCGCAATGGCACATCGGGGAATCTCGAGATTCCGGGTCGATGCTGCCCATCGCCCCGGAATGACGGGTGTCATGCAATATCCCGGCTTGGCCGCCAAATACAATGACGTCGCAGGTAAAGGTTTCTCGCGGAGAGCCCGGCCGGCGATTTCGCGTCCGGAAATTCTAGCCGCCCGTCCCGCGCTTGGCGTCGCGCTCGGTCGTCGCGAGCGGCGAGGGGTGCACCGGCACATGCCAGATATCCTCGGCATATTCTCGGATGGTGCGGTCGGAGGAGAACCAGGCCATGCGCGCCACGTTGAGGATGCTGGCGCGGGTCCAGGCCGGGATCACCTGCCAGCGCGCATCGACGCCGCGCTGCGCCTCGTAATAGGAGTCGAAGTCGGCCGCCACCATGTAGGGATCGTGATGGCGGATGCACTCCGCAATGCGGGCGAAGCGATCGGGCTCTCCGGGCGAGAACTCGCCGTTCTCGATTGCGGCAATCGCGCGCGACAGCCGCGGCGAACGCTTGATCACATCGGTCGCATCCAGCCCCTGCTTGCGGCGGATTACGACGTCGGCAGCGTCCATGCCGAAGATCGCGATGTTCTCGGCGCCAACGTGGTCGCGAATTTCGATATTGGCGCCGTCGAGCGTTCCGATGGTCACCGCGCCGTTCAGCGCAAGCTTCATGTTGCCGGTGCCGGAGGCCTCCATGCCGGCGGTGGAAATCTGCTCGGAGAGATCGGCGGCGGGAATGATGACTTCCGCGAGGCTCACATTGTAGTCCGGCAGGAAGGCGATCTTCAGCTGGCCTCTCAGATCGGGATCGTTGTTGACGGTGTCGGCGACGTCGTTGATCAGCTTGATGATCAGCTTGGCGTAGTGATAGCTCGCGGCCGCCTTGCCGGCGAAGATTTTTACCCGCGGCACCCAGTTCCGGTCGGGCTCTTCCTTCATCGCCTGGTACAGCGCGATGGCCTCCACGATGTTGAGCAGCTGCCGCTTGTATTCGTGGATGCGCTTGATCTGCACGTCGAACAGCGCCGACGGATCCACCTGGGTGCCGAGCCGCTCGCCGATCAGCCGGGCCAGCGCCAGCTTGTCGTGATATTTGACGTCGCGGAAGCGTTGCTGGAATGCGCTGTCGCTGGCGTGATCTTCGAGTTTTTCCAGCAGCGTGAAGTCGTCGAGCACGGCCTCGCCACAGGTCTCGCGCAGCAGCGAGGTCAGCTTCGGATTGGCGACCATCAGCCAGCGGCGAAAGGTGATGCCGTTGGTCTTGTTGGTGATGCGCGAGGGATAGAGATGATTGAGTTCGTGGAACACGGTCTCCTTCATCAGGTCGGAATGCATCGCCGAGACGCCGTTGATGCGGTGCGAGCCGACGAAGGCGAGCTGTCCCATCCGCACCTTGCGGCCGTCGCGTTCGTCGATCAGCGACACCGAAGCGCGGAAGTCGATATCGCCGGGGCAGCGGGCCTCCGCCTGGGCGAGATGATGCACGTTGATGCGGTAGATGATTTCCAGATGCCGCGGCAGCAGCCGCTCGAACAGCTCCACCGGCCAGGTTTCCAGCGCCTCCGGCAGCAGCGTGTGATTGGTGTAGGAGAAGGTGGCGACGGTGATCTTCCAGGCTTCTTCCCAGCGGAAATTGTGCAGGTCAACCAGGATACGCATCAGTTCGGTGACGGCAAGGCTCGGATGGGTATCGTTGAGCTGCACCGCGACCTTCTGCGCCAGGCTGCGCAGCTGCCCGTCGGCGGCCAAGTGCCGCTTCACCAGGTCCTGCAGGCTCGCCGAGACGAAGAAATATTCCTGGCGCAGCCGCAGCTCGCGACCCGCTGCGCTTTCGTCGTTCGGGTAGAGGAATTTGCAGATCGCCTCCGCACGCGACTGCTCGGCGCTGGCGGAAATGTAGTCGCCGGTATTGAAGACATCGAGATTGAGCGGGTCGGGCGCGCGTGCCGACCACAGGCGCAGCGCGTTGACGTGCTGACCGCGCCAGCCGACGATCGGCGTATCATAGGCTATCGCCTCCACCGTCTCCGCCGGGCGCCAGGTAGCGCGGTCGCGGCCGCGATCGTCGACGTGCTCGACACGGCCGCCGAAATGCACGTGATAGACCACCTCCGGCCGCTGGAATTCCCAGGGATTGCCGAACGACAGCCACTCGTCGGGATATTCCTGCTGCCAGCCATGCGAGATGATCTGGCGGAACAGGCCGAAATCGTAGCGGATGCCGTAGCCCACCGCGGGGATCGCCAGCGTCGCCATGCTTTCCATGAAGCAGGCCGCGAGTCTTCCGAGGCCGCCATTGCCGAGCGCGGCATCGGGCTCGAGCTTGCGCAATTCCGGCAGGCCGACGCCGAGGTCGCCGAGCGCGGACTCGAACACGGGCAGCAGGCCCATATTGTTGAGCGCGTCGGTGAACAGCCGGCCGATCAGGAACTCGAGGCTGAGGTAGTAGACCCGCTTGCGGCCGGCGTCGTAGCTCTGCTTGTCCGCCATCAGCCAGCGGTGCACGATGCGGTCGCGCAGCGCGAGCGCAGCCGCCATGTACCAGTCGCGCCGGGTCGCCATGCTCGCGTCCTTGCCGATGGCGAGCCTGAGCTTGGCGAGGATCGCGCCCTTGATCTCGGCAAGCTGCAGTTCGTCGATCGGCTGGCCGGGGGCCGGATAGTGCTGGAGGGGTTGGTCTGACAAACCGTTACATCCCCGTCGTTGGAATCATCAAGGACACGTGCCTTAAAGAATACGCGCCTTGCTCCGCAACGAAAACCACCGGGCCGCTGCGGTGTGTGGAACCAGCGTGAATTTTATGCAAGGAACGGGCCGATCTGACGGCCTCCGCGCGTCCGGTTTTGGTGTTACCATCGGAACTAAGGCCGCGGGATCAAAACCTGATCGCCAAGGCGTGATCGTCCGGTCCGGGAGGACAGAGCCATGAAACTGCTGATCGAAATCGCCGCCGCGGCGCTCCTCATCATCTGCATCAGCGTCTCCAGCGCCGCCTTCGCGGGACCTGTCGCCGACGGGCTGACCTGTTCCTTCAGCGCGCCCAAGGGCGCCTCACCCGCTGCGCGCTGCGCTGCCATCAAGCAGCAATGCGGCGGCAAGTTCTACGCGAACTTTTGCGGCGACAAGATGCTGTCGGCAGCAAGGTGAGAGCCTGATCTTCGTGCCCGATCATCCGGTCGACCGGCCTGTCACGCCGTTGCCATCAAATCAGCATAGAGGGCGAAGTCTTCGGACCGCCACCCGCTGCTGACAGGCCGCATGACCTATCTCTATCTTGCGCTCGCCATCGTCGCGGAAGTCGTTGCGACGACGTTCCTGAAACTGTCGGAGGGGTTCTCCAGGCCGCTGCCGTCAGCCGTCACCGTGATCGGCTATGCGGTGGCGTTCTATTTTCTATCGCTGACCTTGCGCAACCTGCCCACGGGCCTCGTCTATGCCGTGTGGTCGGGCGTCGGCGTGGTCCTGATCGCCACCATCGCCTGGGTGTTCCAGAGCCAGAAGCTTGATGCCGCTGCGTTGTGCGGCATGGGCCTGATTGTTTCCGGCGTGGTGGTGATCAACCTGTTTTCCAACGCATCGCCGCACTAGTCGTCGCCCCCGACGACGGCCGGGACGATATATATTTTGTCATAGAACGAATTAAGAACACTTTAGCAAGTCTTTGATATATCATAGTGATTCGGCGCGTTGCCGATACCATATCTATGGCCTATCCGCCCTTGCGAGGACTACATGTCCACCATCGCCTTTGATCAGTTCGCGCTCACCCGCATTGCCGACTTCGCCCGCACGCTGTCGCGGCTGCACCAGGCCTCGCGTCGGCAGGCGATCGACGACGACCAGATCGACCGCGAATTCAACGCGGTCTGCATGTCGATCTGGGGCTACACCACCGACGATATCAGCGACGATCTGTTCTCCGCCGCGGACCATGCCTTCCTGGATTCGCTCGACGAGGCGCATGCGCGCCTCTTCGCGGCCGAGCAGGGCTACGACCTCGTCGACGACCAGGGCATGCTGACGGACTGGTGGGGTTTCTGCTGGATGATGCTGGCCGAGAAGCGCGGGCTGCTGACCGCCGAAAACCGCGCCACCGCGCGCGCGGCGATCGAGGAGAAATACCTCGCCGCGCCGAATGTGATCGGCGTGATCGTGGGGCGATGAGCTCTATCCCTCATCCTGAGGCGCGCGTCTCGAAGGATGAATGGCACGGGCTTGGCCTCATGGTTCGCCCGGCGATGCGAAGCATCGTCCGGAGACGCGCCAAGAGGCGCTCCTCACCATGAGGGTCTTAGTTCAGTTCCGCGCGCTTGGCCTTCGGGACAGGCGTCGCTTTCGGCACAGTCGAGACTACTGGCGGATCGTCGCGCAGTTGTGGCGCCGGGGTGTCCGCAATCACCTCCGCGTTGACAGGAGCGACCTTCATTTCGCCGAGGCGTGCACGGACTTCGGCGGTCAATCCCGGATAGGATGACACGGGCGTGAACTCTGCAGTCTGGTCATTGCCGACGCGGATGCCGGAATAGGCAACGAGCCCGCTCGTCGTCGCAAGCACGTCGCCCGGCCGCAGCGAGCCGTCGAGCGAGATGTCGATCGGCGCAAGCCCGCCGGGATCCTTGCCGTTGCAGGTGCAGTCCGTGCGCAGCGCCTTGCGGTAGGCGAACGCGTTTTCGCTGCTGGCGTAGCGCTCGCCATTGGCCGACGTGGCATAGTCGATATTGCTGCCGAAATAGACTTTTGTGGCGCTCGCCGGGCAGAACGCCTGGCACAGCTGCGCCGGCGTGGCATTGCCGCGCGCGTTGATCGGAAAATACTTGCCGTCACAGCTGCGCACGCAGAAGGAAGGGCCGGAGCCCGCCACGCGCGGCGTCGGCGCGCTCTGCTGGGTACCGAAGGGATCGGCGAAGAAGCTTGCCTGCGGCGAGGCCTGGCGGGCCTGCTGCTTCATGCCGCCGAACAGGAAGTCGAACAGGCCTTCCGCGAAGGCCGCATCCGGCACGGTCAGCGCGGCGCCGGCAAGAACGGCGGCAGCCAGCAGCGTCCGGCGCTGCCGTAGCCGCAAACTCAACTCTGTACGCAACGCTTACTCCACCCGACGCAACACAACCGGCCGAAGCGAGACCCGGCTTCGGCGATGATTCACCATAACGGGGGATGGTAAATGAGAGGTGAGCGGGGAAGCGATCGCTGCAAGAGAAACAGCCAACCGAGTTCCCACAACTCGTCATGGCCGGGCTTGTCCCAGCCATCCACGTCTTTCCTGCCGGCGGCTACCAAAACGTGGATGCCCGGGACAAGCCCGGGCATCACGAAGGAAAAAGGAGTTCAGTCCTTCAAAAACTCACCCGCCTTGTACAGCGAGCGGAACGGCAGCCCGGCTTCGGCGAACGCTTCCGTCGCGCCTTCCTCGCGGTCGACCATGGTGAAGACCAGCGCGACATTGCCGCCGGCCTCGCGTACGGCCTCCACCGCCTTCAACGCCGAGCCGCCGGTCGTGGTGACGTCCTCGACGATGACGATGCGCTTTCCTTCCAGGGTCTCGCCCTTGGCAAGTCCTTCCACCGCCAGCCGCGCGCCGTGCTCCTTCGGCTTCTTGCGCACAAAGAACGCCGCGATCGGGTGACCCTTGATCCAGGAGAGCTGCGCGATGGCGCCCGCGAGGGGGACTGCGCCCATCTCGAGCCCCCCGACAAAATCGAGCTGGTCGTCCTTCAGCGCCTCATAGGTCAGTTCCGCCAGCAGCGCCGCGCCCTCGGGGTCGAGCATGGTGGGCTTCAGGTTGAAATAGAAGTCACTCTTGCGGCCCGAGGCCAGGGTGATTTCGCCGCGCCCAAAGGAACGCTTGCGGATGATTTCGGCGAGGCGGGCGCGGGAGGCTGATTTGGACACGGCTTTTTCCGGGCTTTGGAGCGGCGCAATTTATCGGCGCTGCCGGGCACATTCCAGCCCGATATCGCTCCGTCAACAGCGCGTAAAAGAAGCAGGCCGTTTCGGGAATGCACGCCTGCATGAACCGCGCCTTGTAAGGCCGGCCGGTTCCGGGGTAGGGAGGCCAAGCACCTCTGGGGGAAACGAAAAATGACGATCGAGCTGCACACCTGGAACACGCCGAACGGCCGCAAGATCTCGGTCGCGCTGGAGGAGATGGAGTTGCCCTACAAGGTGATCCCGGTGAACATCACCAAGGGCGAGCAGATGGCGCCGTCGTTCCTGGCGATCAGCCCGAACAACAAGATTCCGGCCATCGTCGATCCCGACGGGCCGGACGGCAAGCCAGTCAGCATTTTCGAATCCGGCGCGATCCTGCTCTATCTCGGCGAGAAGACCGGCAAATTCCTGCCGAAGCCGCTTGCCGAGCGCATCCCGGTCTATGAATGGCTGATGTGGCAGATGGGCGGCTTCGGCCCGATGCCTGGCCAGGTGCATCATTTCATCGCGCTGGAGAATGAGCAGGACCGCGCCTATGGCCTGAAGCGCTACATGGCGGAGACGCGCCGGCTCTATGACGTGCTGAACAAGCGCCTTGCCAAGCACGAATTCGTAGCCGGCCCCTTGTCGGTGGCCGATTTCGCCATCCTCGGCTGGGCCTGGCGCCACCCGCGCCACAAGGTCGAGCTGAAAGACTTCCCCAACGTGGAGCGCTGGTACAATCAGTTGATGGCCCGCCCCGCCACCAGGCGCGGCATGGAAGCGAAGCTGGATTGAGGCAAGGTTGTCATCGCCCGCGCATGCGGGCGATCCAGTATTCCAGAGGCGTCAGCGATCGGACCGAGAGGCCGCGGCGTACTGGATGCCTTGCATGCGCGGGGCATGACAGCTAGGCCCGCTTCTCCAGCGCCATCCGCACCGCAAGTCCCGCCAGCACCGTTCCCATCAGCCAGCGCTGGATCAAAAGCCATGTCGGGCGCGTACCGAGGAAGACCGCGATCGATCCCGCGGCCAGCGCGATCGTCGTATTGACGCTGACGCTGATGACGATCTGGATCGAGCCGAGCGCGATCGACTGCGCCAGCACGCTGCCGGCGGCGGGATCGATGAACTGCGGCAGCAGCGCCAGATACAGCATCGCGATTTTTGGATTGAGCAGGTTGGTGAG
>DASWVJ010000191.1:0-6405 GCA_036406295.1 Bradyrhizobium sp.
AAGCTGGCTGCGGCGATGGACGCCAAGGCGGCGAAGATGATGCAGCCCTCCGATGCCGAGCGCATCACCGGCTATCATGTCGGTGGCATCAGCCCGTTCGGGCAGAAGAAGAAGGTTCCGGTCGCCATCGACCAGAAGGCGCTGACCCACACTACCGTGTTCGTCAACGGCGGACAGCGTGGGTTGCAGATCGAGATCGATCCCAACGACGCCGCGCTTGCCGCGGGTGCGGTGACGCACGCGCTGACGGCGTGAGGTTGATTGTCATTTCCGGGGCGGTGCGAAGCACCGAACCTCAGATGCGCAATTGCGCATCGGGGAATCTGGAGATTTCCGGGTTCGCCTCTTCGAGGCGCCCCGGAATGACGCGTGCGGAGACGCTCGCCGCATACACACAATGCATCTGCCCCATTGATGGACCCGGCAAATCAGTGTCACTGGCGTGGGCCGGGCGACATTCCGGCCCGGCGTGACGGCTGGGCAGGCCGCGGCATCATGAACCGGGCCCCAATCTGCTCCTGAAATGTCTGCTTCCGAAACCACCGCTGGCGTCTCGCCGATCCGCTGGATCGCCAACCAGCCCTATCTGCTGTTGTCCATCACGGCGGCGTGCTGGGCCGGCAATGCCGTGGTCGGCAAGCTCGCGGCCGGCCACATTCCGCCGGTGACGCTGTCGTTCCTGCGCTGGTTCTTCGCCTTCCTGATCATCCTGCCGCTGTCGTGGCGGCATGTGCTGCAGGACTGGCGCACCATCCGCAGCAGGCTCGGCATCATGATCCTGTTGTCGGTCACCGGCATCAGCGCCTTCAACACCTTGCAATACTGGGGCCTGGAGCACACGCAGGCGATCAACATCCTGTTGCTGCAGCCGGCCGCGCCGCTGTTCGTCGCGATGTGGTCGCTGGTGCTGTTTCGCGTAAGGCTGACGGCTGCACAGGCTGTTGGAATCGTGCTGTCGCTCGTCGGCGTGCTGGTCATCATGCTGCACGGCGATCTCTTGAGCCTGAAGGATATCGACTTCAACCGCGGCGACCTGATCTTCGTGCTGGCGCTCGTAATCTTCGGCGTTTATTCGGTGCTGGCGGCGAGGCGTCCGGCGATCCACGGGCTCTCTTTCGTCGCCTTCACCTTCGGCTGCGGCGCGGCCTGCCTGATCCCGCTCTTTATCTGGGAGCTGTATGCGCGGCCCGTGATGGAGTTGAACGGGGCGAACCTGCTGACGCTGTTCTATGTCGCCGTATTTCCCTCGACGCTCGCCTATCTCTGCTTCAACCGCGGCGTCGCCCTGATCGGCGCCAACCGCGCCGCGCCGTTCTTCCACCTGGTGCCGGTGTTCGGGACGGTCATGTCGATCGCCTTCCTCGGCGAGCACCCGCAGCTGTTCCATTTCATCGGCTTTGCGCTGGTCCTGACCGGGGTGTTTGTGGCGTCGCGGCGCCCAACTCAAGACACGATGACTCCACGATGACTTCGCGGTGACTCGACGCTCCAAATCCGCTATCTCTGGAGCCGGTGTCACCAGGTCGGGCAATGAAATTCCGCTCCAGAAATCTGATGATCGGAACGATCGCGCTGGCGATCATTGGCGCCTCGTTCGGCGGGGTGATCGGCTACCAGCGCCTCTCGCGGGTCAAGCAGCTCGTGCCGTTCCACGTGGTGTTCGAGGGCTCGGCCTCGGGCCTGCGCCCCGGCTCCAGCGTGAATTTTGCCGGCGTGCGCGTCGGCGAGGTGCGCTCGCTGAAGCTTGACCACCCGCGCCGCGTCGTCGCGCTCGCGCTCGTCGATCCCACTACGCCGCTGCGCGCCGACACCCAGGTCGGTCTCGAATTTCAGGGCCTCACCGGCATTGCCGCGATCTCGTTCAGCGGCGGCACGATCGACGGCCCACCGCCGCCGCACGATGCCGAGGGCTTTCCGACACTGACCGCCGACAAGGAGGGCACGCTCAGCACGCAGGAGAAGATCCGCGTCGCGCTGCGCAACGTCGACAAGATCATCATCGAAAACGAGGCTGGAGTGAAAGATACGCTGCTTGGCCTTGAATCCTTCACCGCAAGTCTGGCCGGCTCGAGCGAGCGCATCACCAGCGTGATGGAATCGGCAGAATCGACCGTCACCTCCGTCGACAACGGTTTCGGCAAGACCTACGACTTCCTGAAAAGCCTCGGCAGCGACAAATATGGCGGCGAGCTGTTGCCGACCATCATCTCGTTTCGCGAGCTGGTCGAAAGCTTCAACAAGAAATCCGGCGCGCTGATATCAGATACCCGCAAGATGCTCGGCGAGCTCAGCGCATCCATCAACAAGTCGGATCCACGACCGCCCCGGCGCTGACGCCCCCTCCCAAGGAACGGAAACAACAACGTGCTCGACAAGACCGGTACGCTGACGCAGCCCTCGCCGACCATGACCCGCCCGGCAAGCGCCGTGCCGCGCGAGCTGCGGCGCTATCTCTGCCTCGATGATTTCGAGCCGGCCGCGCGGCAGATCATGCCGAAATTCCTCTACGGCTATGTGTCCGGCGGCGCCGAGAACGACGCCGCGCTGCGCGACAACCGCAAGGCGCTCGAGGAATACGGCATTGTCCCGCGCGTGCTCAACGACGTCTCCTCCCGCAACCAGACCACGACGCTGTTCGGCCAGACCTATGCCTCGCCGTTCGGCATTCCGCCGATGGGATCGTCCGCGCTGTGCGCCTATCGCGGCGACATCGTCTATGCGCGCGCGGCAGCCGCGTTGAACGTGCCGATGATCCTGAGCGCAGCATCGCTGATCCGGTTGGAAGACGTCATCAAGGAGAATCCCGCCGCCTGGTACCAGGCCTATCTGGCAGGCCTGCCGGAGCGGATCGAGCCGCTGGTCGATCGCGTCGCCGCCGCCGGTTACGGCACCTTCGTCGTTACCGCAGACGTGCCGGTGCCGCCGAACCGAGAGAACAACATCCGTAACGGCTTCCAGACGCCGATGAAGATCACGCCGCGGGTGGCATGGGACGTCGCCACCCATCCGCGCTGGCTGTTCAACATCCTTGCGCGCACATTCGTCAACCACGGCATGCCGCATTTCGAGAACATGGATGCCGCACAGGGCCCGCCGGTCCTGTCGAAGAACCTGATGCGCAACATCGGCGCGCGCGACCAGCTCGCCTGGCGGCACGTCGAGCTGATCCGCAAGCGCTGGAAAGGCAAACTGGTGGTGAAGGGGCTGGTGTCGCCCGAGGATGCCAGGATCGCGCGCGAGAGTGGCGTCGACGGCGTGCTCATCTCCAATCACGGCGGCCGCCAGCTCGACTACACCTTTGCCGGCCTGCGCACGCTGCCGGAAATCGCGGCCCAGGCAAAAGGCATGACGGTCATGGTCGATGGCGGCATCCGCCGCGGCACCGACGTGATCAAGGCGCTGGCGCTGGGGGCGCATTTCGTCTTTGTCGGCCGGCCGTTCCTCTATGCGGCGGTCGCCGCCGGACAGGCGGGCGTCGAACGCGCCATTACGCTGCTGCACGACGAGATCGATCGCGATCTCGCGCTGATGGGCATCCGCAGCCTCGCCGAGATCACGCCGGACCTGGTCCGGAAGTTTTGAGGGGATGCGTACTGGATCCCCCGCTTCCGCGGGGGATGACGGTTGGCGGTGGGGTTAGATCACCGCGTCCTCATTTAAGCACTTCGATCTTCGCCAGCATGTCGGGCGCGCGGCTGATCCTGTAGGTCGCATTGCCGCATTTGAGCACCCAGACCGCATGGTCCGGCCGGGACCGCTTCTTGTCCCTGATCGCGCCTTGCGCCCTGTCGCAGGCAAAACCTTGAGTCCGCACCTGGGCGGCAAGCTCGTTCTGGGGCACCTCCGCCTTGGGCTGCTGAGCAGACGCCGGAACGCTGAAGGCGAAGATGGCGAGACCAATGAGTATCGGCGTGCTTCGTGAGCGCATGCTTGTCTTCCCTGGTTGACGGGTTGGCGCACCCTACCCGATCTTGAACTTGCTGTACGCCTCTTTCGTGCAGATGATCACATGCTCCTCGCAGCCGTTGCGGCGGTGGGGATCGCAGCTCCTCTCATAGTCGTCCGAGGTCATCATGTCCGTGAAGGCGGCGACGCTGGGATAATAGACCAGCGCGAGATAGTCCCACTGGTTGCCGGCCTCGGCGCCGAGCGCCACCGCCTTGGCATCGCCGGTCCACAGCAGCGTGCCGCCGCGGGCCTTGATCATGGGCACGGTGAGCGCGCTGTAGCGCAGGTAGGCGTCCCAGCCGGAGCCGTCGCCGTCGAGTGAGCGCTTTCGGAAGCGCATCAGATTGACCATGACGATCGGGCCCTGGTGATCGATGCCTTCAAGGCCCTTGACGTTCAAGAGATCGACACCCATCCGCATCCTCCGCTTGCTGCTTTCCGCACATTGTAGCATTGCATGCGCGTGGCTTGTCGTGCGGGCTGGATGGGGCCTACTTGGCCGCGACGATGACCAATGCAGCGCCCGCGCCGTCCCGCAATCCCGTCAGCTGGCTCAACAACCAGCCCTATCTGCTGCTCAGCCTGACCTCGCTGTTCTGGGCCGGCAACATCGTTCTGGCGCGCTTCGTCGCGGGACATGTGCCGCCGATGACGCTGTCCTGCGTGCGCTGGATCGGCGCCTTCGCGATGCTATTGCCGTTCGCCTGGCCTCACCTGAAGTGCGACTGGCCGGCGCTGCGCGCCGATCTGCCACTGATGCTGGTGCTGTCGGCCACCGGCTTTGCCTTCAACAACGCGATCTCCTACTGGGCCCTGCAATACACCGAAGCGCTGAATGCGCTGCTGATCCAGTCGTCGGGTCCGCTGTTCGTTGCGCTATGGTCGCTGGTACTGTTCGGCGTGCGGCTGACACTGGCGCAATTAGCCGGAATCATCCTGTCGCTGTCGGGCGTGCTCGTGATCATCCTGCGCGGCGATCTCGCAGCGCTGGCCTCGATCCACCTCAACCGCGGCGACCTGATGTTCGGCGCCGCCGTGCTCAGCTTCGGGCTCTATTCCGCGCTGATGCCGTATCGTCCGAAGACGCACCAGCTCTCCCTGATCACCTTCACCATCGGCTGCGGCGCCGTGCTGCTGTTTCCGTTCTCGGTCTGGGAGTTCGTCAATGGCGTTACGCTGAAGCCGGATGCGCTGACGGCGGCGACGGTGCTGTACGTGATGATCTTTCCCTCCACGCTCGCCTATCTCTTCTTCAACCGCGGCATTGCCCTGATCGGCCCCAACCGCTCGGCACCGTTCCTGCATCTCGTGCCCGTGTTCGGCTCGGCGATGGCGATCCTGCTGCTGGGCGAGCGGCTCAGGCTGTTTCATTTGATCGGCTACGCGCTGGTGCTCGCAGGTATCGTGATCGCTTCGCGGCGAGCCTCCGCGCGGGCTTGAATTCGGCACTGCGGCAGATCGCCTAACAGGCTTCCGCTTCCCTTCCGGACCGGCTAGTTTGCCGGCCAATCACTCAAGAAACGCCACGGGAGACGCCTGACGATGATCGCTTTTTCCAAACATATTTTCCGCGCTACGGTTATTGCACCGCTTGCCATCGCGCTGGCCACGGCCGCCTCGGCACAGGCGCCCTATCCGAATCGCAATATCACGCTGGTGCTGCCGTTCGCGGCCGGCAGCGGCACCGACACCACGACGCGCATTATCTCCAAGGAGCTCGGCACGGCGCTCGGCACCGGCATCGTCATCGAGAACAAGGCGGGCGCCAACGGCTCGATCGCAGCGAGTTTCGTGGCCCGCTCCGCGCCGGACGGCTACACGCTGTTCGTGACCACCAACACCACGCATTCGGCCAATCCCTATCTGCTCAAGAGCCTGAGCTACGACCCCATGAAGGATTTCACGCCGATCGCGCGCACCGGCGACCTGCCCTTCATGCTGGTGATCAATCCGGAAATTCCGGCCAATTCGGTCGCCGAGCTGATCGCGCTCGCCAAGAAGGAGCCGGGCAAATACTCCTATGCCAGCGGATCTTCGTCGGCCATTGTCTCGGGCGCGACGTTTGCGCGTCTTGCCGGGATCGACCTGCTGCACGTGCCCTACAAGAGCTCGCCGCCGGCGCTGACCGACGTCATTGCCGGCCGCGTCTCCATGATGTTCGTCGACGTGTTGACCGGCCTGCCCCACGTCAAGGGCAAGGCGCTGAAGATGCTGGCCGTCACCACCAAGCAGAAATCAGCGCTGCTGCCCGAGTTGCCGACGATGGACGAGACCGTGAAGGGTTTCGATATCACGTCCTGGCAGGGCTATTTCGGCCCGGCCAACATGCCCAAGGACATTGTGACAAAGCTGAACGCGGAAATCCGCAAGGTCGTCGAGCGCCCGGAGGTCAAGGCGCAGCTCGCCGAGCGCGGCATGGAGGCGTTCTCCTCCACGCCGGAAGAGTTCGAGAAGTTC
>DASWVJ010000192.1:0-14945 GCA_036406295.1 Bradyrhizobium sp.
GGTCCACACCTTGCGGCATCGAGCCGCCCGGTCAATGTCATGTGAAATCGAAACTCCTCGAACACGTAAGGATATCCCCAGCGGTCGAGATGGCCGCGCTGCCGTGGTGTCAGCCTTGCCGGATTTCGCCGGGCGCGGTCCTCATCGGTGAGCGGCGCGCGGAAAGCGTCGAATTCGCGGACGCAGTCGGCGGCAAGAGCTTCGAGCGCCGCCTCGCGGCTGGCCGGCACGATCGCGACAAAACCCTCGATCGTATCGACGACCGGCTTGATGACGGGAACGGCGTGCGGTCTTGCGGCGAAGGCGGCGCATGCGGCGGCGAGTTCGTCTTCAACTCTGCCAGGCGCCAGTGCCATCGGCGCCTTGAGTGTGGCGTGAAAGCCGTACTTTCTGGGATCATGCGTCAGTTCGCGCCAATCCGCCGGCATATCGCCGGGAAAAGGCACGTCGATGCCGTGATGCGCATCGTAGCCGAGCAGTGCCGTACCGAATTGATCGAGCGGGCCACCCCGCGCCGGCGCGTAATAGATCGCATAACGCGGATATGAATAATTCGCCATGGTGCCCATAGAATAAGGTGGCCTCACGCGGCGGCAACCGCCTTGCGCGATGCTGCGGCCTGCGGGATCAGGCGGCTGGCTTCGGTGAGGTGAACCAGCCGCCCGGCGGCGATCACGGCGACGACGCGCGGGCGCAACGGAATCTCGTCATCGACCAGGACAATGTCGGCGCGACGTCCCGCGGCCAGCGTGCCGCGGTCGGCGAGGCCCGCCGCTTGTGCGGGCGCCGCCGAAATCAGCCGCCAGGCCTGCGCCAACGGCAGGATGCCGTCGACGGCCAGGCGAAACGCCGCCAGCAACTGCGCGGGATAGTAGTAGTCGGATGCGAGCACGCTGCAGAGGCCCTTCTCGATCATGTCGGACGCCCTGGTCCAGCCGGTATGGCTGCCGCCACGCACGACGTTCGGCGCGCCGAACACAATATAGTCGCCGGCCGCGGCCGCCTCGCGGGCGGTCGGCTCGTTGACGGGAAATTCGGCAATCGCAACGCCCTGCGCCCGGAAGCTCTTGCGCATGTCAGGACTGTCGTCGTCATGGGAAAGCATTTTGACATTGGCTGTGCGCGCCATTTCCGCCAGCCGCGCGATCGATGCCGGCACGTCATCGGCGCGCGCGACGACGCGCTGGACCAGTTCGTCGAACGCTGTGCTGGACAACCCGGTGCGCTCGACCATGCGGTTGCGCTTCTGCGGCTTGGCGAGGTCCGCCACCGTCGCGTCCATGTGGTCATTGAACGCAAACAGGTCGATGCGGCCTTCCGACAGCCATTGCCCGATCTCGCCTTCCGCGTCGAGATTGTAGGTCTCGTGGCGGAGATGGATGCGCGTATCCGCAGCAAGCCGCGGCCGCAGGCTCTCGATCGCCTTGAGCAGCAGCCGCGCATTCGCGCCGCTGCGCAGGCCCGGCTCCCACGACCAGGTGGTGGCGTGAAACACCGTAGTGATGCCGTTGGCAATCGCCTGGCGGTCGCTGTCGACCAGCGCCACGTCGACGGGGAAATCGACACCGGGGCGCGGCATCATCTGCCGCTCGAAAGCGTCGCCATGCAGGTCGACGATGCCCGGCAGCACCAGCAAGCCACGCGCATTGATCGCGAGCGGGGCGCGGGGCTGATCGCTCCCGACGCTGGCGATCTCGCGGCCCCTGGTCTGCAACGAAGCGTCGCCAAATTCTTCGCCGAGCAGAGCCCGGCCGCCTTCGATCAAAATGTCGGTCACGATGTCGCACTTCGTCGTTTGCTGTGAACAAGTCCCGCGCCGGCAGCCTCGTATTTGTCGAGAAATTCCTCGACGCGGAGTTTTCTGAAGTCAGGCAGCGCCCGGCGCAACATTTCGTGATCCCAGTCCCACCATGCAAGTTCCGCGAGACGGTCGGCGATGCCTTCGGCAAATCGCCGCTTGATCTGCCGCGCCGGATTGCCTGCTACGATGGTGTAGGCCGGCACATCCTTGGTGACGATCGCGCCGGCCGCGATGACTGCCCCGGTGCCGACGTTCCTGCCGGGCAGCACCACGGCGCCATGGCCGATCCACACGTCATGACCGATATGGACATGATGCTTGCGCCGCCATTCGAAGAATTCCGCATCGTCGTCTTCGCCGGGGAAATACGCGGCGGCGCGATAGGTGAAATGCGCCTGCGAGGCGCGGTGCATCGGGTGATTGCCGGGATTGATCCGTGTCATGGCCGCGATCGAGCAGAACTTGCCGATCGTGGTGTAGGTAATCTGGGCGTCGTTTACCACATAGGAGTAATCGCCCATCACGACTTCCAGCAGGATGGTGCGTGCGCCGACCTCGGTATAGGCGCCGAGCTTGCAGTCGCGCAACGACGCCGATGCATCGATGGCCGGTTGGGCTGAGAGCTGCTTTCCGGCCATCTGATTTTTCCATCCGCTCGGTGCGCGCGCCACGTCATCACGGCGCTTGATGACAATGTCGTGACGCTTCGATGACGGCAAGCGTCGTGTGCACGGTTACTGCATCGCAGCGCGCCTGTCACATAACTGTAAAATCCCTCCTTTAGCGATTGAGCCAGAACGACGCGGCAAGACGACGCGGTTGGAGCTTTGCATGCTGGTAGTGGAAGGGTTGACGTGCCGGTTCGGCACCAAGGCCGCGGTCGATGGCGCATCGTTTTCGGTTGAGCCGGGCAGGTTTGTCGGCGTGATCGGCCGCTCCGGCGCCGGCAAGTCCACCCTTCTGCGCATGATCAACCGTCTCGCCGACCCCAGCGAGGGTCGTATCCTGTTCGAAGACGTCGATGTCACGACGCTGCGCGGCCGCGAGCTGCGACAGTGGCGCGCTCGCTCCGCCATGATCTTCCAGCAGTTCAACCTGGTCGGCCGGCTCGACGTGCTCACCAATGTGCTGATGGGCCGCCTCGCGACGGTGCCGGTCTGGCGCTCGCTGGTGCAGCTGTGGCCCGATCACGACAAGGCCATTGCAATGTCGGCGCTTGAGCAATTCGATATGGCCTCGATTGCGGCGCAGCGCGCCGATCAGCTTTCGGGCGGCCAGCAGCAGCGCGTCGCAATCGCGCGAGCGCTGGTGCAGGAGCCGGACATCATCCTGGCCGACGAGCCGATCGCCTCGCTCGATCCGCGCAACACCCGCATCGTCATGGATGCGCTGCTGCGCATCAACAAGCACTTCGGGATCACGGTGGTCTGCAACCTGCATTCGCTCGATCTGGCGCGCAGCTATTGCGACCGCCTGATCGGCATGGCGGCGGGCCGCGTGGTGTTCGACGGCGCACCCGCGGCGCTGACCGACCGCATCGCGCGCGAGCTCTACGATCTCGAAGCCAACGAGGTCATGGGCGAAGCACCGGCGCCGACGCCGGACGCTGCGACAATCCCGGTGCTCGGCGGCGTCGCCGCCTGAGCCGGCACAGCAAGACAGGGCGGCCGCTTGCAAGGAGCGCGATCGGCTGAAAACGTGAACCACAACAAGAGGGTCAATTCCATGATCAACCGTCGTATGATTCTCGCCGTCGCGGCGGGACTGGCATTTTCGGCATCCGCTGCTTCGGCACAGGACTGGAAGGCAAAATATCCCGAACTCGTCTTTGCCAAGGTACCCGATGAGAATGCCTCGGGCACGACCGACCGCTGGACGCCTTTCACGGAGTATCTATCCCGGGAACTCGGCACCAAGGTCACGCTGCGTATCGCCAACGATTACGCCGCCGTCATCGAAGGCCAGCGGGCCGGCAATATCCACATCGCGATGTACGGTCCGGCGTCTTATGCCCGCGCTTACATTGTCGGAGCAAAAGTCGAGCCGTTCGCCATCGAAGTTAGCGGCGACGGGACCAAAGGCTACTATTCGGTTCTCTACGTCAAGAGCGACTCCAGCTACAAGGATATCAAGGATCTGAAGGGCAAAAATCTCTGCCTCGTCGATCCCAATTCAACGTCGGGCAACAATGTACCGCGTTTCGCGATGGACAAGATGGGCATCGACCCGGAGAAGTTCTTCTCGAAGGTGGTCTATTCGGGCAGCCATGAGAATGCCGTGATCGGCGTTGCGCAAGGTACTTGCGATGCGGCGTTCAATTGGTGGAACGACGAAAAGGAATCCAACCTGCTGCGGATGGAGCGGAAGGGCATGGCGAAGGCCGCCGAGTTCCGGATCATTTTCAAATCCGAGCAGATCGTGAACTCGCCCGTGGCATATCTCAGCACGCTGCCTGCCGACCTCAAGGCCGCGATCAAGAAGGCGGTGCTTGAAGTCGCAACAAAGGACAAGGCCGCTTTCGACAAGATCTACGACGGAAAGCAGCTTCCCTTCGTCGAGGTCGACCACAAGGCCTATGAGCCCGTTGTTGAGCTGATCAAGTTTGTTGACAGCATCCGCAAGCAGAAATCCTGAGTGCGTCTGAAGGTCCAGGGTGAGGGGCAGATCACAGGTCTGCCCCTCATCCCATGAGATAACCACATGCGAGCAGCCGTCCCCGAATTTCCGCAAGCCAGGCTGCAGGAGCTTGCCGGTCACTACGCCAATGCCGTTGCCGCCAAGCGGCGGCGCATATGGCTGGGGTCGGCACTCCTGATCGCCGCGACGCTTGCCGCAGCGTGGATGGGAGACGTCGAACTTGGGAAATTCTCGGAGAATTTCTGGCGTTTTCCGGCCTATTTTGCCAGCATTGCTCCAAAGCTTGCATTCTCCACCATGTGGGCCGATCTCGCCGAGTGGTTCTGGGGGCTGCGGCGCTGGACGCGACTTTTGGGCGATACCCTGCTGATCGCGTATGTGGGGACCCTTGCAGGGGCGATATCGGGTTTCGTTCTCTGCTTCCTGGCATCGGCCAATCTCGTCAAGTCGCACACGATCGTCTTCGCCACGCGCCGTCTCCTCGAATTTTGCCGGACTGTGCCGGAGATCGTCTTTGCGCTGGTGTTTGTGCTGGCGTTTGGTCTGGGCCCGCTGCCGGGCGTTCTTGCCATCGCAATTCATACTACCGGCGCGCTCGGCAAGCAGTTCGCCGAAGTTGTCGAGAACATCGATAGCAAGCCGATCGAGGGGGTGGCGGCGAGCGGAGGAAGCTGGGTTCAGATCGTGCGGTTCGGCGCGGTGCCCCAGGTGCTTTCGAATTTCACCAGCTATGCGCTGTTGCGATTCGAGATCAACGTGCGTAGCGCAGCGGTGATGGGGTTCGTCGGCGCTGGCGGTATTGGGCAGGATTTGATCGAAGCCGTCCGCAAGTTCTACTACACGGATGTCAGCGCGATCCTTTTGCTGATCATCGTCACCGTCATGATGATCGATTTTGTCACCGAGCGCGTACGCCACCACCTCCTTGGGCTCGAGGCGAGGCACGCATGAGCTCTCTCAAGTTCGAAAATCAGGCTGCTATTGCAGAGCGCTATCCGGAGTTCTTCCGCCCGGACTGGTGGCGAAGGGCAAAAATCATAGCGGGCCTCGGCGTAGCGGTCGGCCTTTTTCTGTTCGGAATTGTCCAGCTCGATATTCCGCTGCACCGGCTCTCTGACGGAATGCTCAGACTGGTCGGATTTCTTGCGCTGATGGTGCCACCCGATCCCGGTTCATGGGGGCAGGCGCTGATTTACCTGCATGCGCTGGGTGAGACGCTGTCGATCGCGTTCCTGGGAACGTTGGGCGGTGCCCTGCTGGCGTTGCCGGTCTCGCTTTTGGCGGCGCGCAACGTGGTCGCAAACCGCATTGTTCATTTCTTGACGCGACGCAGCCTCGATACCATCCGTGGTGTCGATACGTTGATCTGGGCGCTCATCTGGGTCGGCGTCGTGGGATTGGGTCCGTTCGCCGGCATCCTTGCCGTCATTTGTAGCGACTTTGGCAGCTTCGGAAAGCTCTTCTCGGAGGCCATCGAAGCCGCCGACAAAAAGCCCGTCGAAGGGATCCAATCGACAGGTGGCAATCACTTTCATGGCATCCGGTTCGGCTTGCTGCCGCAGGTCATTCCAATCCTGCTCAGCCAGGTGCTGTACTATTTTGAATCCAACACGCGGTCGGCAACGATTATCGGGATCGTCGGCGCCGGTGGGATCGGCCTTCAGCTTGCGGAACAAATCCGGGTGCTGGAATGGCAGAAGGTATCCTTCCTGATTCTACTCATTCTCGTGACGGTATCGGCGATCGACTGGATCTCAAGCAAGCTGCGCTTTGCCATCATCGGGCGGCGCGCGATCGCCTGAGCCCTTAGCTCTCCACCAGGAACTGAACCCGTTCCGCCGCGAAGCGCACGCGTTTGGTGATCAGCGGCCGGCCCTCGGCGTCGACGTCGGTCGAATCCACCACAAGGATCGGGCGGCCGAGCGCAAGGTCGAGCCGCGTGGCATCGGTCGCATCGACAATGCCCGCGGTGATGCGGGTGGAGGCGCGGCGATAATCGCGAATGCCGTAATGCGCGAGCAGCTTGGTCATCGAGCGCACGCCGGCGTAGACGCGTCCGGCATCGGGAAAGCGCTCGGCCGACAGCCAATGCGTGCCGATGCAGATCGGCGTGCGGTCGGCAAAGCGCAGCGCCTCGATCCGGATCAGCGGCGCGCCGGTCTTCAAACCAAGCTCGCGCGCCAGCTCGCGGCTGGCGGCTTCTTCCGAGGCATCGATCAACTGCCCGCGCGGCTCGCGGCCGCCGGCGCCGACGATCTCGGAAAAGCGCGTGCGGGAGCGCAGCGGGTAGGCGAGGCGAGGCGCCTCGACATAGGTGCCGCTGCCGCGCTCGGCGCGCACCAGCCCGCGCTCGGCGAGCGCCGCCAGCGCACGCCGCACGGTGTGGCGGTTGACGCGGTAGGTCTGCGCGATCTCCATCTCGCCGGGCAGTTTCTCGCCGGCGGTGAAGCGGCCGTCGGCGATGCCGCGCTCGATGCCGTCGGCCACCTGGCGCCACAGCGCCACGCCGGATGCCATGTCCTGCAGGCTCATGGCGCGCAGCAGGTGGAAGAGGGCGGCGGGGAACTCATGGCGGTGTCATGAAACAGTCATTTGCCTTGTCTATGAAGTTGTCTATTATCATAGACAACTTTACTTGGACAAGAGCGGGAACGGGGAATGGCGGCGGAAAGCGTGATGCAGGCGCGGCGCAAGGCGGCGATGGCGGTGCTGGCGCATTCCGATGCGCACCGGATCGCCGAATGCCTGGGCGCGATCGACGTGCCCGCCCACGAATCTTTGAGAGAGCCGGAGAACGGCCTTGTCATGGTGCGTGGCCGCATCGGCGGCGACGGCGCGCCGTTCAATCTCGGTGAAGCCACGGTGTCGCGCGCCGCCGTTCGCCTTGCCAGCGGCGAGGTCGGGTTCGGCTACACGCTCGGGCGCGATCTGGAGAAGGCGCGGCTGATCGCGCTGTGCGACGCCATGGTGCAGTCGCGCGGACATGCCGATGCGGTCGAGGCAGGCGTGCTGTCGCCGTTGCGGGCTGCGATGCTGGCGGCGCGCGAACGCAAATCTGCGGAAGCGGCGGCAACGCGGGTCGATTTCTACACCATGGTGCGCGGTGAGGGTTAGGCGATGGTGACGATCACCGAACTGCCGGCAGGCTTTGCGGACAAGGTGCTGTCCGCGCAATCGACCTTCCGTTCCGTGATGGATGCAATGGCGCGCCCCGGCACCGTGCAGCGCATCCGCGCCGTGGCGGGCACGCCGGGTCCGATGATGCGGGGGACGGCGGCGATTGCGCTGACCTTGTTCGATCACGATACGCCGGTTTGGCTCGATGGCGCGATGTCGGCCGGAGGCGACGTCGCCAAATGGCTCAAGTTCCACACCAGCGTGCCTGTCATTGCCGACCCGTCAGTGTGCAGCTTTGCCGTGGTTGGCGATGCGCAGCATCTGCTGCCGCTCGATCGCTTGGCGCTCGGCAGCAATGAATATCCGGATCGTTCCACGACCCTGATCCTGCAGATCGATAGCCTTGCCTCGGGGCCGGCTTATGAATTGACCGGTCCCGGCATCGATGGCGCAACTCTGCTGCAGGCGACGATCCCTGCAAGCCTGTTCGAGCAGCTTGCCGTCAACGCCACCCTGTTTCCACGCGGCATCGACGTCATGCTGGTGCATGACGACGCCATTGTCGCGATCCCCCGAACCACGCGGCTCGCCGCGCACGGAGCCTGATCCCATGTATGTTGCCGTCAAGGGCGGGGAACGCGCCATCGGGAACGCCCATCGCCTGCTGGCGCATGAGCGGCGCGGCGATCGCGACGTCGCGGAGATTTCGCTTCCGCAGATCTCCGAACAGCTCAGCCTCGGCGTCGATCGCGTCATGACCGAAGGCTCGCTCTATGACCGGGAGCTCGCAGCGCTCGCCATCAAGCAGGCGCGTGGCGACCTGATCGAGGCGATCTTCCTGGTGCGCGCCTTCCGCGCCACGCTGCCGCGCTTGGGCGCGACCGAGCCGGTCGACACCGGCACCATGCAGGTGCGCCGCCGCATCTCCTCGACCTTCAAGGACATTCCGGGCGGTCAGGTGTTAGGGCCGACCTTCGACTACACCCATCGCCTGCTCGACCCGCAGCTTGCGGAAGGCGGTGCGCCGGAAGCGCCCGCGACAGCCGAGCCGTTGGCGGGGATGCCTCGTGTGACCGACATTCTCGGCCGCGACGGCCTGATCGAGCCATCGCCGCAGGTAGATGCCGCTGCGCCCGTCGGCGATCTCACCCGCGAGCCGCTGAGCTTTCCGGCCGATCGCGACCTGCGCCTGCAGAATCTGGCGCGCGCCGACGAAGGCTTTCTGCTCGCGCTCGGTTATTCCACCCAGCGCGGCTATGGCCGCAGCCATCCCTTCGCCGGCGAAATCCGCTTCGGCGAGGTCGAGGTCGAATTCCTTGCCGAGGACGCCGGTTTCGCCATCCCGCTCGGCGCGATCGAGCTGACCGAATGCCAGATGGTCAACCAGTTCAAGGGCTCGGCAACGGAAGCGCCGTGCTTTACCCGCGGCTATGGCCTTGCCTTCGGACAGAGCGAGCGCAAGACCATGTCGATGGCGCTGGTGGATCGTTCTCTGCGGGCGCGCGAGCTTGCCGAGGAAATCAAGGCGCCGGCGCAGGACGAGGAATTCGTCATGTCGCATTCCGACAACGTGCAGGCGACCGGCTTTGTCGAGCATCTCAAGTTGCCGCACTATGTCGACTTTCAGTCCGAGCTTGGACTGCTCCGCAAGCTGCGCGCCGAATTCTTTGCCGCAGCCGGCGCCGAGCCGTTGAAGGAGGCCGCGGAGTGAACGCCACCGCCTACAACTTCGCCTATCTCGACGAGCAGACCAAGCGGATGATCCGCCGCGCCATCCTGAAGGCGATCGCGATCCCCGGCTATCAGGTGCCGTTCGCCAGCCGCGAAATGCCGATGCCGTATGGCTGGGGTACCGGCGGCGTGCAGGTGACGGCGGCCATTCTCGGCCCCGACGACGTGCTGAAGGTGATCGACCAGGGATCGGACGATACGACGAACGCAATCTCGATCCGGACGTTCTTCGCCAAGACCGCCGGCGTTGCGACCACGACCTCGACCGAGGAGGCGAGCGTGATCCAGACCCGGCACCGTATTCCGGAGGCGCCGCTGCACGCCGGCCAGGTGCTCGTCTATCAGGTGCCGATCCCCGAGCCGCTGCGCTTCCTGGAGCCGCGCGAGACCGAGACGCGTCGCATGCATGCGCTCGCCGAATACGGGCTGATGCACGTCAAGCTCTATGAAGACATTGCGCGCTTCGGCCATATCGCGACGTCCTACGCCTATCCGGTGAAGGTGAATGCGCGCTACGTGATGGACCCGTCGCCGACGCCGAAATTCGACAATCCCAAGATGGACGATTGCCCGGCGCTGCAATTGTTTGGCGCCGGCCGCGAGAAGCGCATCTACGCCATCCCGCCGCACACCAGGGTGGTATCGCTCGATTTCGAGGACCACCCGTTCAGCCGCTACCGCTTCGATGCTCCATGCGCGCTGTGCGGGGCGGATGATTCCTACCTCGATGAGATCGTCACCGACGATCAGGGCGCTCGCATGTTCGTCTGCTCCGATACCGATTATTGCGAGGGCCGGCAGGCGGCCGGCCATCGCGGCACCGAGAGCGCGGCGCCGCACAAGGAGAGGGCGCATGGCTGAGAATGACGCGCCGCTGTTGGTCGCCGAAGGCCTCGCGAGGAATTACGGGCGGCTGATGGCTTGCCGCGACATCTCCTTTTCTCTCTATCCCGGCGAAGTGCTGGCCGTCGTCGGCGAGTCCGGCTCCGGCAAGTCGACGCTGCTGCAGCTGCTGTCGGCGCAGCTCGCGCCGAGCGCCGGCCGCGTCTCCTACCGGATGCGCGACGGCGTGCTGCGTGATCTCGCCTCGCTCGGCGAGGCCGAACGACGCTTCCTGTTCCGCACCGACTGGGGCTTTGTGCACCAGGATTCCGCGCAGGGCCTGCGCATGGCGGTCTCTGCCGGCGCCAATGTCGGCGAGCGGCTGATGGCGGTCGGCTGGAATCATTACGGCCGCATCCGCGAGGCCGCCTCGAACTGGCTCGAGCGCGTCGAGATCGAGGTGTCCCGCATCGATGATGCGCCGCGCACCTATTCGGGCGGCATGCGCCAGCGCCTGCAGATTGCACGCAACCTCGTCACCGAGCCGCGCCTGGTCTTCATGGATGAGCCAACCGGTGGACTCGACGTATCGGTGCAGGCGCGCCTGCTCGATCTCATGCGCAATCTCGTCAGCGAGCTCGGGCTCGCCGCTGTCATCGTCACCCATGATCTCGCAGTGGCGCGGCTGTTGTCGCATCGCGTGATGGTGATGAAGGGCGGGCAGGTGATCGAGACGGGCCTCACCGACCAGGTGCTCGACGACCCGCGCGAACCCTACACGCAACTGCTTGTGTCCTCGATCCTGCCGCCATGAGTTATCCGATGACTGCGATGATCGAACTTTCGAACGCCGAGAAGACCTTCACCATGCATCTGCAGGGTGGCGTCGAGCTGCCGGTTGTGCGCGGCGTCTCCTTCCGTGTTGACGCGGGCGAATGCGTCGTGCTGTCGGGGCCGTCGGGCGCGGGAAAGTCGTCGATCCTGAAGATGATCTACGGCAATTACCGCTGTGACTCGGGCCGCATCGGCATCCGCCATCATGGCGTGGTGATCGATCTGGCCAGGGCCGAGCCGCGCCAGGTGCTCGGCATTCGCCGCTCCACCATCGGTTATGTCAGCCAGTTCCTGCGCGCCGTGCCGCGGGTGCCGACGATCGACGTCGTTGCCGAGCCGCTGATCGTCAACGGCGTGGCGCGGGAGGAAGCGCGCCAGCGCGCCGGCGCCCTGTTGCGCCGGCTCAACATCCCCGAGCGGCTGTGGGCCCTACCGCCCTCGACCTTCTCCGGCGGCGAGCAGCAGCGCGTCAACATTGCCCATGGCTTCATCTCCGAATACCCGATCCTGCTGCTCGACGAGCCGACCGCCTCGCTCGATGCCGCCAACCGTACTGTTGTCGTCGAGTTGATCGAGGAAAAGAAGCGCAAGGGCGTCGCCATGGTCGCGATCGTTCACGATGATGAAATCCGCCACCTGATCGCCGATCGCATCGTCGATGTGACGGCCTTTGCCGCGGCGGCATGAAGGAAGACTGCAAAATGACTTCGATGAAGTCCGAAACCATCCTTGGCAACGCCCGTCTCGTCCTTGCCGATCGCGTGATCGAGCAGGGCTGGGTGGCGATGGCCGGCGGCCGCATCGCCGGATTCGGTGAGGGCAAGGCGCCTGCCGGCAGCGAGGACGCTGCGGGAGACCTCGTCATGCCCGGCCTGATCGAGTTGCACACCGACCATCTCGAAGCTCACTACGTGCCGCGCCCGAAGGTGTTTTGGGACGCGACGGCGGCTGTCGTTTCCTATGACGGCCAGCTCGCCACCTGCGGCATCACCACGGTGCTGGACTCCCTGCGGGTCTGGCGCGAGGACGGCGCGGAGGATGTCGATGGCCGCGCCGGCGTGCTCGCGGCCGCCATCACCGAGGCCCGTGAGGCCGATCTGCTGCGTGCCGATCACTTTCTGCATCTTCGCTGCGAAATCCCGATGCCCGACGTGGTCGAGGAGGCGAAGGAACTGGTCGGCCGGCCCGACGTGCGGTTGATGTCGTTGATGGATCACACCCCCGGCCAGCGCCAGTTCCGCGACGAGGTGAAGCTGCGCGACTATTACCGCGGCAAGGGCGGCGGCATGACCGATGCCGAGCTCGATGTGCTGTTTGCACGGCGCTTCGCCTATCAGAAGGCCTATGCCGAAACCAACATGCGCGCGATCGTTGCGCTGGCGCATGAGCACGGGATACCGCTTGCCAGCCATGACGACACGACCGGAGAGAATGTGGCTGACGCGGTCCGCGACCGCGTTGCGGTGGCGGAATTCCCGACCACCAAGGAAGCCGCGCGCGGCCTGCACGAGGCCGGCATCGATATCCTGATGGGCGCGCCGAACGTCGTGCGTGGCGGCTCGCATTCCGGCAACATCGCCGCGATCGACCTCGCCCGCGAGGACCTGCTCGACATATTGTCGTCGGACTACATCCCCTCGAGCCTGTTGATGGCCGCGCTGCAGCTGCCGCGCGATGTGCCCGCGATCGATCTGGCGACGGCCGTGCGAACCGTGACCAAGACGCCGGCGGAGGCGGTCGGGCTTGGCGATCGCGGCGAGATCGCAGTGGGCAAGCGTGCGGATCTGATCCGCGTGCATGTTGCGCGCGCCACCCCGGCGGTGCGCAGCGTCTGGCGGGAAGGGCGGCGGGTGGCATGAGCGAGGCACTCACGACGCCGCTAACGAATACGGCCGGGATTGGTCCGGGCAGGCTGGTGCTGGTGGTCGGCCCGAGCGGCGCCGGCAAGGACACATTGCTGGGTATGGCGCGCGCTGCAAGCGCCGACGACTCCAATATCGTGTTCGTGCGGCGCGTGGTGACGCGCGAGGCCTCCAGCGCGGAGGACAACGAGCAGATGAGCGTCGATGCCTTTCGCGAGGCGAAGGCGCGCGGCGCCTTTGCGGTTCATTGGGAGGCGCATGGCCACGCCTATGGCCTGCCCCGCAGCATCGACGACGATATTCGCGCCGGCCATACCGTGGTCGCCAATGTCTCGCGCACGGTGATACCGGCCCTTCGCCATGCCTATGCCAATGTCGTGGTGGTGTCGATCACGGCGCCGGCGGATGTGCTCGCCGAGCGGCTCGCCATGCGCAGGCGCGGCAGCGACGGCAATATCTCGCAGCGCCTGGCGCGAACCGTCGAGGACGCCGAACCGGACGCCACCATCGTCAACATCTCCAGCGCCGACTATCACGCCCGCCAGTTGCTTCGCATCATCCATGGGACGAGGTGGGACGGCTAGGGCGGTCCGGATTGGAGAAGGCGATGACGGTGATCTCGACCATCGAGCAGCTGGAAGCGATCTACGGTTTCCCCAATGACGCCTCGACGGTGAAAGTCGCCGACCGCGTCACGCCGCCCTACCGCGCGCTGATCGAGAAGTCGCCGTTTGCGGCACTCGCCACCTGCGGCCCGGAGGGGCTGGATTGCTCGCCGCGCGGCGACCTTGCCGGCTTCGTTCGCGTCCACGACGACAAGACGCTGATGATGCCGGATCGCCGCGGCAATAATCGCGTCGATTCGCTCCGCAACATTGTGCGCGATCCTCGCGTGGCACTGTTGTTCCTGATCCCCGGCTCCGGCACCACGCTGCGCGTCAATGGCCGCGCCCACCTGTCGGCCGATCCGCAACTGCTGGCTTCCTTCGCCATGGAAGGCAAGGCGCCGCGCACCGTCATCGTCATGACGATCGAGGAGCTGTACTTCCAGTGCGCCCGCGCCATCGTGCGCTCCGATCTCTGGAATCCGGACAAGCGCGTCGACCCCAGGATGCTGCCGACGCCCGGCGAAATTCTCGCCGCCATGAGCGACAACGAGGTTGGCGGCGAGAAGTACGACCGGGAATGGCCGCAGCGGGCGCGCGCGACGCTGTGGTAGGGCTGCGCGCCGGGCCTTTTCGTTTCGGGGGCTATCGCCGGTTCAGGCTTGATCGGGATCGACAGTTACGACCACGACGCCGTCGACCTTGATCAGGAATGCCATGGTCGGCTGGTCGGATGCCGGAGCAAGCCCGACCGCACGATGGAAGGCTGTGACTTCATCCTGCGCCGCCGCTCGGGCGACAAGCGTTGAACCTGGCTCGCAGACCGGGGCGCCATCCGAAGTAAGCGCGATGAGATCGGTGCGCAGATCGGCGTCACCCGAGATTTCCTGTGCCGCCGCAAGATCGGATGCTTGGAAGGCGAGCGTCGGCCTGCCATCGATATCGATGACGAAAACCCGAACTGAGCCGGATTGCTCCCGAGGCTGCGCTGGTTCGCGGGCTGACACGAAAAAGTCTCCTCGCGTTCAATCGAAGGCCAACATTTCCCTGCGGGTACGCAATTGTCAAACCCCCAATCGATCACGTCATGAATGCCCGGTTACGCCGCCTCGAGGAAATCCAAAGTTTCATTCGAAACAAGAAGGCGGATCGATGCGTTGTGTCCTCTGCAGTCCCGGCGTCTGACTGCAGCTCCCTGCCACAGTCTTGTTCCCCCGCTCCCGTATCGTTGCGCTGTCGTTGCATCCGAAATAGCATCGAGGCCTCGGAGCGGGCAGGGCTGAAGAGAAACCATGTACGAGGTCTTTCATTGCAGCTCACTGTCGTCGACCATCCGCCAGCAGAAACGGAAACTGCGCACTGGAGGCAACGTCTTCGCTGTCCCCGCTGTTCGTCGACGCTGAATAACGCGTGGTCACGGCCGTCCTGCTCGAACCGTACCTGTGAATATGGCAGAGCCGGGTTTCCCATGATCGGCTCGCAGCCTGTGCTGATCGATTTTGCGGCCAGCATCTTCGAGCGGAGAATGTACGAGGC
>DASWVJ010000193.1:0-5774 GCA_036406295.1 Bradyrhizobium sp.
CCTACTGCGCCCGTCGCGGTTGCTGCGCGGAGGCGGCGGGCCGCTGCGGCTCCGGCGGCGGCGCGCTGGAGCTGCCGCCACCGAAAATGACGCGGCTCGGGTTGCGGTCGAAATTGTTCACCGCGCGGCTGATGTCGGCGAGCGTGCGGCGGCCGTCGGCCATCAGCGCGCCGGAGCGCTTGTCGAAGTCTTCGGCGAGATCCTTGATCGCCTTCACCATCGCCGCCAGCTCACCGCCGGTGGCGCCGCCGCCGATCGAGTTCAGGCCGAGCATGAGGCTGTCCGCCTTGCCCATCACGCCGTCGACGCGCGCCATGATGTTGTCGATCTTCTCGGAATTGCGCGCGAGCGCGCCGGTGAAAGCTTCGAGATTATGCAGCGAGTTCTTTACCGACTGCTGGTTCTCGGCGACCAGCCGGTTGACGTTCTGGAGCGTGGCGCGGATCGCCTCGGTGACGTCCTGCCGCGCGTTGGGATCGGCGGTAAGCACCGGCACGCCATCTTCATCCAGCGGCACCGGGGGTGCGGACTCCTCGCCGCCCTTGAGCGAAATCGCGGCGACGCCCGTAAGGCCCTGGAACTCGAGGCCGACCATGGTGTCCTTGCGGATCGGAGCCTTGTTCTCGACCATGGCCAGCGCGACAACGCGACGCGGGTTGTCGAGCTTCACGGAGATCACTTCACCTATCCTGATACCATTGAAATTAACGCTGCCGCCATTACGCAGGCCCGAGGCCGGGCCCTCGAAGACGACCCGCAGGGGGCTGCGCAGCTTGGTGGTGTGCAGGCTCTGGAACCAGAGCACGAAGCCGAACGCAGCCGCGATCACCGCCAGCGTAAAGGCGCCGATCAGGACGTAGTTCGCCCGGGTTTCCATCAAATGCTCCTAAGCCACGACCGCACGGGCGCGCTTGCCGTTGAAATACTGGTTCAGCCAGGGGTGTTGCGAAGCCTTCATATCGGCGATCGAACCCGCGGCGATAATCTTCCCGTTCCCCAGAACGGCGATGCGGTCGCATGCCGTGTAAAGGCTGTCGAGGTCGTGGGTTACCATGAAAACGGTCAGGCCCAAAGTGCGCTGCAGGGTACGGACCAGCTCGTCAAAATCGCCGGCGCCGATCGGGTCGAGGCCCGAGGTCGGCTCGTCCAGGAACACCAGTTCCGGATCGAGCGCGAGTGCGCGCGCCAGCGCCACGCGCTTGATCATGCCGCCGGAGAGTTCCGACGGATAGCGGTCGGCAACTTCGGGACGCAGGCCCACCATCACGAGCTTTGCGACCATGACCTCGTCGAGCAGCTTTTGCGAGAGATTGAGATATTCGCGCACGGGAAACTGGATGTTCTGGCGTACCGTCAGCGAGGAGAACAGCGCGCCCTGCTGAAACAGGATGCCCCAGCGGCGCTCCACCGCGCGGCGCTGGTTGGCATCGGCAGCATCGAGATCGACGCCAAACACCTCGATGCGGCCGGCGACTTTCGGCACGAGGCCGATGATGGTGCGCGTCAGTACCGATTTGCCCGCGCCCGATGGGCCGACGAAGCCGAGGATCTCGCCGCGCCGGACGTCGAGATTGAGCCCGTCGAGTATCCGCGTCTTGCCGAATTGAACGGTGATGTCGCGGACGCGGATGATGGCGTCGGATTGAGGGGCGAGCGCCATGATCACATCCCGATCGAGGCAAAGAAGATGGCGAACACGCCGTCCATCACGATGACGAAGAAGATTCCCTTCACCACCGACGACGTCGTGTGCTGGCCGAGCGATTCGGCGCTGCCCTGCACGGCGAGCCCTTCGACACAGGCGACGATGCCGATGGTGAGTGCCATGACCGGCGCCTTGATGAGGCCGACCACGAAATGATTGATCGAAATGGCATCGCGCAGGCGGAGCAGGAAGGCTTCGGGATCGACGCCGCCATACAGCCACGCCACGAGGCCGCCGCCATAGAGCGCGGCCATCGCGCCGAGGAAGGTGAGGATCGGCAGCGCCAGCACCAGCGCCAGCATGCGCGGCAGCACCAGCACCTCGATCGGATCGAACCCCATGGTGCGCAGCGCGTCGATCTCCTCGCGCATCTTCATCGAGCCGAGCTCGGCGGTGTAGGCGCTGCCCGACCGGCCGGCGACCATGATCGCCACCAGCAGCACGCCGATCTCGCGCAGCACCAGCACGCCGAGCATATCGACGACGAAGATGTCGGCGCCGAACTGGCGGAAATGGAAGATGCCCTGCTGCGAGATGATGCAGCCGATCAGGAAGGTGATCAGCATGATGATCGGCACCGCGCGCCAGCACACCTGCTCCAGATGATGGACGGTGGAGGTGAGCCGGAAACCGCGGGGATGAATGAGGACATTGCCGGCGGCGGCCAGCACCGCGCCGAGCATGTCGATCAGGCCGACAAAGGTGCCGCCGATGCCGGCCACGCTGCGGCCGACCCCTTCGAGCATGCCGGAGATGGTCACGGGCTCGCTGTCGGCCGGCGGCGCCGCCTTCACGCGGCGAACTTCATTGACGAGGCTGGAATAGTTTGCCGAGAGGCCGGCGATCTGCGCCTCCACGCCACCCTGGCTCAGGCTGCGGCGCAGCCGTTCGATCAGCCAGGCGCCGAAGGTGTCGAGCCGGGAGACCTGCGAAACGTCGATGAAGATGTTGGGCCGGCTGCCGCCGAGCTTTTCGGCATCGGTGACGATCTCCTCCAGCACGGCAGCATGGCGGGCAATCCACGGGCCGGCTGCGGCAAGCGCAAGCCCGCCGCCCCGTGCGATCCGCTCCAATGTCGGGTCACCGTTCACGCTGCCATCTCCGGCACCACTGTCCCGCGGGCTACCCGCGGGGCCAAGCGGCATGCCGCCCCTCGCCTTGTCGAACCCGTCATGTACCAGTCATTATTGGTCAGGACCAGCCGGTGCGCGGTACAGAATCATCAGACTTTAAAATGACTTCCAGCCCATTCACAAACCTGTCCGCGAGAATTGAACGCTGGCCCATCGCCGGCAGCTTTACCATCAGCCGGGGCGCCAAGACCGAGGCTGTCACGGTCGTGGCGGAGCTCCGCCTGGGCGGCTTTGCCGGCCGCGGGGAATGCGTCCCCTATCCCCGCTACGGCGAGACGCCGCAGGCCGCGCTGGCGGCGCTGATGGCGATCCAGGAGCCGCTTGGCCGCGGGCTCGACCGGCAGGGCCTGCAGGCCGCGATGCCGGCCGGCGCCGCCCGCAACGCGCTGGATTGCGCCCTGATCGACGTGGAAGCCAAGGCGGCCGGGAAACGCGCCTGGAGCCTGCTCGGGCGGCCGCAGCCAAAGCCGTGCACCACCGCCTTCACCATCTCGCTCGGCACATCGGAGGCGATGGCCGAGGCCGCCGCCAAGGCGGCGCATCTGCCGCTCCTCAAGATCAAGCTCGGCGGCGACGGCGATGCCGCACGCATCGCCGCTGTCCGGAAGGCTGCACCGAAATCGGAGCTGATCGTCGACGCCAACGAGGCGTGGCGCGCCGGCAATCTAGCCGGCAATCTCGCCGCCTGTGCCGACGCCGGCGTTACGCTGGTCGAGCAGCCGCTGCCGGCCGGCGAGGACGAGACGCTGGCAGGGATCGAGCGGCCGGTCATAGTGTGTGCCGACGAGAGCGTGCACGCCCGCGATTCACTCGATGGGCTGCGCGATCGCTACGACGCCGTCAATATCAAGCTCGACAAGGCCGGCGGCCTCACCGAGGCGCTGGCCATGGCGGATGCCGCCCGCGCACTCGGCTTCGAGATCATGGTCGGCAGCATGGTCGCGACCTCGCTGGCGATGGCGCCGGCGATGCTGCTCACGCCCTACGCGCGTTTTGTCGATCTCGACGGCCCCTTGCTGCTGGTGCGCGATCGCAAAAGCGGCCTGCGCTACGACGGCGGCCTCGTTTATCCGCCGGAGGCCGCGCTTTGGGGGTGAGGTGCGAGGCGGTGGCGCGACAGCCACATGATGAGCGCGGCGGCAAAAGCCATCGCGGCCATCAGGTAATATACGCCCTGGCCGTAGCTCGCATAGATCGGGCCCGAGGCGATCGACGCCGAACTCGTGACGATGCCGGTACACGCGACGAGATAGCCCTGCCCACGCGCCATCACGTGACCCGGTACGCGCTGCGCCATGAGGCCCATGGTGCTGACCTGGGTGAGGCCAAAACTGAGGCCATGCGCGAGCTGTACGATCGCCAAAATCGCAATCGGCGGCGATTGCGCCGTGATCACCCAGCGCAAGGCCGCACTGAGCGCCGCGATCACCACCAGCAGCGAGAACGGCAGCCTGAAGCGCGGCGAGAAGGCGAACAGCACGATTTCCGCGAGCACGCCGAGCACCCAAAGGCCCGCAATAGTGAGCCCCCCAAATCCCTCCTGCTGCCAGGCGATCGAGGCAAAGGTGTAATAGGCGGCGTGGCTGCCCTGCACCAGCGCGGAAGCCACGATGATCGCGAGGAAACCGCCATCGCGCAGCAGCCGCCTGTCGCCATGAATTTCCGATGCGGCCACCTTCGGCGCCTCGATCGGCTTGAGGCCGAGACTGACCAGCGCACTCAATACCGCGACCGCGGCGATCACCCAGATCAGGTGCCTCGCCGCAATCACCTCGACCAAGAGCCCGCAGGCCAGCGCGCCGGCCACGAAGGCGGCCGAGCCCCACAGCCGCAGCGGCCCGTAATTGAGGCCGTAGCGCCGCACCCCGCGCAGCGCATAGGCATCGGTGAGCGGCGTCATCGGCGTCCACAGGCAGCAGGTCGCGGCATAGATCGCAAAAACGACCAGCACCTGATTCTGCGTTCCGATTACGGTCATGCCGATGGCGGTCGCAAAGGCGGTGATGGTGATGGCCTGGCGCACTGCCTGCCGCCGTTCGGCAAGGCTGGTGACGAAGGGCAGCACAGTGAAACGCGAGATGGCGGGCACCGCCGTAATGATACCGATCCAGGCGGCGTCGATCCCGACCGCCTTGAGCCACACCGGGAAGAACGGCAGGTGTGTTCCCACAAGGCCAAACAGCGAGGCGTAGAACGCCGCGAGCCCCAATGCGAATCGCCGCGAATCAGCGTGCGCCGCGGTGGGGATTTGTGCTTGTCTGGACATCAAGTCAGTTGCGATTCGCGTGCGTTCATGTTGTTCGTTATATGGCAAACCGCGCAGTGATTTGCGCGCCGAGTTTAACATGGCTGACGAAGTATTTGCCCTCTCTCCGATTTCGGCGCGCGCCGCGCAGCCGAGCGAGGAGGACTATGCCGCGATCCATGAAGCCTTCATGGAGACTTCGCGCGGCCGCTGGTTTCTCGGTGAATACGCCAAGCGCAATCGCAATGCCGATACCCGCATGGTCCTCGACGCGGTGGTCCGCATCGAGGAAAGCCTCGCCGCGCAAAAACAGGCCGCCGCCGAGGCCGATCTTGCCGAGGCGCTGGCCGCGATCCGCAAAGCGGTCGACGAGGCGCAGACATCAGCCAATGCCGGGCTAGACGGGCTTTCGTTCGACGAGCGCCTGGCCCCGATCGCCAGGGGCGTGCGTATCATTCGCGAGATCTCGTGGCGCTGGCGCGAAATCGGCGCCGACGGGCGGATTTGCGACATCCTGGATTCCCAGGCCGCGACCATCGAGAACAGCGCGGGCCAGATTTCCGTCGGCGATGCCCGCGCGGCGATCGATCAGGCCTTTGCCGCGATCGATGCGAAGATCGATGAATACTCCCGCGACAAGGCGGCGCCTGCGCAGGCACGGCGCGAGGCGGAAGATGCCGCTGAGGCCAAG
>DASWVJ010000194.1:0-18318 GCA_036406295.1 Bradyrhizobium sp.
AAAGGGTGATGGCCTTGATCGTGGTGGTCGTGACCTTCGCGCTGGTCAGCGAATACGCAATCCTGCAGCCGCTGCGCGACCGGCTCGAACGCTGGCGCGAGGCCGGCCTGCCGTGGGGCATCAGGCGATGAAGCTTGCACTCGAGGCAGTAGGCCATGGCTTTCTCGGTCGGCCCGTGTTCGAACATGTTGATCTGTCGCTTGCGCCCGGCGAGGTGGTGGCGCTCATCGGACCTTCAGGCTGCGGCAAGACCACGCTGCTGCAGATTGCAGCCGGTCTCATCGAGCCACTGCGCGGCCGCGTGCGCCGATTCTACCGGCGTCACGCCATGGTGTTTCAGGAACCACGCCTGCTGCCGTGGATGACGGCACGCGACAACATTGCGTACGGCCTGCGCGCCGCGGGCACGGGAAAGATTCTGCGCGCCGATACGGCCGCGCTGCGCGCCGCGGAGGTCGGCCTGCACGCACGCGATCTCGACAAGTATCCGGCGGAGCTCTCCGGGGGCATGCGGCAGCGTACGGCGGTTGCCCGTGCGCTTGCGGTCGAGCCTGACGTGGTGTTCTTCGACGAGCCGTTCACCGCCGTCGATGTTGGATTGAAGCGCATATTGCAGGATCTGGTGATCGCAGCGGCGGCGCGCGACAATTTCTCGGCACTGTTCGTCACTCACGATCTTGCCGAGGCGGTGCGCGTCGCGCACCGGCTTGTCGTCCTATCGGGGAACGCGGAAGGCCTGGTGACGGACCGGCGCATCGCCGGAACGCCTGGCACGCGCAGCGACCGTGAGGTATTCGACCTGGTCGAAGCCTGGTCCCGCGAAGCGGCCTTCCGGGAGCTGTTCGACGGGGCACGGGAGGGCGCAGGATGAGCGAGGCTGTCCACGCGGTCGGCGAACGGGCGTCCGAAAATCCCTTGCTGGCGGAGGGGCTCAAGCTGTTCTTCCCGGTCGCCGCCTGTCATGCTGTGCTGCTGCCGCTGACCTGGATCGTCCTGTTCGCCTTCGCGCTGCCGTTCGCGCACGACATCCCCGCAAGCCAGTGGCATGCCCATGAGATGATCTTCGGCACCTATGCCGCCGCGCTTGCCGGGTTTCTCACCTCGGCCGTTGCGGAATGGACCGACACACGGCCGCGGCACGGCCGCGGGCTGCTCATTCTTCTTTTCCTTTGGCTGCCGGGGCGGATCGTCGGCCTGCTGGGGTGGGAGGCGCTTGTCGTCGCAGCAGCCATCACCGACCTTGCGTTCCTCGGCCTGCTGCTCTGGTACGTCGTACGTGCATTGATCGCGCGCGGCAGCACGCGGCATTCGTCGTTCGCCGCCTGGATCGCATCGTTCTGGCTGTTGGAATTATTTGTCCGTCTCGCCTGGCTGAGCGGCAACATGGAGCTGGCGGGACGCTTGCTGCATGCGGCGCTGATGATCTTTCTCGTCTTCTTCTCGCTCGCGGTTGCGCGAATCAATATCGTCGTCATCAACCTCGCGCTCGATCCGAGCGGAGCGACCACGCCGTACCGTCCGCATCCCGGGCGGCAGAACCTTGCGGCCGGATTGATCGCGGTCTATGCGGTGGCTGCGCTGCTGGCGCCCGCTTCGACCGTGCCTGCCTATCTGGCGCTGGCCGTCGCGGCAGCCTTGCTCGATCGCCTTGCGGAGTGGTTCATCGGCACCGCCGTGCTGCGCACGCATGTGCTGGCGCTCGCCGGTGCCAATCTGTTCGCCGGCGTCGGCTTCATGACCATTGGTCTGGGCGGGCTTGGCGCGCCGCTTTCTCCGACCACCGGGCTGCATATGCTGTCGGTTGCAAGTCTCGGCCTCGCGGTGTTGGGGGTGTTCATCATTGCCGGGCTGCGGCACAGCGGTCGACCGCTCGATTTGCCGTGGCACGCGCATGCGGCGGTGCTGTTGATGCTCGCAGCCGGACTTGTCCGGGTATTGCCGGAGATCGGAGCGGCAACTTTTCTGTTCGGCAAGCACTACGCCCTGAGCGCGTTGCTCTGGTCGCTTGCCTTCCTGGTCTGGCTCGCCGGCTTCGTGCCGCTGCTGCGACATCCGGTCCATGCATCAGGCCAGCGCCAGTCCAACGCTGATGGAGGCTGCGCTCCTCACCGGGAGAAAGCGAGCGAGGCGCAGCAAGCAGATTGAGCTTGGCGCTGTACGACGCATCACATGAAAGAAGGATCATCAGGCGCCGCTACCTGATCTTGGCCAGGCACTCCTTCAGCCGCTCCAGCTCCACACGAACTTGCGCCTCCATGGCGGATTGCAGTGCTGCCGTACCTTTGCTGAACAATTCACCTGAGGCCTTTCTGTCCAAATTCTCTCTCCAATCCCGGATTGCCTGCTTGATTTCCCTTTGGGCCTGCGTCGCCGCCTTGAGGTACGGCTGTATGCAGGCATCGGCCGACGAGCACGTCTGGCACTCCTGAGCGGCGGCCGGACTGGACAAAAGCAGGGCGATTGTCGTGGCAAGGGCCTTCATGGCTTGTCCTCCCCCCGGCAGCACACAAATGGAATTCAAGACAGGCTAAGCTGGTTGTACCGGCTCAACGGTGGCCATCTCGATGGCGGATTTACGTCGAGAAATGCCCTGCCAGGGTTACACGGTGGGTATTTTCGAAAGGGCACAGCTGGTGTCGCGCCTGCTGCGACAGATGTCCGCTACGGGAGCCCTTGCGGGCTTTTCCAATCGCTCGGCATTTCGCCGGTCATTTTCCCGGCTTGCTGCGCAAGCTGCCGATCCCGATCTGCTCCAGTCAATCGATCTGACGATCGCAGTCTATCGGGCTCGGCTGGCGATGGTCGAATGCCGAGAGACCGATGCGTCTGTCCTTTGACGCACCTGATCAGCAGGCGCGATACATTTCCTGCAATGACTTTCCACGCAGAAAGATGATGTGAGGTCTCAGACCACCGCGCCGAGCGATCCAGCGACGGACCGGCTTCGGGTAGGCCGAGTACAACATCAAGGTTGCTTCGGGATCGGTGAACGTGTGCCCATCAGGTCCGAAATTCCAAGCGGCATGGAAGCCGAGCGTCGCCCGCGAAGTCACGCAAATCCTGTCGGGAGGCAGCTCGCTGAGGACAATGGTGCATGCCGAGGCACAGAGGCCATCAATGATCACGGATTCGCCGGCCAAGGCCATGCGATGATATTTGGTGACGTAAGCTCCGATCTGACCGCCTGGGTCATTGGTGATGCGTACCGCGGAACTTGCATCGGACACATTGAGGATCAGGAGAATTGCTGCAAGAACTCCCATTACATACTTCATGTCCCCATCCTTGGGTTCGAGCAAAACGATTGAGTCGCTTTGCGTGATGCGCGAAGCGGGGGCAGGTTTTTTCAGATTCGTGGCAATGTCTGGGCGCGCAGGGCGGAAATGCAGGGTTCCAGAACTGCAACTCGTGTTCCTGGCGGGGCTTGAGATGAAATACGCAGGCTATCTCTCGCAACCCAGGCTGCCGGTGGTCTTCATACGCGCCAAAGGCTGCAAGAGCAGAGCAGGGGAAGTGGCTGCTCTTGACCCAACTTGGGCATGGGGCGGTTCGAGTTTGCGAAACGGATAGTTTGGAATCCGAGGCGAGCGGCCCTATTCAACCTTGATGCCCGCGAACTTGATCACCTTCGCCCACTTTTCGGTGGCTTCCGAGAGGATCGTTCCGAATTCCGCAGGCGTTCCGCCAAGCACGGTGCCGCCCAGCTCGACGATCCGGCTTTTGATCTTGCTATCGGCGAGGCCGGCATTGAGTTCCTTGTTCAGCATATCGATGATTTCGGCCGGGGTATTCCTGGGCGCGCCAATGCCGGCAAAGCCGCTGGCCTCGTAACCAGGCACGAAGTCTGCCAGCGTTGGAACGTCCGGCAACACGTCCAATCGCGCCGTGGTCGTTACCGCCAGGGCGCGCAGCTTGCCGGCCTTGATGTGTTCGATCGACTCCGACACCGGACTGAAAATCACCTGTATGTGGCCGCCGACCAGATCGCTGGTCGCAGGCGCGCCGCCCCGATACGGGACGTGGACCAAATTCACCCCGGTCATCATCTTGAAGAGTTCGCAAGCGATGTTTTGCGGCGTGCCGCTGCCGGCCGATCCGTAGTTGATCTTGCCCGGGTTGGCTTTGGCATGGGCGATGAACTCGGGGATCGTTTTGGCGGGGACCGACGGATGCACCACGACCACGTATGCCAGCCGCGCGGCGCAGATGACCGGCGCGATGTCCCGGATGAAGTCGAAATTGAGATTGGAGTAGAGCGCGGCATTGATCGCATGCGGGGTCACGACTTGCAGCAGCGTGTAGCCATCCGCGGGCGCCTTGGCGACCGCCTCGGTTCCAATGTTGCCGCTGGCGCCGGAGCGGTTCTCAACAATGAATTGCTGGCCGAGGCGATCCGAAAGCCATTGACCCATCAGGCGCGCCTGGATGTCGGTAGCTCCGCCGGCCGGAAAGCCGACGATGATGTGCACCGGCCGTGACGGATAGGCTTGCGCCCGCGCCATGCGGGGCAGGGCCGGCAATGCAGCAGCGCCCACGGCCATGTGCAAGAAAGTGCGGCGGGGAAATTTCATGATGCTCCCTCCACAGTCGGCGCTGCGTCGGGGACATGCGATCCGCCCGGACGCCCTGCGGCAACAGACTACACCTGTCCTGCGACGAGGTGGAAGGGGCCAATGCCGTTGCGCACGTTAGAGTGGCTCGCGTCGGCGATACCTTGCGAGCTGGGAATGCGATGGCGAGGCCAATTTGTGTGCCGACAGTACCGGCACAGCCCGAGGCCGAGCCTCGGGCATAATCGCCACGTGAAATGTCTGCGACCTCACTTCACCGATACGAACGGCACCGCCGAGCCCGGCACCATCGTGGTCGGCAGCACGCCGTTCCAGCGCTCGGCCTGCACGAGGGTGACGAGGTTCGGGTTGGTGCCGAGCGCTTTGGCGCGAGCCTCGATGGCGGCGGCCTCGGCCTCGCCTGTGATGCGGATGTTGGTGGCGCGGGCCTCGCCCTGAAGCTTGGTGGCGTCGGCCTGCGCCTGCGCCTCGGCGCGGATGGCGTTGGCTTTCGCGGTCGCCTGCGTCACCGTGATCTGGGCCTGCACCTTCTCGCGCTAGGCATTCTGCTGCAGCTTCTGCACCTCGACCTCGGCCAGCATGCGCTGCTCGATCGAGTGCAAATAGTTCGCGGAAAATTCGATGTTCTCCAACTGCACGCTCTCGATAATGATCATCGGATCGTCTTTCAGCGTCGCTGTGATGGCGTCCTTGATCGCGGCGTTGAGCGGCCCGCGCTCCTGGATCGCCTTCACTGCGGTATAGCGGCCGAACACGATCTTGACCTGCTGGTTCACGGCGGGGCTGACCACCTGGTTGACGGCGGTCTCCAGCCTGCCGAATTTCGCATAGAGGTCGGCGACCTTCTCCGGCGCGGCGCGCAAGGTGACGCTGATCTTGAGGTCGGCCGGCTGCTGGTCGAAGGAATAGGAATTCATCTTGTCCCAGCTGTAGGTGATGGTCTTGACGCTGATCTTCTGGACGGTGTCGAGCAGCGGCACCTTGAAGCCCAGGCCCGGCTGTGCTGTCCCGATGACGGCGCCGGTGCGCAGCAGCACGCCGCGCTCGGTTTGATCGATGGTGTACCAGCTGCCAAACACGATGGCGGCGATGACGACCACCGCAGCGACGACAGCGGCAATAAATCGGTTGTTCATTGCGGGGCTCCTGGCCTTGGGCGGCCGGACATACGTCAAAGGGTCTAACGATCATTGACTGATGGCCGAAGGCCTGCGGTGATCAGCATCACTGCGTCGCGCTTTCAGCCGATTTGGTTCAGATGGGATGAGTAGAATCGATAAAGTTCACGCAGTCGCTGCGGTCCAGAGCATGGCGAGCCCCGCCGCGATCATGATGGCGTCCATGATCAGACGAAAGAGGTCGGGCTCGAGCTTCAGCACGAAGCGCTTGGCGATGAAGGCGCCGAACATCAGCGAGGAGCCGGCGATCAGTCCCTTGATGGCGATATCGGCCGTCAGCGCGCCGAAGCGCCCGAAGGTGACGGACTTGCTGAGATAGAGGCCGAGCGAGCTTGCAGCTTCGGTGGCGAGGAAAGCGCCCTTGGCGAGGCCGTAGAACAGGAAAAGCGGCACGCTGAGCGGGCCGGTCGAGACCACGATGCCGGTGAGGTAGCCGATCACGGCGCCGCCGATGGCAAGATGCCAGAGTCCCGCCTTCACTTGATGCCGCGCCAGCCAGTGCCGCACCGGCACCATCGCGATCAGGAAGACGCCGATGGCGATATCGACGGCGTGCGACGGCAGCACCAGGAGCGTGCGCGCGCCGAGGGCTGCCGCGGGAATGCCCGTGACGGAATAGACGGCGCAGGCGCGCCAGTCCACCTCGCGCCACCAGGCGAGGATGCGCGAGAGGTTCGCCATCACGGCCGCCACCGCCATGATCGGAACGGCTTCCTTCGGCCCGTATTGATAGACGAGCACCGGCATCAACATGATCGACGAGCCGGTGCCGACGATGCCCGAGATGGTGCCTGCGAGCAGGCCGACAATGAAGACGAAGAGGAAGCCCACGTGCGTTCCAGACTGAAGACCCTCATCCCCAAGGAGCGCGTCTTCGCGCGTCTCGAAGGATAAGGCCGCAGTGTGGCCTCATGGTTCGAGACGGCGCAAGCGCCTCCTCACCATGAGGGGCGGCAATTACTTCAACACCACCCAGGCTGGCGCATGGTCGCTGGCGCCTTCCTCGCCGCGGACCTTGCGATCGACGCCGGCCTTTTGCAGGCGTGGCGCCAACGCCGGGCTGAGCAGGAGATGATCGAGCCGCAGTCCCGCATCGCGCGGCCAGCGGTTTCGCATGTAATCCCAGAAGGTGTACATCGGCTGCTTCGGATGCAGCGTGCGGATGGCGTCCGTCCAGCCTTGATCCACCAGCGATGCAAACGCGGCGCGGCTCTTGGGCTGGATCAGCGCGTCCTTGTCCCACGAGCGCGTCGGATAGATGTCGAACGGCGTCGGTGCGACGTTGTAGTCGCCGGCCAGTACCACCGGGATGTCCTGTTTGATGAATTTTGCCGCGTGCGCGCGCAGCCGTTTGAACCAGGCGAGCTTGTAGTCGAATTTAGGACCGGGCTGCGGATTGCCATTGGGAAGGTAAATGCTCGTGACGACGATGCCGCGCACGGCCGCCTCGATGTAGCGCGCTTCGCGATCACCGCTGTCGCCGGGCAGGGCATCGCGGATCAGGATGGGCTCGGCCTTGCGGGCGAGGATGGCGACGCCATTCCACGTCTTCTGTCCGCGCCACACCGCGCCGTAGCCGGCCTTCTCGATCGCAGCAGTCGGAAACTCGGCGTCGGTTGCCTTCAACTCCTGCAGCGCCACGACGTCGGGCTTGGCGGCGCGCAGCCAGCGCAGCAAGTTGGGCAGCCGCTTGTTGACGTTATTGATGTTGAAGGTTGCTACCTTCATGCCTTGTCGGCAGACGCTGTCTCCGGCGGCAGGGGCGGCGGTGTGGCCGCGGCGGGTGCCGGTACTGCGACCGGTGCGTCCGCTGCGGCAGGCGCGGGCGGCTCCGCCGTGGCTTCGCCGCCCTTGTAGATACGGGCAAAGCGGCGGCCGAGGCTGGTCAGCACCTCATAGCCGATGGTCCCGAAACGATGCGCCAGCTCGTCGACGGTGATGCCTTCGCCGATCAGCGTCACCATGTGGCCGCGACGGACGGCGCTCTTGTCGAGATCGGTGATGTCGACCGCGATCAGATCCATGGAGATACGGCCGGCGATCGGGCAACGCTTGCCGGCGACCACGACCTCGGCGCCGCGGGTGCCGTCATTGGCGCTTGCCGCGCGGAAATAGCCGTCGGCATAACCGGCCGAGACGATCGCCAGCCTGGTCGGCCGGCGTGCCGTCCAGGTGCCGCCGTAACCTACCGTCTCGCCGCGCTCGATATTGCGGATCTGCACGATGCGCGCCTTGAGATCGACCACGGGCTGCATCGGATTGTCGGCTTCGGGCGTCGGGTTGATGCCGTAGAGCGCAGCGCCGGGGCGGACGAGGTCGAACTGGTACTGGGCCCCCAGGAAAATCCCCGAGGAATTCGACAGCGCGGCGGGCACGCCCGAGAACAGGCTCGCGATCTCGCGGAACGCAGTCAGCTGCCTGGCATTGATCGGGCTGTTGAGCTGCTCGGCGGATACGAGGTGGCTCATGACGAGTGTGATGCCATGATCGCCGGCATTGATGCGAGGGATGATGCCCTGCGCTTCCGTCACCGTCAGTCCGAGCCGGTTCATGCCGGTGTCGATATGGATCGCCGCCCCGCCGCGCCAGCCCGAGCGGCGGCAGAACACATCCCATTCGGCGAGCTCGTTGAGTTCGCCGATCACCGGGCGGCAGTCGATTTTGGCGTAGGCCTCGCCGGAATTCTGGAAGAAGCCGTCCAGCACATAGATGGCCGCCGAGGCCGGAACCGCGCTGCGCACAACCTTCGCCTCGTCGAGGGTGGCGACGAAAAAGGTCTTGCAGCCAGCATTGGCCAGCGCTCGCGATACCTGCTCGGCGCCGCAGCCATAGGCGTTGGCTTTGACCACGCCGGCGCATTCGGCGGGAACCGCGGTCTTTTCCAGCTTGCGCCAGTTGGCGACGACAGCGTCCAGGTCAACGGTGAGGATACCGGTCGCGGTGGCATGCGCCGCCGCGAGATTGGCCTCAGGCGAGAGCAGCGATTTCGGGTCCGAAGCGATGTTCATGCCACATTTTAGGCGGCACAGCGCACCGGTTCAACCACGCCCGCGGGCGGGCAAGAGCGGTCAATAGCCGCGATCCGGCAGGGGGCCGTTGTGAGCGAGGTCGCCGAACCGTGTGACCGAGGAGTCGAATTGGAGCTCGACCGTACCGGTCGGGCCGTGGCGCTGCTTGCCGATGATGACTTCGGCTCGTCCGAGGGCCCGCTCCATGTCCTGTTGCCATTTGGAATGTTCTTCGGTTCCCGGCCGCGGCTCCTTCATGGCGAGGTAATACTCCTCGCGGAACACGAACATCACGACGTCGGCGTCCTGCTCGATCGAGCCGGATTCACGCAGGTCCGACAGCTGCGGGCGCTTGTCGTCGCGGCTTTCGACCTGACGCGAAAGCTGCGACAGCGCGATGATGGGGACGTTGAGCTCCTTGGCGAGCGCCTTCAGGCTGGTGGTGATCTCGGTGATTTCCTGCACGCGGCTGTCGTTGCTGCGCTTGCTGGAGCCCGAAAGCAGCTGGATGTAGTCGATGACGATCAGATCGAGCCCCTTCTGCCGCTTCAGCCGGCGGGCGCGCGCCATCAGCTGGGCGATCGAGAGGCCGCCGGTCTCGTCGACGTAGAACGGGAGCGACTGCAATTCGATAGCGTAGTCGCGGATCTTCTCGAAATCGGCCTCGGAAATGCCGCCGCGGCGGATCGAGCTGGAGGGAATGCCGGTGCGCTCGGCGATGATACGGGTAGCGAGCTGCTCGGCCGACATTTCGCAGGAGAAGAAGCCGACCACGCCGCCATTGACCGCCTTGGTCGTGCCGTCGGCTTGCACCTCCGGCACATAGGCCTTGGCGACGTTATAGGCGATGTTGGTGGCAAGCGAGGTCTTGCCCATGCCGGGGCGGCCGGCGACGATGATCAAGTCGGAGTGCTGCAGGCCGCCCATCTTGCTGTCGAGGCCGCGCAGGCCGGTGGCGATGCCCGACAGCTTGCCGTCGCGCTGGAACGCTTTCGCAGCCATGTCCACGGCCACCGTGAGGGCCTGCGAGAAGCGCTGGAAGCCGCCGTCATAGCGGCCGGATTCCGCAAGCTCATAGAGGCGGCGCTCGGCGTCCTCGATCTGCGCGCGCGGGGCGAAATCGACAGGCGCGTCGTAGGCGACATTGACCATGTCCTCGCCGATCCGGATCAGGTCGCGGCGCAGCGCGAGCTCGTAGATGGTCCGGCCATAATCCTGGGCGTTGATGATCGTGGTCGCTTCAGCCGCAACCCGGGCGAGGTATTGGCCAACCGTCATGCCGCCAATGTCGGTATCGGCAGGCAGGAAGGTCTTCAGGGTCACCGGCGTGGCGACCTTGCCCATCCGGATCAGGCTGCCGGCGGTTTCGAAAATGGTTTGATGCAGCGGCTCAAAGAAGTGTTTCGGCTCGAGAAAATCCGAGACCCGGTAGAAGGCATCGTTGTTGACCAGGATCGCGCCCAAAAGGCTCTGCTCCGCCTCGATATTGTGCGGGGCGCTCCGGTAGGCCGGGGTGGACGCATCGGGCGCGAGCTTGAGGACGTTCGAATCAGTCAAGGCCATGGACGAATTGTTCTTCGGAATTGGTCGTTATTGGGATGCCGGAGCCGGGGCAGGCGATAAAGCGCCTCCTGCGCGGCGGGAGGAAGTCTCAACATCCCTTATTCCCGATTCTCACAATCAAGGTGTGCGAGAATCCAAAGCGCCGGCAATTTGGCTTGACGGATTTGGCGGGATGCCGGCGAGGGGCGGCCGACCATGAGGGTCCCGAAGTTCTGGCAGGCGATGAACCTTTTCGCGTCCCGGCGGACCTAATGCTTGGGTGTGAGGCGCGCCTCGGCAGGTCGTTCCGCTTCGTCAGGTCAGAAGCAGATAGACCAGCGCGATCAGCGCAGCACCCACCCCGGTAGCGATCAGGATGTAGTCGGTTCCGAGGTCGCGCTGTGGATCGAGGTCGATCAAGGGTTCATACGTTCTGTGGGCCATATCAGGACACTTAGCCCCGCCCGCGGAATTCCTTTGTGAAACAGGTCACACCGGGTTCGTTTTCTTTGCCGCAGGGTGCGCGGAACTGTTCTTCGGGACCGGAATTGGTCTTGCGGGCACTGGGACAGGGTCAGGCAAATGAGCCAGCAGTTTCAGTTATCTTCCTGGCGCGGAGGCCAAGGCGAGCGGCTGTGGCTGTCGATGCTGATCGAGACCATGGAAGAGGTCGCACAGCCCGCGAGGCGCGCTGAGCCCTGCGACAGCCAGGCCCTTAAGGCCCTGCGCGTCCAGCTTGCCTTGCCGGCGCAGATTCGCTTCCCATCGCCCCTCAGCTTGCGGAACTAAGCCCCAATCCTGTCAGCGTTATTCGCCGGCGACCTGCAGGCGCGGGCGGGCATTGCGTTCCCTGCCGCGCAGCCGGGCTTCCTCGTTGGCAATATAATCGCGCGTCATCGGAACGACGCCTTGCCGCTTGGTGAGCTGGATCTGAAACACCATCAGGTTCTGCTTGCGGAAGGCCATTTCCGAGCAGGCGAGGTAAAACTCCCACATCCTCGCGAAACACTCGTCGTAGAGCCGTACGGCTTCCTCGCGCCGAGCCATGAAACGCTCGCGCCAGGCTTTCAGCGTTTCCGCGTAATGCAGCCGCAGGATCTCGACATCGCAGAGCAAGAGGCCCGCGCGCTCGATGGCAGGGATGACTTCGGAGACGGCCGGGATATAGCCGCCGGGGAAGATATATTTGGTGATCCAGGGGCTCGTTACATCGGGACCCGTCGAGCGGCCGATCGCATGCAGCAGCATGACGCCGTCATCGACGAGGAGTTCGGCGCAGCGGCGGAAATAGGTCTCATAGAAATCGACGCCGACATGCTCGAACATGCCGACCGACACGATGCGGTCGAACGTGCCCGCGACATCGCGGTAGTCCTGCAGCAGGAAGCGCGCCGAGCGGGAAAGGTTCTTTTCAGCCGCCCGCGCATTCGCCGCGTGAAACTGCTCGGTCGACAGCGTAATGCCGGTGACATTGGCCTCGGCCATCTCGGCGAGATAGAGGCCAAGGCCGCCCCAACCGGAGCCGATGTCGAGCACGCGATCGCGGGGTCGCACCAGGAGCTTGGCGGCGATATGGCGCTTCTTGGCGAGTTGCGCATCGTCCAGCGTCAGTTCCGGCATCTGGAAATAGGCGCAGCTGTATTGCCGGTCCGCATCGAGGAAGAGCGAGTAGAACCGCCCGTCGAGATCGTAGTGACGCGCGACGTTGTTCCTCGCGCGACCGCGCAGATTGAACTGCTTCACATGTCGCATGAAGTAACGCAGCCACCAGCGCGGTTTGGCAAGCCACGGCATGATGTCCGGCTGGTTCATCACGATGGCGAGCACGTCGGCGATCGAGCCGTTCTCAACCACGAATGTGCCGTCCATCCAGGCTTCGCCCAGCGCCAATTCAGGGTTGAACAGAATTCGCCGTGCCGCTCTTGCCGTCTGGAACCGCGCCGCCACCGGCTTGCCCGTGCCATCCCCGCAGGTGAACGTCATCCCGCTCGCCGTCGTAAAGATCATCGTACCGCGGCGGATGAAGTGCTGGAGAACGTAACGCAACAAACGGTCCATCGAATCACCAATGGAGCGGCTGGCCGCCACAGGTAAGGCCAGTCCGACAACGAGCCTGCCCCAACGCAGTTCCAAACGATAATCACCGTGGGGCGTACCCACTACTGCGTTGTAGTCAAAGCGGATATTCGAGAATGGGGACTCCAGGCGGGTGCGCCACAAGCCGGCTTCCATTCGTGTGATAATCGGCTAAAAGGTGACCCCCTGCCGCCCATGCACCCTTTGCGAGGCCGGGTTGCGATTGCCGCTTTACGGAGAAGGACGCGAATGTTGAGCCGAGCGCTCGGTCTAGCGACGGTGACGCTTCTGGTCGGTTGTCTTGCGGCGGTGGCGGTGCACGCGGTTGAAAATCTCGAGGCGGGCAAATCGCCGGCGCAGATTTTCGCCGGCACATGCACCGCCTGTCACAAATCGCCACGCGGCCTGCTGCGCAGCGTGCCGGCGTCCTCGCTGCCGGGCTTCCTGCGTCAGCACTACACCACCTCCAGCGACATGGCCTCGGTGCTGTCGTCCTATCTGGTCTCGAACGGCGCGGCGGACACGCGCTTCCAGGGCAAGGACGGCAAGGAGACCAGACAGAAAGACGGCGCCAGGGAAAGCGGCACCAAGGAAGCAGCGCGGGCGCCGGCCGATCAGGCCGCAAAGCCGCAGCCGCGCGTGCCGCGGTCCGGCGAAACGCCCGACGTGATGCGGCCCGAGATGCCGGGGCAGGCAACCGACCGCGGCAAGAAGGACAAAGGCAGGAAGGGCCGTCCGGAAGAGCCGGCGCGCACCGAGCCGGCTGCCGAGCCGCCGAAGGAGACCGCCAAGCACGACGAGGGCGTAAAGCCGCCTGCCGAGCCCTCCGCCTCCGAGCCCAAGACCGAATCCAACACCGAACCCAAAACTGAGCCCAAGGTTGAGCCCAAGACTGAATCCGCCAAGGTCGAGTCGGGCACCAGCGAACCGGCTGCCACCCGGCCCGACCCTGTTCCGGCCGTTACGCCTGCGCCTGCGCCGGCCGCCGCGGCACCCGCGACATCCACGCCGGACACTGGCTCGTCGTCGACGCCGCCGGTACAGACGCTTGATGGGTCGTCCACGCCTGCCGGCGAGCAGCCCAAGCCGGTTATCGAGTTACCGAAGCCGCCAGCCGTGGCGGCGGCGCCTGCGCTGCCGCCAGTGCCTCCGGCCGGACCGCCGGCAGTCCCGATCTCGCAATAGACCAAGCCGGCCAATCGCTATCTGCCCATTGCCTTCCGGTGCGTGCGCTTGACCTTCGCTGGAGTGTTGCTCTAGAGTGTCGATCTACACATTAACTGGCGGGATCATGACCACGACCGCGCGGGATGACCTCTTGGCTGCGGGCCTTACCGTGTTCGAGCGCGACGGTTTCGAGGGCGCGACGGTGGCTGCGATCCGCAATCTCGCACGCGCTTCCAACGGCAGCTTTTTCCATTTCTTCGGATCGAAAAGACAGCTCGCGGGCACGCTGTTGCTGGAAATCCTGCAGCGCTACCACGCAAGCATGGTGGCGGCACTGGATCTGGACTTGAGCGCGCGCGAGGGGATCGCGCGGCTGATCCACGCCCATCTCGAATGGGTCGTGAACAACCGCCGCGAGGCGCGCTTCCTGTTTGAAATTTCCCGAGCCGAATGGAGCGAGGAGGTGCGCGATGCCCAGCGCAGCGAGAATTCGCGGCTGGCGGAAGGCGTTGAGCGCTGGCGCGCTCCGCTGATCGCGCGCGGCGAATTGTTTCCGATGAGCGCTGTGTTGTTTTTCAGCCAGATCATCGGACCTGCGCAGGTGTTCTGCCGCGCCTGGCTGTCCGGCCGCGACCGATCCGATCCGCGCGCGCAGGCGGACACGCTGGTCGCCTGCGCCATTCGCGCGCTCGTCAAACCAGATGACAGTGGAGAAAAGAAATGACGCCGCAACAGGACGCCGAGTTTGCGCCGATCGCAGCGCGCATCCGCGACAGCGTCGGCCGCCAGGGTTTCATGGCGCATGTCGGCGCGGAGTTGTCGGAGCTTGCGCGTGGGACCTGCACGCTGGAAGTGGAGCGGCGGCCGGAATTGCTGCAGCAGAACGGGCTGTTTCATGGCGGCGTCACCGCGTTCCTCGTCGACAATGCAACGACGATTGCGGCGGCGGCCTCTCGCGGGCAGGCCGCGCTGACGGCCGAGTACAAACTCAACCTGCTGTCACCGGCCCTCGGCGAGCGGCTGATCTGCCGCGCGCGTGTGATCAAGCCGGGGAGGCAGGTCGCAGTTGTCGCGGCGGACGTGTTCTGTCTCACCGATGGTGTGGAGAAGCATACCGCGACGGCGCTGGCGTCGATCGCGATGCTTGACGAGAAGGCGGTCGCACGAATCCCAGGCCAGGCCGCGTGAGACGGCCGGGCCTGGTCAGCGCGAAAAGAGCCTTACTTTTCGGTCTTCTCGGCGGGAGCGGCAGCCGGCTCGACCTCGTCGTGCTCCGCTTCCGGATCGAAGAACTCGCCGGCGGCGGCAATTGCCTCGGCGGCGGCGTCCTGATCTTCCCGGCGGGTCGAGATGTCCTCGCCGCGCTTGATGCGCCCGGCCTCGTCGGCGCTGCGCGCAACGATGACGGCGATGGCGGCTTCGACTTCTGGGTGCACAGCAATCGTCACCTTCTGCAGGCCGATCACCTTGATCGGGGAGTCCAGCCAGACCTGCGGACGGGAGACCTTGATGCCGTCGGTGGCGAGCGCATCGACGATGTCGCGCACCGAGACCGAACCGAACAGCTGGCCGGATTCGGCCGCCTGGCGGATGATCACCAGCTCCTTGCCCTCGATCTTCTCGGCTGCCTTGCTCGCTTCCGACTTGGCCTGGAGGTTGTTGGCCTCGAGCTCGGCCTTCATGCCGTCATACCTGGCGCGGTTCTCGGCGGTGGCGCGCAACGCCTTGCCGCGCTTGAGGAGGAAATTGCGGGCAAAGCCGTCGCGCACTTTGACGACTTCTCCCATCTGGCCCAGCTTGGCCACACGTTCCAGCAGAATGACTTCCATTTTCGTTCTCCTTTGGATGATCGGTTAAAAGGGGGTTGGCGAAACTCTATGCCGCGGGCAAAGGCGGCGGCCGCGTGCGCATGAAGCGCTCGCGGAATCCGAAGACGGCATCGGCAAGGCCGAGCACGGCCATCGCCAGCAGCGGCCAGAACAGCAAGATCATGACGGCGTAGCTGAAGACCAGCCACATCACGCGGTTGCTCAAGGCCAGAGTGAGGGTGTGCAGCACCGCAAGGCCGGTGAGGGCGTAGGCCGTCAGCAGCGCCCCGGCGACGACCTTCGCGACCACGGCAAGCAATCCGCCGGTGAAGCAGAATGCGAGAGCAACGCACAGCACGACCAGCGTCATCGGGGGCAGCGCCGTGGCCTTCAGATCGGGCCATGGGCGATTCAGCCGGCCCGACGTCACGGCGATCTTGCCGGCAAGCCAGAGGTTGACCGTCAATATGATGATCGGGCCGGTGGGTACGGCGGCCGGGGCAATCGCGGCCATCGTATCGATGATGCCCTCGTCAATCGTCACGCCGCGCAACGCAAACGCGCGGACCAGCCGGGAAAAACCCCGCTTCATCGCCGTTGCGATGGCCTCGGAATCGGTGCCGATCGTCAGCAGGGTCACGAATGCGAGCAGGGCCGCGATGCCGGCGATCCACAGCAGCAGGCGGCCGGTCGGATACCATTCCATGGCGTTCGCCGGCGGCGTCGGACCACTCTCGCCGGGCGCTGCGTTCGCTAACTGTCGTCCCAGCAAGGCGAGATGGCCGAGCCACCAGGCCGGCAGCGCGGCGGTCGTGGCATAGGCCATAGCGAATGGCATACCGAACAGCAGTCCAAAGGCCGTTGCGGCGGCGACACCGCCGACCGCCGCGGTGAGCGGACCCCATCCGATCGCCGCCACCATCAGCGGCAGCGGCGCGAGATTGAACAGGACGAGCGAAATCAGCGCGCCCGAACTGATCGAGGCGAACATCAGCGCCGAGGCGACGCCGGCGGCGATAGCAATGGCAACAGTCACGATCATGGGGTGTCCCGCTCCTTTCGAGCGGTTAGAGCACGGTCAGCCCGTTTCTGTTGGTTTTTCAGTCGGTTGCCGGATTTCGCAAACCCGCCGTACCAACTCCGTACCAGAAACGTCGCCTATGCCCAGCCAGCATTGAAAAAATAACGGCCCCCTGAGGGGCCGGTTTCCGGGGTCTTTTAGGGGATATGGGGGCGGGGATCAATAGGCGGCGGGAGGCAGCGCAAGCCCGATCCTTGCGGACACTTAAAGATTGGCCTCCCGCCTAGCCGCCATTGCTGGCGGTGTTCTATCTTCCAAATCTGTTAGCCGCACCCAATACGGGGCTAAAGGTTCCCGGCATGGAATGGCGATAGACCTTGCGGATGGTGGCAACACTGACACCGCAGTATTGGCTAACCAGTTCAATATCGACCCCGGCAGCCAAGTACCAGCTAATGGCGGTGTGCCGCAGCGTATGGCGAACGACCTTCCGTTTTGGGTCATCTGTGGCGAGCCCCGCCAGTTCAACAACAGTCTCCCATCCGTCCCGAACGCGGGTGATGGGCTTGCCGTCAAACTCGATCACGGCATTGCGGCTGATCCCTAGCCGCTGCCAGCGCCGCATGTGTGCCAGCAGGCGGGGAGGAATTGGAACGGTGGGTTGCCGCTTGCTGGTTTCCCGCTTGGCATCAGGCTTTCGTTTGAAACTGCCTCGTTGAAGATCAACATGGCCCCGGTTGATCGACGGCAGCAATGAAGCGCCGCAGATGTCGCCGTTTCGGCTGCCGGTGTAGAGCCCAACCAGAATGTATCGGGCGATGTGCTTTGAGGTATATCGACCCGGCTTTTCCGGATTGCTGCTTCGCTGGCGTGCGCGCCATGCAGCCCAAAGCAACCTTGCCGCCTCGCTGCGGGTCAACCAGCGCTCACGGTCCTCTGGCGGATCGGGCAACACGGGGCTGAACCGCATTTGCACGCCGCCAACCTTTCTCTTGAGGAAACGATTAATCGCTGCGGCGAGGATTTTCAGATCACGATAGGCGGCAATGGGCGCGTGCTCATTGGTTCTGATGACACGCCTTTCGCCATCGATCTTCCGGATGACATAGCGGCAGCGCTCATTGGCATAGCGCTCTTGCAGATCGCCGTTGAGATCGCCAACGGCGCGATGGCCGAACCAGTTGCCCATGTTCTGGCAAAGCGAGATCAATTCCTTTTTCCGCCAGTCAGGCATTGCCGTCTTTGCAATCCTCTTCATTTCCAGCGCCAGAACGTCAGCTATTTTTGCGGAATTCGGATTACCTTGGCTGATGGCTTTTGCCGGGTCGTGTTTGGCGAGGATGTATTGCGCAAGTTTTGTTTGAGCAGTTTCGCGGTCATGTTCATGGCATCCAGTGCCAAGGGTTCGGTCTCCGTCGCGGATAACCCATGCGGCTGGTCGGTCTTTGTATTGCTTGAGTTCAAGTCGCGGTCCTTTGGCTTTACGCGGCATCGTTTTATCATCCCCTCAATGCTGTTGAGCGTGACGAAATATTTACCGGCAATGAGTGAAGCCTCCAGCTTCCCGGCCACGATTAATCGCCTTAGAGCAGAGGCGGAAACCGAATTGCCGGGAAAGGCTAATCTTGCCGCTACGTCCAAACGCAATGGCGTTGTCGGCGTCACTTCAGCAGGCGACGGAAGGCGGCGAAACACCTTCCCGCGCGCAATGGTCCGGCCCGGCAGAACCGCTGTCAATGCGGCGGGGATGTAGTGGCAGGACGAACACTGAGTGTTCACAATCCGGTGAATCATCGGCTCGCCGCCACAATGAAAGCGATAACGAACGCGCCGACGCTGAGCATGACCGCGATGTAGGTTAATGAAGCAATGGACATCGCATACCTCCGCTGCGATGTTGATAAACGCCATTAAATGGCGGGACCGCATCGTCATTAACGCGGTCGC
>DASWVJ010000195.1:0-6791 GCA_036406295.1 Bradyrhizobium sp.
GCCGAGCCCTGCGAGAGGATCGCGGTGGGCAGCGTGCGCTTCTCGTCCGGGAACCATTTGTAGATCGCATGCGCCGCGACCGCGAAGGCAGGCCCCTCGCCGGCACCGAGAATGATGCGGCAGATCAAAAGCGTGGTGAAGCTGACGGTGCCGACCATCGGGAATTGCGACAGCGACCAGATCAGCGCCATCACCAGCAGCACCCAGCGCGTGGGGACGCGATTGACGATGAAGCCGACGATGATGGCCGATATCGAGAACAAGAGGAAGAAGGAAGAGCCGAGTTCGCCGAACTGCTCGGCATCGAGCTTGAGGTCGTTCATGATCGGCACGCCGGCGAGGCCCACCACGATCTTGTCGGCGAAATTCACCACCATGAACAGGAACAGAAGGAAGGTGATTTTCCAGGCGCCCTTGGGCGTCGGTTGTCCGGTCATGGTCGTGCCCCGCAAGCCTATCGTTTTTGGCCCTCTGACAAGCAGCCTTGATCGGATGCTAGCCATACCGCTATGGCCTTGGCAACCGGGCATTTTCACGGGATCGGTGTGGCCAGCCTTGCTATGGTGCGGATGGACGAGAAAGGAAAGCTCATGAAGCTGACGACCGGTTGGGCCAAACTCGCGGGCACGCTCGCCTTGCTGGCAATTTTTGCCGGCCTTGGTGCGGCGGCGCAGGACGGCAGGACGCCTGACTATACCGCCATCGTCGCCGCCCCCGATCGCGCCGAAGGCGACCGCCAGGCCGATGCGCGGCGCAAGCCGGCAGAGCTGCTCGCCTTCGCCGAGGTCAGGAGCGGCATGAGGGTGCTGGATATGGAGACCAGCGCCGGCTACAACGCCGAACTGCTCGCGCGCGCGGTCGGTCCGGCCGGAACGGTCTATGCGCAGGACTCGGCAGCGGTCGTCGAACGCTTTGTCAAGGACAAGTTCGACATCCGCGCGAGAAAGCGGGTGATGAAGAATGTGGTGCGCGTGATCCGCGATTTCGACGACCCGATTCCGCCCGATGTTTCGAACCTCGATCTCATCACCTTCCTGTTCGCCTATCACGACATCTGCTACATGCCGGTCGATCGCGCGGCGATGAACCGGAAGATGTTCGCGGCGCTGCGACCGGGCGGATTGCTTGTCATCGCCGATCATTCGGCGAAACCGGGCGAAGGGACCTCGGTGGTAAAGACGTTGCATCGAATCGAGGAAAAGACGCTGCGCGAAGAAATCGAGGCGGCCGGATTCAAGCTGGTGGCAGAGGCGGACTTCTTGCGCAATCCGGAAGACCCGCGCGACACGCGCGTGTTCCAGCCGGTGATTCCGGTCGATGAATTCGTCCTGAAATATCAGAAGCCGAAGTGAGCGGCCGGATTTGAGCGTGCTCGAGATCACCAGCCTGACCAAAAACTATCGTTCCGCGAGCGAAACGGTCGCGGTGCTGCGCGGCGTGAATTTGCGCGTCGCCGCACGCGAGAGCGTGGCCCTGACGGGAGAATCGGGCAGCGGCAAGAGCACGCTGTTGCACCTCATCGCCGGGCTGGACGCCGCCGACGGCGGCGAGATCAGGATCGATGGCGTGGCGCTCTCCGGCCTGAACGATGCGGCACGCGCAGGCCTGCGGCGCGACCGGCTCGGCCTCGTGTTCCAGCAGTTCAACCTGATCCCGAGCCTGTCGGTCGAAGACAATCTGAAATTCCAGTCGCGGCTGGCGGGAAAGCACGATGCGGCCTGGCACACGGAGCTGGTGGAGCGGCTCGGGCTCGGCGAGCTCTTGAAGCGCTATCCGGAGCAGCTTTCCGGCGGGCAGCAGCAGCGCGTCGCGATCGGGCGTGCGCTGGCGCCAAAGCCACTGCTGCTGCTTGCGGACGAGCCGACCGGCAATCTCGACGAGGATACCGCCGACGAAGTGCTGGCGCTGGCGCGCGATCTGGTGGCGCGATCCGGTTGCGGCTTTCTGATGGTGACGCACAGCGCGCGGCTCGCCGCCACGCTGGACCGGCAGGTGACGCTGCATGCGGGACTGATCGCATGAGGCGCGCGCTGTGGACCCTTGCCACGCTGCTCAGCCATTGGCGACGGCACCCGATGCAGCTGGCGACGCTCTTGATCGGCCTGATCTCCGCAACCGCGCTGTGGAGCGGCGTGCAGGCGCTGAACCAGCAGGCGCGCAATTCCTACGACCGTGCGGCGGCGATGTTCGGCGGCACGCGCACCGCGATGCTGGTGGCGAAGGACGGCAAGGCATTTCCGCAACAACTGTTCGTCGATCTGCGCCGCGCCGGCTGGCCAGTGTCGCCGATCGTCGAAGGCCGCATCCAGATCGGCGGGCGCAGCCTTCGCCTGCTCGGCATCGAGCCGATGACGCTGCCGGGCGAAGTCGGCAATGCGCCGACGGTGGCGCGCGGCGAATTTGAGGCGTTCATCACACCGCCCGGCCGGATGCTGGCCTCGCCGGAAACGCTGTCCGACCTGCAGCTGGCTGAAGGCGCGCGACCGGAAGCCAATAGCGGCGTGCTGCTGCCGCCGCTGCGCCTGCAGCAAAGCCTGGTGCCCGACCTGCTGGTGGTCGATATCGGCATCGCGCAGCGAGTACTGAACATGCCGGGGCAGCTGTCGCGGCTGCTGGTCGGCAAGGGCAAAGGCAAACGCGCAGCATTGCGGAGCGTGGCCGGCGATCGCCTCCGCCTGGTCGAGCCGGACACTGAGACCGATCTGGAGCGGCTGACCGACAGTTTCCATCTCAACCTCACCGCTTTCGGGCTGCTGTCGTTCTTTGTCGGGCTCTTCATCGTCAATTCGGCTGTCGGACTTGCCTTCGAGCAGCGGCTGCCGATGCTGCGCACCTTGCGTTCCTGCGGCGTGTCCGCTCGCATGCTCAATGCCGTGCTGGTGATCGAGCAGGTGGCGTTCGCGCTTGCCGCGGGGCTCGCCGGCCTCGTCTGCGGCTATTTCATCGCCGCGGCGCTGCTGCCCGACGTGGCGGCCTCGCTGCGCGGGCTCTATGGCGCATCCATCCCGGGACAACTCACGCTCAAGGGCGAATGGTGGCTAGCCGGCATCGCCATCTCCGTGCTCGGCGCGCTGGCCGCTTCCGCCGCCAGCCTGATCAAGGCGGTGCGGCTGCCGGTGCTCGCTTCCGCCCAGCCGCAGGCCTGGCAGCAGGCGCAGCGGCGCTGGCTGAAACTGCAGGGCGCGGCCGCGGTGCTGATATTTGCCGTCGCAGCCGGCTTCCTCTGGTTCGGCGATTCGCTGGTCGCGGGATTTGCCGTGCTCGCAGCCTTGATGCTGGGTGCCGCGCTTGCACTGCCGCCGATCCTCGAGCGCGTGCTGGCGCTCGGCGAAGGAACTGCCGAACGGCCGCTGGCGCGCTGGTTCTGGGCCGACAGCCGCCAGCAGCTCTCGGGATTGTCGCTGGCTCTGATGGCCCTCCTGCTGGCGCTCGCCGTCAATGTCGGCGTCGCCACCATGGTGGAAAGCTTCAGCCGCACCTTCCTGATCTGGCTTGATGGACGGCTCGCCAACGACGTCTATATCTTCGCAAGGGACGACCGGCAGGCGAACGAGATCAAGGCCTGGCTGCGCGAACGCAGCGGAGTGCAGGCGATCCTGCCGACGGGCCGCGCCGAGGTGCACCTCGCAGACAGCCCGATCGAGCTGTTCGGCATCGTCGATCACACCACCTATCACGAGCACTGGCCGCTGCTGGAAACTGCGCCCAACGCCTGGGTGCGGCTGCGGCCGGGCGATGCGGCCTTCGTCAGCGAGCAACTGGCGCGGCGGCTGAAGCTTTCCGTGGGCGAGCGCATCGACGTGCCGACCCCCGGCGGCGACTGGCCGCTGGAGATCGTCGGCATCTACGCCGACTACGGCAACCCCAAGGGCCAGATCACCGTGAACTATGCGGCGCTGACGCGGCATTTCCCCAGCGTCCCGCAAACCCGCATCGGCCTGCGCGTCGAACCTTCGCAGGTCGCGGCGCTGATGTCCGAGATGCGGGAAAAATTCGCACTGGACGATCGCAGCCTCGCGGACCAGGCGACGGTGAAGGCGGAGTCGAAGCGCATCTTCACCCGCACTTTCGCCGTGACTACCGCGCTCAACGCCTTCACACTGGGGGTTGCCGGCGTCGCGTTGCTGACAAGTCTGCTGACGCTGGCCAATTCGCGGCTGCCGCAGCTCGCACCCCTATGGGCGATCGGCGTGACGCGGCAGCGGCTTGCCGGCATCGAGCTGCTCAAGACCATGTCGGTCGCGCTGATCACCGCCCTGCTCGCCCTGCCGCTCGGCCTGCTCGTCGCCTGGTGCCTGCTCGCGGTGGTGAACGTGAAGGCGTTCGGCTGGCGGTTGCCGTTCCAGGTGTTTCCGCTGCAACTGATGCAGCTAGTCGGCGTTGCCATGGTGGCGGCGTTTTGTGCCGCGCTGCTGCCGGTGTTGCGGCTGGCGCGGATGCAGCCCGCCGGCCTGATCCGGATCTTTGCCAATGAGCGCTAGCATCACGCGACGCAGCTTTGCCGGGGGCGCCGCATGGCTTGCGCTTCATGCCACGGCGCGCGCGCAGGGCTTTGCGGGGCTGGAGGAGAAGTCGGACGGCTTTGCGCGTGTCACGCCCGGCCGCACATTCTCGTTTCCGGCCGATCACGGGCCGCATCCCGAATTCCGCATTGAGTGGTGGTATGTGACGGCGAACCTGCGCGACGCAGCCGGCCAAGCCTATGGCGCGCAATGGACGCTGTTCCGGCAGGCATTGCAACCGGGCGCAGCGCATGAAGGCTGGGCCACCCAGCACGTCTGGATGGCCCATGCCGCGGTGACGAGCGAGCATACCCATCGCACGGCCGAGACTTTTGCGCGCGGCGGCGTCGGGCAGGCCGGCGTCGAAGCCGCACCGTTTCGCGCCTGGATCGACGCCTGGCAGATGCGCGCGCTCGACGGCTTCGAAGCCAACAACGTCGCGCCGCTCGAGCTCACGGCATCGTCAGCCGAGTTCAGCTATGCGCTGCGGCTTTCCGCCGACCGTCCGCTGGTGCTGCAGGGCAATGCCGGCTTCAGCAAGAAGTCCGAGCGCGAGCAGGCTTCCTATTACTACAGCCAGCCCTTCTTCAAGGTCGCAGGCGATCTTGCCATCGACGACAAGCCCGTCACCGTGACGGGGCTCGCCTGGATGGACCGCGAATGGAGCAGCCAGCCGCTGGCTTCCGACCAGAGCGGCTGGGACTGGTTCGCGCTGCATTTCGACAGCGGCGAGAAGCTGATGTTGTACCGGATGCGGCAGGCCGACGGCCATCATTATGCGTCGGGGAATTTCATCTTGCCCGAAGGCAAGGCGACACCGTTTGCTACGAATGAAATTGCGATGACACCCAAAGGCACGACCGAGATCGCCGGCCGCAAGATACCGACTGCGTGGCATGTCGAAATCCCGCGCCTCGACCTCGCGATCGACTGCACGCCGCTCAACCCGAAAAGCTGGATGGGCACGAGCTTCGCCTACTGGGAAGGCCCAATCAACTTCGCCGGCAGCCATCGCGGCGTCGGCTATCTCGAGCTGACGGGTTACCAGGCGTGAGCGATCTCTCCGAGAAGATCATTGCTCATTACGAGCGGCACGCGGTCAATTGGGATGCGGACCGCAGAGCCAGCGGCTGGAACGACCGGAAATGGCACGACCGGTTCCTGGGGCTGCTGCCCGAAGGCGCCGCCGTACTCGACCTCGGCTGTGGCGGCGGCTCACCGGTCGCCGGCAATCTGGCGGCGCACGGCATGCGCGTCACCGGCGTCGACAGTTCGCCAACGCTGATCGCACTGTGCCGCGAGCGGATGCCGGAACAGGAATGGATCGTGTCCGACATGCGCGGCCTGCGGCTCGGCAGAGCATTCGACGGCATTCTGGCCTGGGACAGCTTTTTCCACCTCGATCCCGATGCCCAGCGCGCGACGTTTGCGACCTTCGCCGCCCATGCCCGTCGCGATACCGTCCTGATGTTCAATACCGGCCCGGCGTTCGGCGAAGCGATCGGCAATTATCGCGGCGACCCGCTTTATCATGCGAGTCTCGATCGCAGCGAGTATGAGCAATTGCTCGCGGGAAGCGGATTCCGCACGATCGATCAGGTCACGGAGGATCCGGACGCCGGTGGCCGAACGGCATGGCTGGCGCAGGCCGCCGGAAACGGCCAATGACAAGGGTCGCCCGCGGGGACCATCCGCAGCGCGGCCTTGCGGTCTTCTTTCACTTCCGTCACAGCGGCAATAGCTCGCCGGCCTGCTCCTTGACGATGTACTCGGCGTACCAGTCCGGCCAGTTCGCATCGTACTCGCCGCCATTGCGCTTCTCATGCTCGCCATGGGCGGCAGAGGCGCGGCGCAGCGCTGCCGCAAGGTCGCTCTGCGAGCCGAAGCTGGTGTCACCTTGCACGCGGCCGGGCAGCCGGGTCGTGACTTCCTGGAACAGCCAGCCATTGCCGTCGGGATCGCTGAACGAGGCGTAGGAGCGATAGCTGCCGCGCGAGGGATCGCGGCCGTTCTGGCGGACGCTGCCGAACAGATAGGGCGCGTCGTTGCCGACATGCGCGTCGCCCTCCGCGTGGAAGGCTTCGCTGACTGCGATGCCGCGGTCGAGCAGATCCTTGCGGGCAACCTCGATGTCGGAGACGACCAGATAGAGCCCCTGTGCGGAGCCGGGCGCCGCAGGAGTGACGTTCTTGCCGAAGATGACCGAGGTCGGCGAGCCCGGCGGCGTGAACTGGATCACACGCCAGCCTTCGCCGGCGAAATCGGCATCCAGCCGCCAGCCGAGGCTGG
>DASWVJ010000196.1:0-9143 GCA_036406295.1 Bradyrhizobium sp.
TCGAGGTCGTCGAGCGCAGTGAGCCCACGCGGGAAGAACTCTCGATAGACCACACGCTCGGCAAAGCCGTCGACCGCGCGGAAACCGAGGCGGAACGACAATTCGTTGAGCCCCTCGGCGACCAGTTGCTTGTTGCGCGAGCCTATCATCGACAAGCGGTTGCGCACCACGATCCAGTCAGTACTGGCGCCGTCGAGTTGACGGCGCTTGCGGCGGGTGTCGCGTACCATCTCGGCGTAATGGCTTTCGCCGGTCACCGCATAGGTCTGGGGATCGACGGTGCCAAGGACGTCGAAATCAAGGAAACTGTCATTGATCGGCGTCACCAGCGTATCCGCCATCGAATGCGCAAGCCGCATCAGGTAGCTGTCGGTGCCGGGCGTATCAATCACAATGAAATCGAAGGTGTGCTCGACGGCGCTGACCGCATCCGTGAATTGCAGCAGCTCGGAATTCTCGTTATCGGCGACGTGCATGGTCAGCCCGGCCTTGATGCAGCGATGCGCCGGCAGCTCGAGTTCGACACCGGTGCGGCGGGCCCAGGCCTGGCGGTTGTTGATGTAGCGGGTAAAACTCTGCTGGCGACAGTCGAGGTCGATTGTGGCGACGCGCTGGCCGGCCTTCATCAGGGCGACGGCGATATGCAGGGCGGTGGTGGATTTCCCCGACCCGCCCTTTTCGTTGCCCAGCACCACAACGTGTGCCGAACCGGATTGCCCCTGACTAGCCTGCACGAGCATGACTCAACCCCCGATACATCTTCGAGTTGGCCCCAACCGCGGTCAAGCGAAATGCGCGGTACACCGCTCGAATTACTTAAACTACGCGCAAGATCCTGAATCATGTGTGCGTCAGGTCACGCGCTGGTTTCATTTTTTTGTCAGGTACATCTCAGCCGTGTCCGGCGACCGCTTGGCGCTGCCCGATCCGCCTTGGTAAGGTCCGCCTTCCCGCCACATGCTGGCAAGGCCGACGGCCTTGTCCGCCACCAACCATCCAGAGTCCTGATGTCACGCAATCCCATGGTCGTCCGCACCGTCCCCGCCCTGCGCCGCGCGCTCGACGGCCTCCGCGCTCGGAAGGCCAGCGTCGCGCTGGTTCCGACCATGGGTGCGCTCCATGACGGCCATGTGTCGCTGGTCCGCCTCGCCAGGAAGCGCGCGCGAAAAGTCGTCGTTTCGATCTTCGTCAACCCCACCCAGTTCGCCCCGACCGAAGACTTCGGCTCCTATCCACGGACCTGGAAGACCGACGTCGAAAAACTCGCCGCCGAACGTGTCGACCTAATCTGGCATCCCGATGTCAAAACCATGTACCCGGAAGGATTTGCGACTCGAATTTCACCGGAAGGCCCGGCGACCGCTGGCCTGGAGGATCGTTTCCGTCCGCATTTCTTCGGCGGCGTCGCCACGGTGGTCGGGAAGCTGTTTACGCAGGTCCGCCCGGACATCGCGATCTTCGGCGAGAAAGATTTTCAGCAGCTTCGCGTCGTCACCCAGATGGCGCGCGACCTCGACCTCGGCGTGAAGGTAGTCGGCTCGAAAACCGTGCGCGAACGCGACGGCCTGGCGATGTCATCGCGCAACGTCTACCTCTCGGCCGAAGAGCGGCAGGTCGCCCCTACCCTCCACAAGGCGATGAAGGCGAGCGCGGCTAAAATCCGCGCCGGCGAGGACGTCGCGGCAGCGCTCACAGCCGGCGAGGAGATGATCCGAAGTGTCGGCTTCACGCTCGATTATCTGGAAGCCCGCCACGCCGAGACGCTGGCGCCGATCGGCTCACTCAAGGAAGGGCCGATCCGGATGCTGGTGGCGGCCAGGCTCGGCGCAACGCGTCTGATCGATAATATCGCGGTGTAGTCGGCTTACAGCAGGCCGAGATCACGCAATTCGCGGCGCATCGGCTCGGGCATGGCGGCGACGCCCCTCTCGGCGGCCTTGCCGAGATCGGGCGGCGCAGCGTCGGGCGTAAGATACCGCCAGCCCTGGAACGGCCGCATCGGCCGCGGCGATACCGAGATCACCTTCGGCTGCATGACGATGCGGCAGCGGCCAATGCCTTCCTTGTCGCGGAACGGCTCGATGGCGATGATTTTCTCGCGCGCCGCGATCTCGCCGCGGATCACCCAGTACAGCGAGCCGCCCGCGAGGATCTCCGCCTCGCGCTTCGGCGTCATCCGCGTGATGTGGACGTGACGCCGCGGCAGGCCTTTCTTTTTCGCCGTCGCCATCCGTTCGGCAACCCATTCCTTGAGTTCCCGGACGGAATCGCAGCCGACGGCCAGCTTGATGAGATGAAGAGGCATGACCGCTAATTAGCGGCTCGGGACGCCAGCATCAATCGTTGTCGGCCGCGGAGGCCGGTGCCGGCGGTGGAGAACTCGGCGGCGTGATCGGCGTCGGCGCACGTGCCGATTTCGGCGGCGCCTGTTTCTTCTGAGCCGCCGGCGGTGCTGCCGGACGCGCCGGCGCGCCAGCAGCGGGCGTGGTCGCCCGCGGCGACGGTGCGGCCGATCCGGGCGCGCCAGGCTCCGGTGTCATGATATTGACCGGCGGGGTTGAAGAAGCCGACGGGAAATCGATCATCGTAGTCGGTTTGCCGGTCGGCACGCCCGCGGGAGGCGGCAGCGCCGCCAGCGCACCGGACATCGCCGGCGTCGTAGACGGCGCGCTCCACGACGCCGAATAGCGCATCACCAGCGCTTCATAGACGCGTTCGTCCATGTTGGTCATGATCTGCCGGTTGTTGGTAAGCGATCGGAAAGCCGGACAGGTCTGCGGCGTGCAGTGGTCACGCGCGACGAGCACATAGGCCATCAGGCCGTAGCGGTCGCGCTCGACGGATCGGCGCAGCGACTCCACTTCCGGGGTAAGGCTGCGATTGGCGGTGGCGACGTCGCCAAGTGAAGTCAGACGCGAGATCTGCGAGGCGGCATAGGCGATTGCGGCGGCGGCGGACTCGGGCGAACCGAACAGCGTCTTTTCGCACGCCGTCAGCACAGTCTCACCGGCGAGATCGTCGATGCAGGACATCGCCGGGGATGCGGCCATCGCCTGCGGCGCGGGGCTGGCCGGGGATGACGGCGTGCCGGGCAAGCCGAAGCTGCGAATGGTTGCCGCCAGCGCAATACCGACTGCCAGCAGCGTGATCACTGTGAGCGCGCCGTTGGCGACGGATTTTTCCGCGCGCGCCAGCGTGATGAGCAGCAGGATCGCGAAGAATCCGGCCGCGGCCAGCGTCACCCACATCGGAAACGACGGCGAGCGCCAGAGCTGATCCAGCGATGAGGCCCAAGCCCAATCCATGCGCGACGTCCCCTCAAACGTAGCGTGTAACGCATCTCGGCGCGACGAGCGAAACCCGTGCGCTATCGACTTGCGCAGAATGTGACTGCGAACCCGGCCATTTGACGGCGGCCAAGGTGGAACCCCGGCGCACAGGCCTTGAACGCAATCGCCTCAGGTAAGAGCGAGCTGGCTTTCCTTGGCCACGCGCTCGAACGCTTCGCTCGAGCTCTTGATACGGTACTGGCAATCGTCCCCATCGGTCGGCAGCAGACGGATCACCTCGTAGGTGCCACTGGCAGCCGGACGCGACACATTGCTTGCAGTGAAATAGACAGACGCTCCAACAGGGTACTTGTGCTTCAACGCCCTCTCCATACGCAAGATTTCCGGCCTGACGCCCGCGGTCCCCGCAGCGGCGGCCGGTTGAGAACCCTGTGACAAGCTAGCACAGGCTGCTTGTTATTGGCCAGCAACATCGCGGCATGGCAAATGCGCGGATTTCGCAGGTTTTTCAGTGCCCTACCCGGCCAACTGAAGGCCTTCCTGAAGCCTTTTCGCTAACCTCTGTTAAGCACGGGGTTTCGGTTCAACTCTTGTCGGCGACCTAAAATGGCACAGGATGGAACTATTCAATTAAAAATTGTGGACCGATGCACGTGCACGGCACCTTGCTTCACACCGTCTCGAACTTCTCGATGATGAGGGTCTCGGCGAGGCCGTCGCGGGTCCATTCCTGGAACGCCGGCAGCGCCTGTATTGCCTCCATGTAGCACCGCACGGCGGGCATCACATCAACGGCGTAGCTGCGGAAGCGGTGCACCACCGGCGCGTACATCGCATCCGCGCCACCGAAGCTGCCGAACAGGAACGGCCCGCCGTGGCGTGCCAGACATTCGGTCCATATCTCCTGGACGCGGGCGATGTTGCCGCGCGCCTCCTCCGACAGCGCAATGGCACCGACCGGCCGGTGCAGGTTCATGCCGCATTCGTTGCGCAGGGCCGCAAAGCCGGAATGCATCTCGGCCGAGATCGCGCGTGCCCGGGCGCGGGCGGCGCGGTCGTCGGGCCACAGTCTCTTCTCCGGAAACCTCTCCGCGAGGTATTCGATGATGGCGAGCGAGTCCCACACCGTGATGTCGCCGTCGATCAGTACCGGCACCTTGCCAGCCGGCGAAACATCGAGGATGCGCTGCTTGTCGGCTGCGCCCGTATAGAGCGGAATGAACGTCTCCTCGAACGGGATGTCGTTGGCGCGCAGCGCCAGCCACGGCCGCATCGACCATGACGAATAGTTCTTGTTGCCGATGACGAGCTTCAATCCAGCCATGTGCGGAAATCCTTTTTCGGACCGTCATCTTGCCACAGGCAGCGAGACGCGTTCAACCTGTCGCCGTGCAGCGCTTCGGAACGAGGGAATGCAGCATGCGCGCCTATCTGGTCGACATCATCGCGGTCAGCTTCTTCACCCTCGAATGGCTGGTCTATTCCGTCACGCTCGAGCACAGCGCCTACGGCCGGAACGGCCTGTCGGCGCGGATGAATGTGTTCCGCGAGAAATGGGTGCGCCAGATGCTCGATCGCGAGGCGCGGATGGTCGACATGCAGATCATGGCGTCGCTGCAGAACGGCACCGCATTCTTCGCCTCCACCAGCCTGATCGCCATCGGTGGCGCGCTGGCACTGTTGCGCGCCACCAACGACGCGCTCGCCGTGCTCGGCGCGCTGCCAGTCGACATCACGCCCTCGCCTGCGCTGTGGGAAATCAAGTGCGTCGGGCTGATCCTGATCTTCATCTACGCCTTCTTCAAATTCGCCTGGTCATACCGGCTGTTCAACTATGTTGCGATCCTGTTCGGCGCGACGCCGCCGGCAAGCCAGCGCGACACTGCGGAGGCGCAGGCCCATGTCATGCGCACGACCAAGCTTTTCGAAGCGGCGGGCGCCCATTTCAACCGCGGCCAGCGCGCCTTCTTCTTCGCGCTCGGATATCTCGGCTGGTTCATAAGCCCGTGGGTGCTGTTCGTCACGACCGCCGCGGTGGTGATCGTCACCTGGCGCCGCCAGTTTGCATCCAACGCCTGGAGGGCGATGGACGCCAAGTCGTGATTGCAAGTGCAGTCTCTTGTTTGAAGGATGACCTGGTCCGAAAACCGGCTCCCACTTTGCGCTGCCGCGGCCCTTCGGATCGGGATCATGCTCTACCCCGAAAAATCCTGCGGCGTGAAATCGAGATCGAGCACCTTCCATTCGCCGTAGCGATCCGCAGGCAGCATTTTGTAGGGCTGGCATTGCTTCAGCCCGGCGATGGCGCTCTGCAGCAGTTCGATCGCCTTGACGTTGGCGCTACCGCCGCCGATCGCAGGCTCGGCGGCGAGCGTGCCATCCTGCAACAGGAACACCCGCAGCTTGACCATGACGTTATCGGAAGGCTGCACCGATGCCGGCAGTTTCGAACATATCTTCAGATGCCGCCTGAACGCCGTGAGCACGCTTGACGAAATGTCGGCAGCGACGGTCGTTTCGTCAAAACCTTCATCCGACTTGCCCGGAGCCGCCGGCGGCGGCAGCTCGGGGGAAGTCCGAGCAAGACATTGTACTTCACGGTGAGGTCCGGCTCCGGCGGCCGGTAGCCAGCCGATGCCGATCCGAGTTGTGCTTTCGGCGGCGCTGCCGCGGCAGGGCGGTCCGGCTGCGCCGCGCCAGGCTTGGCAGGTTGCTGCGGCGTGCTGGCGACCTGCGGGGTGGCGGGTGCCAGAGCCGAGGGTGCGGGCTCCGCGAGGGCCGATGGCTCCGGCAACGCGGATTGCAGCTCGGCGGGCTTGAGCTCTTCCGGTTCGATCTCGCCGGAGGTGACGATATTGACCGCGATCGGCTCCGTGGCGGAGTCGAGCGGACTGACGTCGGACAAGAGCACCAGCAACGCGAGAAGCGACAGATGCGCAATCACTGATGCCGCTGCGCCCGTGCGTATGGCACGATCCTGTTCCACCCTGCCCTTGCAGCGTTTGCTCGCCGGCCCCGTCTCCAGCATAGATGGTGACGAAACCGACTCAATCCCATTTCGGCGAGAAACCGAAATCGGTTAGCCGGCCGTCGCGGCTGCCCATCGCCGAGATCTCGGCCATCTCGGCCTCCGAGAGCTCGAAATCGAAGATCGCGAAATTCTCCGACAATCGTTCCAGCCGCGAGGTCCGTGGGATCGCCGAGACCTTCTGCTGCACCAGCCAGCGCAGGCAGACCTGGGCAGCACTCTTGCCGTGGCTGCGCCCGATCGTCGCCAGCACTTCGTCCTTGCGCACGCGCCCCTTGGCGATCGGACTATAGGCAACCAGCGCCATGTCGTGCCGAGCGCAGGCCTCGCGCACCCTGGTCTGATCCAGATAGGGATGATACTCGACCTGATTGCACACCAGCGGCGCCGGGCATTTGTCGATCGCCTCCTCCATCAGCGCCACCGTGAAATTCGACACACCGATATGCCGGGCCATGCCGAGCTTGCGCACATGGGCGAGTGCATCCAGCGTCTCCGACAGCGGCACGCGCGGGTTCGGCCAGTGCAGCAGCAGCAGGTCGACCTCGGCCAGGCGCAGCTTGTTCAGGCTCTCCTTGACGGAGCGCTCGAGATCATGCGGCGCAAAGTGGCTGGTCCAGACTTTCGTGGTGACGAACACCTCGCCCCGCGCAACGCCGGAGGCGCGTAACGCCTCGCCGACCTCGCGCTCGTTCTCATAGGCCTGCGCCGTGTCGATGTGACGATAGCCGAGGCGCAGCGCCTGCTCGACCAGCCGCGCGCAGGTGCGGCCGCGCAGCTCCCAGGTGCCGAGCCCGATCGCGGGGATCCTTGCGCCTTTTGCTTCGACGAATTGCATGGCAGGGCTCGCGGGGTCCGAGCCGCATTATGTCGCGCGCCGGGTGCGCTTGCTAGACCGGCTCGGGTTCCGTCGCGAGCGCGGCGAACACCGTTTCCGGCGAATGCGCGATCACCGCGAGCAGTGCACGCGCCGGTCCCCGCGGTGCACGCTTGCCCTGCTCCCAGTTGCGGATGGTCTCGACGGGCACGCCAAGGCGGGCTGCGAATTCAATCTGGGTCAGTTGCGCGCGGCGGCGCAGGTCGCGCACGCCGGGCTGCGCCGTGGCTTGTTCCATCTCCGGCGCGAGCGGGAATTCCTTGCCGTCGCGCAACTCGACGATCCGCCCGTCCGCTTTCAGCCGAAACCGCTTCATGACCGATCCCCGCGCGCTTTGCGCACTCGAACAGGGGAATCATCGGTCAAGCCCGTTAAGACCCGATTAACGATACCGGCCCTTGCGGCACAACGGCTATTTCAGCCCAAACCACAGCGTGGCGATGCCGAGGAAGGCGAAGAAGCCGACCACGTCGGTGACGGTCGTGACAAACGTGCCGGAAGCCACCGCCGGGTCCGCCTTCATGCGCTCCAGCATCAACGGGATCAGGATGCCACCCAGCGCGCCGGCGAAGAGGTTGCAGATGATGGCAAGCCCTATCACGAAGCCGAGGCCGGGAATCTTGAACCAGGCCACCGCTGCAAGGCCGGTGATGACGGCGAAGGCAAGCCCGTTGACGAGGCCGACCATCCCCTCGCGCATCACCACGCGCCAGGCGTTGTAGGAGCCGAGCTCGCGGGTCGCCAGCGCCCGCACCGCCACCGTCATGGTTTGCGTAGCGGCGTTGCCGCCCTGGCTCGCCACGATCGGCGCCAGCACGGCCAGTGCCACCATCTTCTCCAGCTGCCCCTCGAAAAGGCCGAGCACCGAGGAAGCGAGGAAAGCGGTGGCCAGGTTGACCAACAGCCAGTTGAACCGGCCGCGCGCGATGGTCCAGACGCTGTCGGACAATTCCTCGTCGCTGGTGACGCCGCCCAGCGCCTTCAGGTCCTCGTCCGCCTCCTCCTCGATGACGTCGACGACGTCGTCGATGGTGATGACGCCGACCAGGCGGTTCTCGGTGTCGACGACGGGCGCCGCGACCAGGTTGTACTTGCCGAACATCCGGGCGACTTCCTCCTGGTCGTCGAGCACGGAGACACGGCGGCGGTCTTCGTCGACCAGCTCCTTGAGCGGCACCATCCGACGCGAACGCAGGAACACGTCGAGCGGCACGGCGCCCTGCCAGTGCTTGTTGGCATCGACGGCGTAGATTTCATAGAACCGGTCCGGCAGATCGGACGTCTCACGCATGTAGTCGATCGCCTGGCCCACGGTCCAATCCGGCGGGACAGCGATGAACTCGGTTTGCATCCGCCGGCCGGCGGAATTTTCCGGGTATTCGAGGGAGCGCTCGATGACGTCGCGTTCGGACGGTGGCAGCTTTTCGAGGACCTCCTCGCGATCCTCCTCATCGAGCGACTCCAGTAGTTCGACGGCGTCGTCGGATTCCAGTTCCCGGACGCCCTCGGCGACCTCTTCGGGCTCGAGCTCTTCGAGGATTTCCTCGCGGACGGTCTCGTCCACCTCGTTCAACGCCGAGAAGTCGAAATCCGAGCCGGTCAGCTCGACCAGGTTGACGCGGTCCTCGGGCTCGAGGGCGGCGATCAAATCGCCGAGATCGGCCTCGTGCAGTTCGGCGACGATGGCGCGCAGGAACGCGGCGTCGGATCCGCGGATGGCGCGGGTGATCTCCTCGACAAATTCCTGCCTGATCTGGCCTTCGTCGCCCCGCATCGGGTGGCGGTCGAGCAGCGTGGCCTGATCGGGATGCGCAACATCGGAATCATCGGCCATGCCGCGCCCTCACCGGTTTGACAGGAATGCTGAACTCGCCAGAGTTATCGCTGCACGCATTACCCAATGGGCAACGCCAAGCGCAACGAGAAATATCACCATCGCCGATCGCAG
>DASWVJ010000197.1:0-14620 GCA_036406295.1 Bradyrhizobium sp.
GCGTAGCTGTAGCCGGGGCCGCTCCAGGGACCGTTGAAATAGTAGGCCCGCACGGCGTACCAGGGCAGGTCGGTTCCGGTGTAATAGGCCGAGCTGGCCGCATAGGGGGTCCTGATGTAGACGCGCGCGCGCGCCTCGGCCCTGCTGGTCGAGAGTGACAGACCGTCTTGCCTGGACCAGGTCGGCGACAAGGATAGCGCACAGGCGAAGGTCGAGACTGCGAATGCCAGAGTACCCAAGGTCACTTTCATCTCTGTTTCCTCCGTTACTGGCCCCCACTGCACCGTGCGCATCGCACGGGAATCGAGCCTTGACGCAGATCAACGGTTGTGGCCGCTGCGCCTGATGCGGCGTTGCGGGCCAACGTGGCAATGGTGGCGTTCCGCCCGTTGGCACAAAATGTACATCCGAGGTCCGACTGCTCACGTCCACGTGTTCAATCTGCCGTTGCAAACCCCGTGCAAAGTGGTTGGATAGGAGTGGCTCTCGGCAGGAGCTAGTAAAATGAGTACATGGGCTCAACGAGTCGTCCGTGCGCTGGACGAGACAAGCGACAGGACCTTTTGTACCGGCTTGATCTTCGTCTGGATCCTATCAAGCGGTTTGGTGGTGACGGCACTGCTCTCGCTCTCACATTGAGAACTATCGGCGGCGGGTTCCTGCGTCTCGGACTCCAAGCGCCGGGCCTCCAAGGAATTTGAGCTTTAAACTTAGGCGTGTATTGTCCCTTGGAACAATTGTCGTCGACTGCGACTCGCGACCTAATTCGATGCGGTGCATGTTTGGTCCCCCAGCACGCACCGTCCCTAGGCGGCCCCGGTCCCCAGCCCCCTCTCAAACCGGGGCCGTTTAACTTGCTTTCTCTTGCCGCAAGGTCGGGAGCGTTTCGAAAGCACGTTGACAAAAATCAAAGGGAGTGTGCGTCCATTACCCAAAATTCCGAATGCGGCAGCTGCTAGGCCGCCCCTGGCATCTGCCGCCCTGGGCGGCCCCGGTTTCCTGACCCGGGGCCGTCTCGGACGTCGAAACGATGGGCTTTGCTGGCCAAGTCGCTGCCACGAGCCCATGGAGTGGCACCCATGAAGAACTTCGTAGCCGGATGCACCATTGCAGTGTTGATGATCCTGGTTTTGCTTGCCTTCGCACCAACATGAAGAGTGCTTGGACGGACGTGGGATCAAATCTCAAGCGCCTCTGCACTGTCGTCCCGGCGAAGGCCGGGACTCATAACCACAGCTGCAAATTGATGAAGCGTGCTGGAGCCCCAGCTCTACATAACCACGCACATTCGTGGCTATAGGTCCCGGCCTTCGCCGGAACGACAGCGCGTGTGCGGCAGCGCTTACCGCCCGTGCGGCTTCGGCGCCTGGCGGCGGCGATCGGCGGCAGGCTGGTAGGCGACGCGCGAGTGGTGTGCGCAATAGGGAAGGCCAGTGAGCGCCTTGCCGCCGCAGAAAAAGAATTCCGGGCTTGCGGGATCGCCGACCGGCCAGTGGCAGGTCGCCTCATTGAGTTCCAGCAGCGACAGGCGCTGGCTCATCGGCACGACGTTGTCGTAGGCGACGGGATCGGCTTCCACCTCGACTTCGAAGGCCTGCGCCAGCGCGGTGTTGCCGCGCGACATCGGCCGCGACACCCGCACCATCTGCGCAGGCCGCGCCTTGCGCGGCCGCGGAGCCGCGGTAGAGGGGGCTTTGGCGCGGCCGGAGAGGCCGAGCCGGTGCACCTTGCCGATTACGGCATTGCGAGTGACATTGCCGAGTTCGGCGGCGATCTGGCTCGCCGAGAGCCCGGATTCCCAGAGCTTCTTCAACTGCTCCACACGCTCATCGGACCAGGTCAATACCGTCATCGTATGCTTCCTTTCGCCTCACACCGGTCGCCGCCTTGGGGCGATGCTGGCGATGCCAAATCCCAGATATCCCTGCGGGCAGAATCCCTTAGCCCTCGCCGGACAGGTGTGAACCGCGCCCGAACGCCTACGCCGCACAAAGGTACTTAGAGATCAGATTTGCCGCACGAGATGTCGTACCCGACGGAGGAAACGCTACAATATGCCGTGACTCCGGCGCAAGAGTCGGCCGCTGCGCTTCCACATGTTCCGTCTCCAATGCACCGATTTCCGGAATCGTCCGGAATTGGGGCATTTTGCAGTGCACTCAGATACTCTTATGTCGTGTTGACAGTGCTCGCCCCGCCATAAGATAGTTGTCGCGTGCCGCCTGCAAAAGGCGGCACGTTTCGTTTTCCGCTGGCTCTGCCGCTGCGATCTGCGCCAATGCACACACCGCGCGGCCGGCCTCAAACCTGCAAGTAGACAGCCATGACCAACAGCGCCGCGTCGCATCTGCTCCCCGTCTTCGCCAGGGTTGATCTCGGCTTCGAGCGCGGCGAGGGCGCCTGGCTCGTCGCCACCAATGGTGAGCGCTATCTCGATTTCACCTCGGGCGTTGCGGTGAACGCGCTGGGACACTGCCATCCGCACCTCGTCAAGGCGCTGCAGGAGCAGTCGACCAGGCTCTGGCACATGTCGAACCTGTTCAAGAGCCCGGATGGCGACAGGCTCGCCGCGCGGCTCTGCGAGCAGAGTTTTGCCGACTATGTGTTCTTCTGCAATTCCGGCGCAGAGGCGATGGAATGCGTGATCAAGGTGGTGCGCCGCTATCACGCCTCGAAAGGCCATCCCGACCGCTATCGCATGATTACGTTTGAAGGCGCCTTCCACGGCCGCACCCTGGCGACGCTCGCCGCCACCGGCTCGGCAAAATATCTCGAGGGCTTCGGCCCGCCGATGGATGGCTTCGACCAGGTGCCGCATGGCGACCTCGAAGCAGTCAAGAAGGCGATCGGCCCGCAGACCGCCGGCATTCTCATCGAGCCCGTGCAGGGCGAGGGCGGCGTGCGCACCGCGCCGGTGTCGTTCTTCAAGGCGCTGCGCCAGCTCTGCGACCAGCATGGCCTGCTGCTCGCCTTCGACGAGGTGCAGACCGGCATGGGCCGCACCGGCGATCTGTTCGCTTATCGGCGCCTCGGCGTGAAGCCGGATGTAATGTCGCTGGCCAAGGCGCTTGGCGGCGGTTTCCCGATCGGCGCGTGCCTCGCCACGGCGGAAGCGGCGAGCGGCATGACGCCGGGCTCGCACGGCTCGACCTTCGGCGGCAATCCGCTGGCGATCGCCGCGGCGAATGCCGTGCTCGACGTCATGCTGCAGCCCGGCTTCTTCGACCATGTTCAGAAGATGTCGCTGCTGCTCAAGCAGAAGCTCGCCTCTGTCGTCGACCGTTATCCGTCCGTGCTGTCGGAAGTGCGCGGCGAGGGGCTTCTGGTCGGCGTCAAGGCCGTGGTGCCCTCCGGCGATCTCGTCAACGCGCTACGTGACCAGAAGCTGCTCACCGTCGGCGCCGGCGACAATGTCGTGCGCTTCCTTGCACCGCTGATCGTCACCGAGGCCGAGATCGACCAGTCGATTGCGTCGCTGGAGCGCGCCTGTGTCGCGCTGTCGGCGACGGAAAAGAAGAAGGCGGCAGGATGATGAGCAAGCCGCCACGTCACTTCCTCGACATCAGCGAGCTTCCGCTCGGCGAGTTGCGCAATATCATGGATGCAGGCGTCGCTATGAAGGCGAAGCTGAAGGCACATGAGAAGGGCAGGAAGCCGCTCGAAGGCAAGACGCTCGCCATGATCTTCGAGCGCCCCTCGACCCGCACCCGCGTCTCGTTCGACGTCGGCATGCGCCAGCTCGGCGGCGAGTCGATCATGCTGACCGGCGCGGAGATGCAGCTCGGCCGCGGCGAGACCATCGCCGATACCGCGCGCGTGCTGTCGCGCTATGTCGACGCCATCATGATCCGCATCCTCAATCACGATGCGTTGCTGGAGCTCGCAGCGCACGCGACCGTGCCCGTCATCAACGGCCTGACGCGCCGCTCGCATCCCTGCCAGGTGATGGCCGATCTCATGACCTTTGAGGAGCACCGCGGGCCGATCGAGGGCAGGACCGTTGCCTGGACCGGCGACGACAACAACGTGCTCGCTTCCTGGGCCCACGCCGCCGAGCGCTTCAAGTTCCGCCTCAATATCGCCACCCCGCCGGAGCTCGCGCCGAAGAAGGCGATGCGCGACTGGATCAAGGCAACGCAGGCGCCGATCGTGCTCGGCAACGATCCGGAAGCCGCCGTGCGCGGCGCCGATTGCGTCGTCACCGACACTTGGGTGTCGATGGGCGACAAGGAGGGCGAGCACCGTCACAACGTGCTGCGGCCCTACCAGGTCAATGCCAAGCTGATGTCGCTGGCCAGGCCCGATGCCATCTTCATGCACTGCCTGCCCGCCCATCGTGGCGAGGAGGTCACCGATGAAGTGATCGACGGCCCGCAGTCCGTGGTGTTCGACGAGGCCGAGAACCGCCTGCATGCGCAGAAGGGCATTTTGGCGTGGTGTTTCGAGGCGGTGGCGTAGAGGAAACTGTGTAGATTTTCGTCATGCCTGGGCAAAAGCGCGAAGCGCGTCTTCGCGCCAGATGTCCTGGGCATCCATGTCTTGGACACAGTAAAAAGGTAAGACGTGGATGGCCGGGACGAGCCCGGCATGACGCGGAATGAACCCCTTTCGTTTCGTGACTTAAGACCCCAGATAGAGCGCCATGGTCTCCCAATCCCCCGAAACGAAAATCGCGGCCGAAACCCCGATCCGCGCGCCGTCAGCGGTTCCAGTTGACGACACCGTTCTGCCGTTCGAGGTGAACGCGCTCGATCTGCGCGGCCGCCTGACCCGGCTCGGCCCCGCGCTCGACGATATCCTCACCAAACACGATTACCCCGCGCCGGTCGGCAAGCTGCTCGGCGAAGCCATCGTGCTGACGACGCTGCTCGGTACGTCGCTGAAATTCGAGGGCCGCTTCATCCTGCAAACTCGGACCGATGGTCCGGTTTCCTTTTTGGTGGTCGACTTCAAGTCACCGGACCGCCTGCGCGCCTATGCGCGCTACGACGCCAAGCGGCTGAAGGACGGCCAGACTTCCGGCGAACTGCTCGGCAAGGGCCATCTGGCCATGACCATCGACCAGGGTGCGGACATGAGCCGCTACCAGGGTCTGGTCGCGCTCGAGGGCGGCAATCTGGAAGACGCCGCCCATGAATATTTCCTGCGCTCCGAGCAGATCCCGACGCGGGTGCGCCTTGCCGTCGGCGAGGAATGGCGCGGCGGCGAGGCGGGCAAGCATCGCTGGCGTGCCGGCGGCGTGCTGCTGCAATTCTTGCCCAAGGCGCCGGAGCGCGCGCGCCAGGCCGATCTGCATCCCGGCGATGCACCCGAAGGCACGGTCCATCATACCGTCACGGAGGACGATGCCTGGGTCGAGGGCCAGTCGCTGATCGGCACGGTCGAGGACGTCGAGCTGATCGATCCGAGTCTGTCCGGCGAGCGGCTGCTGTATCGCCTCTTCCACGAACGCGGCGTGCGCGTGTTCAAGCCGCAGCCGCTGCGCGCGCAATGCTCCTGCTCGCGCGACGCGGTCGCCGCGATGCTGAAGAGTTTTGCGCCGAAAGACCGCGCCGACATGGTGAAGGACAACAAGGTCGTCGTCACCTGCGAGTTCTGCAGCTCGGTCTACGAGTTCACCCCGCACGAGGCGGGCGTGGAGGAGGGGGCGGGGTAAGACAATTCGTCATCACCCGCCAACGGGTCGCGCGAATGCGCGCCCGATGACAGGCTCCGGCGGGTGATCCAGTATTCCAGAGACGTCGGTGATTGAACCGATGAGCCGCGGCGTACTGGATGCCCCGCCTTCGCGGGGCATGACACTGGAGCTAATTCAACACCCGCTTCTCGCTCGGGCTGTCGAGCGAGAACGTCGGCACGTCGATCTCGAACTGCTCGCCGCTCTCGCTCACCATCTGGTAGCGTCCGGTCATGAAGCCCGAGGAGGTCGGCAGCGGCACGCCGCTGGTGTACTCGAACCGCTCGCCCGGCCCGAGTACCGGTTGCTCGCCGACGACGCCGGCGCCTTTCACTTCCTGCCGCTTGCCCGTGGCGTCGGTGATGATCCAGTGCCGCGTGCGTAGCTGCACCGTCTCGCCGCCGGTGTTGGTGATCACGATCGTGTAGGACCAGAAGAACTGTCCCTTATCCGGCACCGAGCGATCCGGCATGAAAGCCGGCTCCACGGTGACTTCGATCTGGCGGGTAATGGCGCGGTACATGCGATGCGTTCTTCCAAATCCGTCAGGCCATCTTATCTAAATGGCCGGGCGGAACAACGCCGGGGCAGCGGTAACAGTTCTGCCGGCGGCGAATTCCGTCGCGGTTTCTACACAGTTCCGTGGCTAAGCCGCAACGCATGCGGCAAGCATACGTATTTGCCTGTAGGAGCCGGGCCGGTATTATCTCCCGGGCCGCGCAATCGTAGATTCCGACGTTGGAGACCGTGCCCCGATGACGTCCATCGCCGATACCATGGCTGGCAGGCCGCGCAACGATGCTGCTGCCACCGTGCGAGACGCAGCGGAACTTGCGGCGCCGGCCATCACGATGCCGGCGGTGGGCGAGCGCGAACTGCGGCTCGACCTGTTTCGCGGGCTCGCGCTGTGGCTGATCTTCATCGATCATCTGCCGAACAACGTCCTGGCCTGGTTCACCATCCGCAACTACGGCTTCTCCGACGCCACCGAGATCTTCATCTTCATCTCCGGCTACACCGCGGCATTCGTCTATGGCCGGGCCATGCTGCAATCCGGCTTCGTCATCGCCGGCGCCCGCATCATGCGCCGGGTCTGGCAAATCTACGTCGCGCATGTCTTCCTGTTCACGATCTTCCTTGCGGAAATCTCCTATGTCGCCACCCGCTTCGAGAACCCGCTCTATTCCGAAGAAATGGGCATCATGGATTTCCTCAAGCAGCCGGATGTCACCATCGTTCAGGCGCTGATCCTGCGCTTCCGTCCGGTCAACATGGACGTGCTGCCGCTCTATATCGTGTTGATGCTGTTTCTGCCGCTGATCCTGTGGCTGATGAAGTGGCGGACCGACGTCACGCTGGTGCTGTCGGCGGCGCTGTATGCGCTGACCTGGTATTTCGACCTCTACCTTTCCGCCTATCCGAACGGGGTCTGGTTCTTCAATCCGTTTGCCTGGCAACTCCTGTTCGTGTTCGGCGCCTGGTGTGCGCTCGGCGGCGCGCGGCGAATGTCGCGCATCCTGTCCTCCCGGGTGACGCTCTGGATCTGCATCGCCTATCTCGCCTTCGCCTTCTTCGTCGCCATGACCTGGAATTTCCCGGCGCAGCTCGGTTTCCTGATGCCGAAATGGCTCGAGAACTGGATGTACCCGATCAGCAAGACCGACCTCGACGTGCTGCGCTTTGCGCACTTCCTGGCGCTGGCGGCGATCACCGTCCGCTTCCTGCCCAGGGACTGGCCGCCGCTGAAATCGGTCTGGCTGCGACCATTGATCCTCTGCGGCCAGCATTCCCTTGAGATATTCTGTCTCGGCGTATTCCTGGCCTTTGCCGGACATTTCGTCCTTGCCGAAGTCGCCGGTGGGCCCTTGATGCACTTGCTGATCAGCGTGTCGGGCATCGTGATCATGTCCGGCATGGCGTGGGTGATTTCGTGGTACAAGCGTTCCGCCGACAAAGACGCGAAAAAGGGTACCATCGGCAACGCCGACATGGCAGGAGGAAGCCTATGACGGCACCCATCCTGCGTCTGATCCTGCTGGCCGGCCTTCTGGCCGCTGCGCCGCTCGCGCGTGCCGACGACAGCTGCGAAGTCCCGGCCTCTCTGCTGAGCAGTGACAGCACGCTCGCCAGGGTCGCCACCACGATCAAAAGCGGCAAGCCGCTGAACCTCCTGGTGGTCGGCAGCCGCTCTTCCACCATCGCCTCGCAGGACGCCAGCGCCTATCCGGCAAAGCTGCAGGCGACGCTGAAGGAGAGCCTGGGCACGGTGCCGGTCAATCTCTCCGTAGAAATACAGAGCGGCAAGACGGCCGAGGATGTGGCCGGTACCCTGGTCAAGCTGGTCGAAACAAAAAGTCCTACTTTGGTCATCTGGCAGACCGGCACCTACGATGCTATCCGGGGGGTCGATCCCGACGATTTTCGCAGTGCCGTCGACGAGGGGGTTGCTGCGTTGCAAAATGCAGGGGTCGACGTGGTCCTGGTCAACCTGCAATACAGCCCGCGCACCGAGACAATGACGTCTGTGCCGCCTTATCTTGATAACATGCGCGTGGTGGCACAGCAGCACGACATCCCCTTGTTCGATCGTTTTGCGATCATGCGTCACTGGAATGATTCAGGAGATTTCGATTTGTTCAGCGCCACGCACGGCGTTGAGCTTGCCAAGCGCGTTCACGCCTGCCTCGGCCGCGCGCTGTCGAAATTTGTCATCGACGCCGCCCACCTGGACCAGGCGCAGCAGAATTAGGGACCAGCGTTAATGACCCACCGCCCTTTTCGCGCTCGCACGGTGTTGGCCGTGGCCGCGCTTGCGGCCGCGTGGTTGCTGACCCCGGTGGCGGGGCGCGCGCAAACCGCGCAGCGGGCAGCCTTGGGCGACGCCGCCACCTCGGGCGACGCCAAGGCGGAGGCGCCGAAACCTGACGCAGGTAAATCAGAAGCGGCCAAATCCGAACCGGCCGGGCCCGCCGAGGCGCGGGCAGTTGGCACGGGTAACGTCCCGGGGCAGGCCAATCCGGCGCAGAAGAGCATCGCGGCGCGCGCCGTCGACAAGGTCAAGGATATCTTTGCCCGCGTGCCGTGCCTGCCGCCGAAGGGCGGCAGCAAGTCCATGGGCTCGCTGCCGCATGTCGCGAACAAGCTGGTTGCCGGGCAGCCGGTCTTGATCGTCGCCTTCGGCTCGTCCTCGACCCAGGGCTATGGCTCGAGCGCGCCGGAGTTCGCCTATCCCAATCGTCTTGCCGCGCAGCTCAGGCGCCATTATCCGACCGCCGACATCACCGTGCTCAATCGCGGCAAGGGCGGCGAGGACGCGCCGGAGATGATGCGGCGGCTGCAGACCGAGGTGATCGACACCAAGCCGGATCTGGTGATCTGGCAGGTCGGCACCAACGCGGTGCTGCGCAATCTCGATCAGGCCGAGACGGAAAAGATGATCGCGGACGGCATCGCCCGCATTCAGGCGGCCGGCAGCGACGTCGTGCTCGTCGATCCCCAATATTCGCCGCGGGTCAACGAGAAGGCCGCCAGCGCCGGCAGGATGATAAAGCTGCTCGGCAGGGTCGCCGAGCTGCGCAAGGTCGGTATCTTCCCGCGCTTCGAGGTGATGCGCGACTGGCACGAGAAGCAGGCGATTCCGACCGAGGAATTCATCATCCCGGACGGCCTGCACATGAACGACTGGGGCTACGCCTGCTTCGCGCAGCTGCTCGGCGACGACATTATCAAGTCGGTCGGCCAGATCAGGCTCGGCGTCGCCGTGCCGTCCGACGTGCGCGCGTATCGGCCGATGTAGCCACACACCGTGGTGGCCTACACCTTCTCCAGCGCCTGCTCAAAATCCTCGATCAGGTCGTCGACATGCTCGAGCCCCGCCGAATAGCGGATGAACCCTTCGCTGATGCCGAGTTCGGCGCGCGCCTCCGGCGCCAGGCGCTGGTGCGTGGTCGTCGCCGGATGCGTGACCAGGCTCTTGGCGTCGCCGAGATTGTTGGAGATCCGCGACAGCTTCAGCGCATTGAGGCAGCGGAAGGCCCCGGCCTTGCCGCCCTTCACCTCGAAGCCGATCAGCGACGAGCCCGCGGCCATCTGCCTCTTCACCACCGCCGCCTGCGGATGATCGGCGCGGCCGGGATAGACCAGGCGCGAGATCTTCGGATGCCTGGCGAGAATGTCGGCCAATTTCGCCGCCGTCTCGGTCTGCGCGCGCACGCGCACGCCCAGCGTCTCCAGCCCCTTCAGCAGCACCCAGGCATTGAACGGCGACATCGCCGGCCCGGTCTGGCGCATGAAATTGTGGATGTGCTCGGCGATGAATTTCTCCGACGACAGGATGACGCCGCCGAGGCAGCGGCCCTGGCCGTCGATGTGCTTTGTCGCGGAATACACCACGACGTCGGCGCCGAGCGAGAGTGGGCTCTGCCAGATCGGGGTTGCGAACACATTGTCGACGATCAGCCGCGCGCCGCCCTGGTGCGCGATCTCGGCGATGGCGGAGATGTCGAGCACGTCGAGCGTCGGATTGGTCGGGCTTTCCAGGAAGCAGCTTTTGGTGTTCGGCCGCATCGCCTTCTTCCACTGGTCGAGGTCGAGTCCATCGACCAGCGTGGACTGGATGCCGTAACGCGGCAGCAGGTCCTCCACCACATAGCGGCAGGAGCCGAACAGCGCCTTTGCCGCCACCACATGGTCGCCGGCCTTCAGCGGCGCCAGCATGGCGGTTGTCACCGCGGCCATGCCGGTGGCGGTGGCGCGTCCGGCTTCCGCGCCTTCGAGCTCGATCATGCGCCGCTCGAACATCGCCACGGTGGGATTGGAGAAGCGCGAATAGAGAAAGCCCGGATCCTCGCCCTTGAAGCGCGCTTCGCACTGCTCGGCGGTGTCGTAGACAAAACCCTGGGTGAGAAACAGTCCCTCCGACGTCTCGCCGAATTGCGAGCGTAGCGTGCCGGAATGCACCAGCCGGGTTTCGGGACGATAGCGGGCAGCTGACTTGACCTCAGACATGTGACCTCCTGCGTGACCATCGAAATGGCCACAAAAAACCGGCCTGGAAAAATTCCACAGGCCGGGATCACACTGTCCCCGGCCTGTTTAGCAACTTGTTTTACGTGGCTGCAAGCCGGCCGGCTCAAATCACCACGGGATAAGTGATGCTGATATTCGCTCGCGCCCTTCCCGTCAAGGCGGCCATCGGATAAGGCCGTAAATAGGCTAATTTCAGGGGTTTGGATGACATCGGGGCCGCCGCCCAAGGACCACACCGTGCCGTTTTCGCTTCCCACCCACGCCAACGGCATCTTGCCGGATCGCATGATCGCGGCGATGGCGGACGACGGCCTCATATTGCCCGCCTATCCCTTCGTCGAGAGCCAGATCCAGCCTGCGAGCCTCGATCTGCGTCTGGGCGACATCGCTTTCCGGGTGCGGGCCAGCTTTCTGCCCGGTCCGGGCGCAACGGTCGCCGAGCGTATCGATGAGCTGAAGCTGCACGAGATCAGTCTCTCCGATGGAGCGGTGCTGGAGACCAATTGCGTCTACATCGTTCCGCTGCTCGAAAGCCTCGCGCTGCCGGCCAAGATCGTCGCGGCCGCCAATCCCAAGAGCTCCACTGGCCGGCTCGACGTTTTCACGCGCGTGATTGCCGACGGCACGCGCCGCTTCGACATGATCGGTGCCGGCTATCACGGCCCGCTTTATGCCGAGATCAGTCCAAAGACATTCCCGGTGCTGGTGCGCGAAGGCTCGCGGCTCTCGCAAGTGCGGTTCCGCGCCGGTGACGCCGTGCTGTCGACAAGCGAGCTCGACGCACTGCATGCGGCCGAGCGGCTGGTCGATGCGGACAAGGCCGACCTTGTCGGCGGCGTCGCGCTGTCGGTCGATCTCTCCGGCAAGAATGCGGGCGGCTTTGTCGGCTACCGTGCCAAGCGCCACACCGGCGTGGTCGACGTCGACCGCCGCGCCGGCTATGCCGTCGATGAATTCTGGGAGCCCATCCCGGCGCGCCCGGACGGCAGCCTGATCCTCGATCCCGGCGAGTTCTATATCCTCGCTTCAAAGGAGGCGGTGCAGGTTCCGCCGGACTACGCCGCGGAGATGGTGCCGTTCGATCCGCTGGTCGGCGAATTCCGCGTGCACTATGCCGGCTTCTTCGATCCCGGCTTCGGTTATGCCGGCGCCGGCGGGCAGGGCGCGCGCGCTGTTCTCGAAGTACGCTCGCGCGAGGTGCCGTTCATCCTCGAGCACGGCCAGATCGTCGGCCGCCTCGTCTACGAGAAGATGCTGGCGCGGCCCGCCTCGATGTACGGCCAGCGCATCGGCTCCAACTACCAGGCGCAGGGCCTGAAACTGTCGAAGCATTTTCGCGTCTGATCAGCCGCGCGTCGTCACATGGACGCCGGGCTTTTGCCCGCCGTTCCATTTGCCGCCGATCGCGCGTTCGATCTGGGCGGCGAGCTGCAGCAGCAGGCCGTCATTGGCTTGTTTGGCGATCGCCTGGATGCCGAGCGGCAAGCCGTTCTCATGCGCCGCCAGTGGCAGCGAGATCGCCGGGATGCCGCAGAGATTGGCGAGCGGCGTGAATGCGAAGTTGCGCCAGAGATTGGCGAACCAGTCCAGCACCGACGGATTGTCGCTGATGGTCAGGAACTCTCTGGTGCCGACCTTCGGCGTCGGCAGCGCGGTGATCGGGGTCAGGATGATGTCCCACTGCCCGAAGAAGGTTCCGAAGCCGCGCGAGGTCGTGTTGAACACCGCCTGCATGCGCGCGCGCTCGGCGAAGCTGGTGTGCCGGCCGTGCTCCCAGATCCGGATGTTGATGGGCTCGACCAGATCGGCCGGCGGCCGCTCCAGGTTGCGCGCGGCCAGCATGTTGCCGATGACGACAGCGAAATTGCTGATGTAGCAGAGGGTCTGCGCGTCGAATGCAGCCTGATAGTCGATGGCCGGCAGAGCGTAGCCCACCTGATGGCCGAGGCTTTCGAGGAATTTTCCGACACGTTCGAGCTCGGCCACGATCGGCGCCGCCGCGCGATAGTCGCCCCATTGGTGCGAGAGCGCGATGCGCAGGCGGCCGGGATCGCGCTTGATCATTTCCGTGTACGGCTGTGCCGAAGTCCAGAACGGCATGAACTCGCCGGGCGAGGGGCCGCGGCAGGCATCGACGAAGGCGGCGGTGTCGCGCACCGAGCGCGACTGGCAGCCCTGGATCGAAACCAGTCCCGTCAAGTCGGACAGATGCGGCGCCAGCGAGAACACGCCGCGCGACACTTTCAGCCCAATATTGCCGTTGACGCCGGCCGGAATGCGGATCGAGCCGCCGCCGTCGGTCGCATGCGCGATCGGCACCACGCCGCTAGCGACCATCGCAGCGCTGCCGGCCGACGAACCGCAGGTGGTGTAGTCCGTGTTCCAGGGATTGCGGGTGACATAGACCGCCGGATTGTCCGCCGAGCTGCACACGCCGAATTCGGGCGTCGTCGTGCGCCCGATGAGGTTGAGCCCCGCCTGCCGCATCCTTCCTGTCAGGAACGTGTCGGCCGTGGCGCGATTGCCGCGCATCAGTAGCGAGCCCATTTCCTGCAGCCGGCCCTGCATGGTCGGGCCCAGATCCTTCATCAGGAACGGCAGGCCGGCGAACGGTCCGTCGAGATTGGTGCCATTGTTGCCTGGCAAGGCGATGGCGTCGTCGAACACCTCGACCACGCCTGACAATGCGGGATCGACCTTGGCGATGCCCGCCGCCGCCTGCTGCGCCAGTTCGGTGGCCGTCAGCTCGCCTTTGCGGACGTGCGCAGCCAGCGCCACGCCGTCATGCTGCGCCCATTCGTCCCAGCTCATTGGCAAAGTCATGTCATTGATCCCTTCAACAGGGCTTGGACCTTAGTTTTGCAGAGGATCGAGTCAACATCGCCGAATTGGCGACGACCCTTTTACGCTAGCTCCGCAAGCTTCGCGGGCCTCAGGTCCGCTGCAGCGCTCTGTTGCGAAGGCGGATGCAATCCTGCATTCGCCACGCGCATTGCTCCGCAGCATCCGTAGTGACAAGCTACGGCCACAAGCACGACGAGGAAACCAGCATGACCGCGGGGCAGGACGCGCGCGAGGCGCAATGGCTGAAATGGCGCAGCATCGCCGATCTCTATCACGCCTTCTTCACCGGCCTCATCCTTACAGTGGTGACGCGGCGCGGCACCGCTGATGCGGCCGAGTTCGTCTTTCGCGTGTTCCGCCGCCAGCAACAGGAGCGTTTCCTGCCGGGCCTTGTGAAGCTCGGTATCAATCATCTGCCGCCGGCGGTCGCCGCCGCGCAGTATCACTATCTCTCCAACTGGATCGGCGGCGTGCATGTCGAATACATGTACGAGAACGACCGCAAGGCGTGGATCCGCTATCCGCCGCCGCGCTGGATCTGGCGGGGGACTGCGATCTGCGGCGTGCCCGGCGAAGTCTCGCGCGCGATGTTGCGCGGCTGGCACGCCAACAATGGCGTTGTGCTCGGCGATCTCAGGCTCGGTTTTGTCTGCACCAAGCAGAGCGTCGACGGACAGGACGGGCTCGAGGGCTACTATCACGAATATGACCACCCGCTCGAGCTCGACGAGCGGCTGGTGTTTGCGCGCCATCTCGAAGCGCCGCGGTTCGATCCCGCACAGGCGCCGGCGCTGCCGGTCGATGCCTGGCCGAAGCCGCGGCTGGAAAAGGCCTACCGCAACTACGCGATGGAATATGTGAAGACCGCGGCGCCCGTGATGGTGCAGGTGTTCGGCCCCGAAGATGCGGGTTATCTGCTGCATCTCACCGGCAAGCTGATCGGCATGCAGTATTTCGACGAGGTCGCGCGTGCGCTCCAGGCGGGTCGCGGCGGCGCAAAGGAGTTCGCGAACTTCCTGCGCGTGCTGTTTGAATCGCAGGATGATGCGGTCGAGATCAGCGAATCCTCAG
>DASWVJ010000198.1:0-3884 GCA_036406295.1 Bradyrhizobium sp.
GGGAACAACTCGGTGGCGCCCTTGACCAGCCGCGGGGTTTCCAGCGGCGGCTCCTTGGAGAAATCCAGTTCCTCGATACGGCCGGCGCGCTTTTCGATCTTGTCGGCGGAGATCAGGATTTGCCGCACGTCCTCGTTGACGTCGCCAAAATGCTTCTGCAGTTTCAGCACGCGGTCGCGCAACCGGCCAAGGTCGTCGCCGAGGTGCATCACCTCGTTGCGGATCTGGTCGGCGGCGTCGCGGATGCGCGCATCCTTCAGGATCTGTTGCATCACCTGGATCGCCAGCATCAATAGCGAGGGCGAGACCAGCACGACGCGAGCGCGATAGGCCTTCTGCACGACGTCGTCGAACCCGTCATGGATCTCCGCATAGACCGATTCCGACGGCACGAACATCAGTGCGGTGTCCTGCGTCTCGCCGGCGATCAGGTATTTTTCCGCGATGTCGCTGACATGCTTCATGATGTCGCTGCGCAGGCGCTGCGCGGCGGCGCGGCGCCCCTCGTCGGAGCGCGCATCGTGCAGCGCAGTCATCGCCTCCAGCGGGAATTTGGCGTCGATGCAGAGCGGGCGCTGGTCGGGCAGGAACACCACGCAATCCGGCCGTTTGCCGCTCGAAAGCGTGAACTGGAATTCGTAGGAGCCCTTGGGCATGCCGTCCTGGACGATCGCTTCCATGCGGGCCTGGCCGAAGGCGCCGCGCGACTGCTTGTTGGCGAGCACGTCGCGGAGCGTCGTGACCTGCGTCGTGAGGTCGGTGAGGTTCCTGTGCGCGTTGTCGATGATGCCGAGCCGCTCGTGCAGCTTGCGCAAACTGTCCATCGTGTTGCGCGTGGTCTGCTCCATCGACTGGCCGACACGGTGGGTCACCGAGTCCAGCCGCTCGTTGACGGCGCGCGCCATCTCGGCCTGCCGGCCGGCCAGCGCCTGCGCCATCGCATCGGCCCGGCCGGTCTGCTCGCTCTGCGCGCGCGAGATTTCGCTCAGGCGCTCTTCCAGTTCGTCGGCGCGAATGGCCTGCGCCATCGCGAGCTCCGCGCCGCGCCGGCCTGATTTGGCAACGACGATCACCAGCGCGAGCAAGAGGACAAGCGCGAGCGCGCTGATGCCGATCAGGCCGTCAGCAACGCGAACCGGCCAGTCGCCGATCAGGAAAAGAATCTCGTTCATGCCGCTTTGTAACCCGATTCGCGGGTTGGCGCGAACGAAGAGAGAACATATATGGTTAACGCGGCGCTAATTTTCGTGGTTAATGCCGCCTTAAAAATCATGGTTAGCCGCGCGTTAACGCGTTCCGGGTCGCATTGACCCCGGCAAATCAAGCGCTTAAATCGCCCGTCATGGCCATCAGAGAGATCATCATCCTGCCGGACAAGCAGTTGCGGCTGGTGTCGAAGCCTGTCGAGAAGGTGACGGCGGAAATCCGCAAGCTCGCCGACGACATGTTCGAGACCATGTATGACGCGCCCGGAATTGGGCTGGCCGCGATCCAGGTCGCGCAGCCCCTAAGACTGATCACCATGGATCTGGCCAAGCGCGACGAGAACGGCGAGACCACGCCGAAGCCGCGCGTCTTCATCAACCCGGAGATCATCTCGCGGTCCGAGGATATGTCGGTCTACGAGGAAGGCTGCCTCTCGATCCCCGAATATTACGAGGAGGTCGAGCGCCCCGCGCGCGTGCGCGTGCGCTTCATCGATCTCGACGGCAAGGTGCATGAGGAGGACGCCGAAGGTCTCTATGCCACCTGCATCCAGCATGAGATCGATCACCTCAACGGCGTGCTGTTCGTCGATTATCTTTCCAAGCTGAAGCGCGACCGCGTCTTGAAGAAGTTCACAAAGGCGGCGAAGCGCGCGGCCGAGTAGATAGGATTTTCGCCGTCATGGCCGGGCTTGTCCCGGCCACCCACGTTCTTGGCGCCAGGAAGTAAGACGTGGATGCCCGGGACAAGCCCGGGCATGACGACAATTAAGAGTATTGCCATCCATGCCGCTCCGCTTGATCTTCATGGGCACGCCCGACTTCGCGGTGCCGACGCTGCTGGAGCTTGTGGCCCATGGCCACGAGATCGCCGCCGTCTACACCCGCGCGCCGAAGCCGGCCGGCCGTGGCATGAAGCTGCAGGCCACCCCCGTCGAGCAGGAAGCGCGCCGTCTCGGAATTTCCGTGCTGACGCCATCGACGCTGAAGACGAAAGAAGCGCTGGAAGAATTCCGCGCCCACGATGCCGATGCCGCCGTCGTCGTCGCTTACGGAATGATCCTGCCGCAGGCCATTCTCGACGCGCCGAAATTCGGTTGCTTCAATCTGCACGCTTCGCTCTTGCCGCGCTGGCGGGGCGCTGCCCCCATCAACCGCGCCGTGATGTCCGGCGATGCCGATACCGGCGTGATGGTGATGAAGATGGATGTCGGCCTCGACACTGGCGATGTCGCGATGGCCGAGCGGCTCGCCATCACGGACAGGATGACGGCCTCCGACGTCCACGACGCGCTGGCGCGGTTAGGCGCCGATCTGATGGTGCGCGCGATGGCGGCGCTGGAGCGCGGCGCCCTGCAACTGACCAAGCAGGGCGAGGCCGGCGTCACCTATGCCGCCAAGATCGAGAAGGCGGAAGCGAAGATCGACTGGAGCAAGCCGGCGCACAACGTGCTGCGGCACATCCACGGGCTGTCGCCGTTTCCCGGCGCCTGGAGCGAGGTTCCCGTCGACGGTGAAGCGGTGCGCGTAAAGATCTTGCGCTGCGAGCCGGCCAAGGGCGCGGGCGCGCCCGGTGCATTGCTCGACGACCAACTCACCATTGCCTGCGGCGAGGGCGCGGTCCGGATTGTCGAGTTGCAGCGCGCCGGCAAGGCGCCGATGAAGGCGGCGGAATTTCTGCGGGGCACGCCGCTCAAGCCAGGTGCGCGGTTTGCCTGATGCCCCGCTACAAGCTCACCATCGAATATGACGGTGCGCCGTTCGCCGGCTGGCAGCTGCAGCCCGATCACCCGACGGTGCAGGGCGTGCTGGAAGCGGCTGTCAAGGCGACCTGCGGCCAGGATGTGCGCGTGCATGGTGCCGGCCGCACCGATGCCGGCGTCCACGCGCTTGGCCAGGTGGCCCATTGCGACATCGCGAAAGCATTCACGGCGAGCCGCCTGCGCGATGCCTTGAACGCGCATCTGCGCCCGCATCCGGTCGCGGTGCTGGCAGCCGAAATCGTGCCCGGCGATTTCGAGGCGCGCTTCTCCGCGATCAGGCGGCACTATCTCTATCGCATCGCCAATACGCGCGCGAACCTCGCTCTCGATATCGGGCGCGTCTGGCGTGTGCCGCGGCGGCTCGACAGCGAGGCCATGCACGCCGCAGCCCAGCGCCTGCTCGGCAAGTACGATTTCACGACCTTTCGCGACACCGAGTGCCAGGCGAAATCGCCGGAGAAGACGCTCGACCAGCTCGATGTGATCCGCGACGGCACCGAGATCAGGATCGTCACCTCGGCACGCTCGTTCCTGCACAGCCAGGTGCGCTCGATGGTGGGCTCGCTGGTCTGGATCGGTGAGGGCCGCTGGACTGCCGACGATCTCTCTGCCGCGCTCGCCGCCCGCAACCGCGCCGCCTGCGGCCCCGTCGCGCCACCGGAAGGGCTGTATCTCGTGCGGGTGGATTACTAGGCCCGCTGTCATGTTGGGGGGCTGTGTCCCGTGCAGGTGGATTACTGTCATACCCCGCGCAGGCGGGGTATCCAGTACTCCGCGGCGGCGGTGATTTGCCGTGAGGTCTCGGCGTACTGGATCGTCCGCCTTCGCGGACGATGACGGCAAGGGTGCAGCTGGGGCTCACCCAAAATAGCGGTCCAGCACGCCGCGGTAGATCTTCGTCAGCTTCTCGAGATCC
>DASWVJ010000199.1:0-5942 GCA_036406295.1 Bradyrhizobium sp.
GGCGCGTGGAAGCCGAAATCGATCAGCCGTTTTGCGATGTCGTCGACGGTGACGCCGGTGGTCGTCTTCAGCGGACGGGGATCGACAATGCACTCATGCGCCACCCGGCCGCGCGCGTTGCGGTAGAGCACCGGGAAATGCGGCTGCAGGCGCGCCGCAATGTAGTTGGCGTTGAGGATCGCGATTTCCGTCGCGCGCCTGAGACCTTCGCCGCCCATCATCAGGATGTAGACGTAAGAGATGGTTAGGATCGACGGCGAGCCGAACGGAGCCGCCGCGACCGGCCCCACCGGATGCGCGGTTGTGCCGGTCGTGGGATGGCGATCCTCGGGATGACTTGGCAGATAAGGCGCAAGGTGCTTCTTCACGCCGATCGGCCCCATGCCCGGGCCGCCGCCGCCATGCGGGATGCAGAATGTCTTGTGCAGATTGAGATGGCTGACATCGGCGCCGTAGTCGCCCGGCCGCGACAGGCCGACCTGCGCGTTCAGGTTGGCGCCGTCCAGATACACCTGGCCGCCATGGGCATGCACGGTGTCGCAGATCTCGCGGATGTGCTCCTCGAACACGCCATGCGTCGAGGGATAGGTGATCATGATGGCCGCGAGATTCGTCGAGTGCTGCGCAGCCTTGGCGCAGAGGTCGTTGACGTCGACATCGCCGCGCGCATCGCATGCGACCACCACGACGTCCATGCCAGCCATCGCGGCGGAGGCCGGGTTGGTGCCGTGCGCGGAAGAGGGAATCAGGCAAATCTTGCGATGGCCTTCGCCGCGGGCGGCGTGATAGGCGCGGATCGCAAGCAACCCGGCATATTCGCCCTGCGCGCCCGAATTCGGTTGCAGCGACACCGCGTCATAGCCGGTGATGGCGGCAAGCCATTTCTCCAGCCGCGCGAACAGCGCATGGTAACCTTTCGCCTGTTCGCCGGGTGCAAAGGGATGCAGGCTGCCGAACGCCGGCCAGGTCAACGGGATCATCTCCGTCGTCGCGTTCAGCTTCATGGTGCAGGAGCCGAGTGGGATCATCGCACGATCCAGCGCGAGGTCGCGGTCGCTGAGCTTGCGCATGTAGCGCAGCAGTTCGGTCTCGGAGCGATGCGCGTGGAAGACCGGATGGGTCAGGAAAGCGGTGGTGCGCCTCAGCTGCTCCGGCAGCGCGTCGCTCACATCCTTGATCTCGGCGTAAACGAGCTTGCCGCCGAAAGCGCGCCAGACCGCCTCGATGATTTCGGGCGTCGTAGTCTCGTCCACGGCAATGCCGAGCGTGCCGTTGCCGATGCGCAGATTGATCTTCTCGGCGCGCGCGCGGGCCACGATCTCGTTTTGCTTGCCGCCGGCATCGACCGTGAGCGTGTCGAAGAATACCTCGCTGTTCGGCGCAAAGCCGAGCTTGCGCAGACCCGCCGCCAGCACCGCGGCGCGGCGGTGCACGTTGCGGGCGATATGCCGCAACCCTTCGGGGCCGTGATAGACGGCATACATCGACGCGATCACGGCGAGCAGCACCTGGGCGGTGCAGATGTTGGAGGTCGCCTTTTCGCGGCGGATGTGCTGCTCGCGGGTCTGCAGCGCCAGCCGATAGGCGGGAGCCCCGCGCGAATCTACGGAGAGGCCGACGATGCGCCCGGGTAGCGAGCGCTTCAGCGCATCGCGCACCGCCATATAGGCCGCGTGCGGCCCGCCATAGCCCATCGGCACGCCAAAACGCTGTGCCGAGCCGATCGCGATGTCCGCCCCGAGTTCGCCGGGCGAGGCCAGCAGCGTCAGCGCCAGCGGATCGGCGGCGACGATCGCAAGCGCGCCCTTGCCGTGCAGCGTCGCGATGTCGCCGCGCAGATCGCGCACCACGCCCGACGTGTCCGGATATTGCAGCAGGCCGCCGAACACGTCCGCTTTCTCCAGATCCGTCGCGGAATTGCCGACGATCAGATTCCACCCCAGCGGCTCGGCGCGCGTGCGCAGCACGGCGAGCGTTTGCGGATGCACCTCGGCATCGACGAAGAACGACTTTGTCTTCGCCTGCGATGCGCGCTCGGCGAGCGCCATCGCTTCCGCCGCCGCTGTGGCCTCATCCAGCAGCGATGCATTGGCGATGTCGAGCCCGGTGAGGTCGCAGATCATGGTCTGGAAATTGAACAGCGCTTCCAGCCTGCCCTGGCTGATCTCGGGCTGATAGGGCGTGTAGGCCGTGTACCAGGCCGGATTCTCCAGAATGTTGCGCTGGATCACCGTGGGCAGGATCGTGCCGTAATAGCCTTGGCCGATCAGCGAGGTGAACACCTGGTTCTGCGCCGCGATCTCGGTCATGTGCGCCAGCGCCTCGGTCTCATCAAGCGCGCGGCCGAGATCGAGCGGTGCCTTCTGCCGGATCGACGAAGGCAGCGTCTCGTCCATCAGGGCGCCGATGGTCTTTGCGCCCACTGTCTCCAGCATCTCGTCGATGTCGCGCGGGGAGGGGCCGATGTGGCGGCGCACGAAGGTGGTGGCGGCTTCATTGCTGTGCTTGAGCGGCGCGTTCATGGCTTTCCTCTTTCCTCTCGTCATGCCCCGCAACCGAGTCTCGCCTTCGGCGAGCCCGATGACAGGCTCCGGCGGAGCATCCGGGCGACGACAGCGAATGTATGGGGGCGGATCGGGTCACTCTCTCAGCCGGTGTGCTTGGCGTAGGCGGCTTCGTCCATCAGTCCGCCAAGCTCGCTCTTGTTCGCGATCCTGATCTTGAAGAACCATGCCTTGCCCGCCGCGTCGGAATTGACCAGCGCGGGCTCGGCGGCGAGCGCCTCGTTGACTTCGACCACTTCGCCCGAGATCGGTGCATAGACGTCGGAGGCGGCCTTGACGGATTCGACGACGGCGGCGGCTTCAGCCTTGGTCAGGCTGCGGCCGACCTTCGGAAGCTCGACGAACACGACGTCGCCGAGCTGCGACTGCGCGTAATCGGTGATGCCGATGGTGGCGACATCGCCCTCGATACGGAGCCATTCGTGGTCGGACGTATACAGCGTCGTCATGAAATTTCCTCAGCGTTTGTAGGTATTGGGAACGAAGGGCGTGGACGAAACCTTCATCGGCAGCCGCTGTCCGCGCACTTCGGCGAACACGGTGGTGCCGATCGCGGCAAGCGGGGAGGGCACATAGCCCATCGCCACCGGCGCATTGAGACTTGGTCCGAAGCCGCCGGACGTGACCTTGCCGACCGGCTCGGTAGAGGCGGCATCTGCAAACAACAGCGCACCTTCGCGCACGGGCGCGCGGCCCTCCGCCTTCAGGCCGACGCGGCGCCGGGCCGCACCTGCATCGAACTGCGCGAGAATTTTTGCAGCACCCGGAAAACCGCCAGCGCGCGCGCCGCCATTACGGCGGCTCTTCTGCACCGACCATTCAAGGGCGGCTTCCACCGGCGTGGTCGTGGTGTCGATGTCGTGGCCATAGAGGCAAAGCCCTGCCTCGAGCCGCAGGCTGTCGCGCGCGCCTAGCCCGATCGGCAGCACGTCGGGATTTTCCAAGAGCTGCGTCACGAACGCTTCGGCGTCGGCGGCCGGCACCGAAATCTCAAAGCCGTCCTCGCCGGTATAGCCGGAGCGCGACATGAAGCAGTCGAACGCGCCGATACGGCGCGGACCTGCGTCCATGAATCTCATGGCTGACACGTCCACGCCCAGTTTGGCGAGCGCGCTCTCGGCCTTCGGGCCTTGGAGGGCAATCAGTGCGCGGTCGGCGAGCACTTCAATGGTGCAGCTATCGGAGAGATGCGCGCGCAGATGCGCCTCGTCCGCTTGCTTGCAGGCGGCGTTCACCACCACGAACAAATGGTCGCCGAAATTCGCGACCATGAGATCGTCGAGCAGGCCGCCGTCCTCATTGGTGAACTGGGCGTAGCGTTGTCGTCCCGGTGCAACCGCCACGATGTCCTGCGGCACCAGCCGCTCCAGGGCGAGAGCTGCGTCCTCGACCCGGCCGGATCTGGCCCGGAGCGCGATCTGGCCCATATGAGAGACGTCGAACAGGCCCGCAGCCGAACGGGTATGCAGATGTTCCTTCAAGACGCCGGCGGCGTATTGCACCGGCATGTCATAGCCGGCGAACGGCACCATCTTGGCCCCGCGTGCAAGGTGCAGCGCGTGCAATGGCGTGTGTTTCAGGGTGGTTTCGGTCTCGCGCGCAAGCATCACAGGGCCCTCACGGTTCCCGGGGAAAGTCCCGAAAACCCGCAGAAAGCCCCATCTGTCGCTTTGCCTGAGAGTATTATCCCGTCGGCGGACGCATATGGGCCAAAGCCGTCAGCGCCTCTTTCCAGATGTCGTCAAATCACGCGGTCCGTTTGCCTGAGAGTTTCCGGGGCGGTTGCTCCTTCGGCGCCGGCATCGAAGCCGGTCTCTCCCGACGTGACTGTACTCGAACAGGTAGGCAGGAAACACGGCTCCGCCAAGCCTGTCAACGCGGGATGCGCGCTTTCAACGAGGTTTGTGTGCTGCGGCAACCCCCTGATCCGGCAGCACAGTTTCTGGACACCGGCAAAGGCCTTGTCTAAAAGCGTGTGCCCGGTAGATGAAGGCGTTTTGGCCGGCCCGGACCCCAAGCCCCCGATTGGATGAATATGAGCGGCGTCAACGAGATCAGGTCGACTTTTCTGAATTACTTCAAGGCCAACGGTCATGAGATCGTGGCCTCGTCCCCGCTCGTCCCGCGTAACGACCCGACCTTGATGTTCACCAATGCGGGCATGGTGCAGTTCAAGAACGTCTTCACCGGCGTCGAGAAGCGGGCCTATCAGCGCGCCACCACCTCGCAGAAATGCGTGCGCGCCGGCGGCAAGCACAACGACCTCGACAATGTCGGCTACACCGCGCGGCACCTCACCTTCTTCGAGATGCTCGGCAACTTCTCGTTCGGCGACTACTTCAAGGAGCGCGCGATCGAGCTTGCCTGGAACCTGATTACGAAGGACTTCGGGCTGAAGAAGGACAAGCTGCTCGTCACCGTTTACCACGATGACGATGATGCGGCCGGCCACTGGAAGAAGATCGCGGGCCTGCCGGAGGATCGCATCATCCGTATTGCGACCTCGGACAATTTCTGGGCGATGGGGGATACCGGCCCATGTGGTCCGTGCTCGGAGATTTTTATCGACCGCGGCGAGCACATCTGGGGCGGCCCTCCCGGCAGCCCGGAAGAGGATGGCGATCGCTTCCTCGAATTCTGGAATCTCGTCTTCATGCAGTTCGAGCAGGTGACCAAGGACGAGCGCGTGCCGCTGCCGCGGCCCTCGATCGACACCGGCATGGGGCTGGAGCGCATGGCCTGCATCCTGCAGGGCGTCGACAGCGTGTTCGAGACCGATCTTTTCCGTAACCTGATCGATGCGACCGCTTCGGCGCTGGGGACCGGACCGGGGGAGCAGACGGTAGCCTCGTTCCGCGTCATCGCGGACCATCTGCGCTCCTCCGCCTTTCTGATCGCCGACGGCGTGCTGCCGTCGAACGAGGGCCGCGGCTATGTGCTGCGCCGGATCATGCGCCGTGCCATGCGCCACGCACAGCTGCTCGGCGCGCACGAGCCGCTGATGCATCAGCTGGTCTGGGCGCTGGTGCGCGAGATGGGCCAGGCCTATCCCGACCTGGTGCGTGCGGAAAAGCTGATCGAGGAGACGCTGCGGCTGGAAGAAACCCGCTTCCGCAAGACGCTGGCGCGGGGCCTTGCCATCCTCGACGAGAAGAGCGCCGGCCTGAAAAAGGGCGACATGTTCGACGGCGACACCGCTTTCACGCTGTACGATACCTACGGCTTCCCGCTCGATCTCACGCAGGACGCGCTGAAGTCGCGCGGCATCAGCGTCGATCAGGCTGCCTTCACCGACGCAATGGACCGCCAGCGCGATAAGGCGCGTGCCTCCTGGGCCGGCTCCGGCGAAGCGGCCGACGAAGCGGTCTGGTTCCCGCT
>DASWVJ010000200.1:0-3125 GCA_036406295.1 Bradyrhizobium sp.
CGCCGGCAATTTCCCCGATGTCACCCGCGGTCCCACCGATGCGCAGGTCGCCGCTTGGCGCGTGCTCGTGAAGCTGCTGCGTGCGCGCTATCAAATTCCGCTCGCGCGCGTCTACGCGCACAACTGGATCGACTACAAGGATGCACGCTATTGCGAAGGCTGCGAGCTCGCGAAGCTGGCGCAGCAATGGGGAGACTAAAGCATGCCGGAGTGGCGTTGGGAGCGTTCATCTCTCTCAACGGGTGAGGTGAACTGAATCTGTCGGACGACCGATTCAACTGAACGCCATCACGCCCTGGCTGTCTCCGCCCAAAAAGCAGAAAGCCGGCGTTGCCGCCGGCTTTCCCTCGCTTGTTCGATCCGCCTATGAAGTTCTCAGTGCGCGGCTTCCAGTTCCGCTTCCTGCCTTGCGATGGTGCCCTTGACCGCGGACTGCACCTTCTCGAAGGCACGGACCTCGATCTGCCGGACGCGCTCGCGGGAGACGCCGAATTCGGCGGCGAGGTCTTCCAGCGTCATCGGGTCCTCGGCAAGGCGCCGCGCCTCGAAGATGCGGCGTTCGCGCGGGTTGAGGACGTTGATCGCGCCGCTCAAGGCCTGGCGGCGGTGATTGAATTCCTCGCTCTCCGCCATCAAGGCTTCGGCGTTGGGCGAGTTGTCGACCAGCCAATCCTGCCATTCGCCGGCTTCGCCGTCGTCGCGGATCGGTGCGTTGAGCGAGGCATCGCCGCCGAGACGGCGGTTCATGTCGACAACGTCCTGATCGGTCACGCCGAGGCGCTTGGCGATAGTCCTGACCTGGTCGGGGTGGAGATCACCCTCGTCCAGCGCGTTGATCTTGCTCTTCGCCTTGCGCAGATTGAAGAACAGCTTCTTCTGGTTCGCGGTGGTGCCCATCTTCACGAGCGACCAGGAACGCAGGATGTACTCTTGAATCGACGCCTTGATCCACCACATGGCGTATGTGGCGAGACGGAACCCCTTGTCGGGTTCAAATCGCTTCACCGCCTGCATCAGGCCGACATTGCCTTCCGAGACGACCTCGGAAATCGGCAAGCCGTAGCCGCGATAGCCCATGGCGATCTTGGCCACGAGCCTGAGGTGGCTGGTGACGAGTTGATGTGCCGCGTCGCGATCGTCATGCTCGCGCCAACGCTTGGCGAGCATGTATTCCTGCTGGGGTTCCAGCATCGGAAACTTGCGGATCTCGGCGAGGTACCGGGAAAGGCCGGATTCTCCATTGAGAATCGGCAACGTAGCTGTACGGGCCATGCAGCGCCCTCCAGATGTTCAGGCCCCCGACAGCGGCGGGCCAGGCAGGTGGCCGCTTGGTTAAAGCCGGCCAACTTGCGATGTTCCACGCTGGATATTCAGCGCAGGTGCAACATACACCAAACGGGGGCCGATAGGGAAGGAATACTGACGTCACGTCCCCGTGTGGCAGGTATAACTTTTTGTAATGATTTACGTTTTCCGACGAGCCTGCGTCATAGCGCCGCCTGCAGGGTTTTCTTCAATAGGAGCAAATCCTCCGGGAGAGCGGCTTCCCAGTGAAGAATTTCTCCGTTCCTGGGGTGCTCGATGACCAGGAGGTAAGCGTGGAGGGCCTGCCGTCCGAGGGCGGCCAGGGCCGCTTGCGCCTCGGGTCCGAGATGTCCGGCCTTGGTCTTGAAATGCGGGCCGTAGACGGAATCGCCCAGAAGAGGGTGGCCGATATGGGCGAGGTGCACCCTGATCTGGTGAGTGCGGCCGGTCTCAAGCTGGCAGGCCAGCAGCGAAGCCACCGGTTTGCCGCCCGGGCCGGCGAAGACTTCACGGATCTCCCAATGGGTAACGGCCTCGCGGCCGCCTTCGCGCACCGCCATCTTTTCCCGCGCATAGGGATGGCGATCGATCGGCGCATCGATCGTGCCGCGCTGCCGGTTGGGCACGCCCCAGACAAAGGCGAGGTAGCCGCGGCGCATCTCCCCGGTGCGGCCATGATCGGCGAATTGCTCCGATAGCGAGGCATGTGCGGCGTCGTTCTTGGCGACGACCATTAGCCCCGTGGTGTCCTTGTCGAGCCGGTGCACGATGCCCGGCCGCTTGACGCCGCCGATGCCGGAGAGGCTCTCGCCGCAATGGGCGATCAGCGCGTTCACCAGCGTACCGGTCTCATGCCCCGCCGCGGGATGCACGACGAGGCCCTTCGGCTTGTCGATCACGATGATGTCGTCGTCCTCGAACACGATATCGAGCGCGATATCCTCTCCCTTCGGCTCCGGCGGGGCAGCCTCGGGCACGTCGATTGTGATCGTATCGCCGCTTGCTACGTGATAAGCGGGGTCGCGGACGGGGGCGCCCTTCACGGTCACGGAACCGGCCAGGATCAGCGCCTTCAGCCGCGAGCGCGACAGGTTTTCGCAGCGCGCCGCGAGCACGCGGTCGAGCCGGGGCGAGCCCTCGTCGCCCTTAACCGTGACCAGAAGCCTCTCACCGCCGTTTGAAGAAGAATCCTGCAAAGAAGAACCTTATGACCGAAGCCGCCATTCCCGAGCCGACCCCCGAACAGGCCGCCTTGTTTGCGCGGGTGCGGCGGATGATGTTGATCGCGGGCGCCACCACTGGCGTCGCGATCGCGGCCGTGCTGTTCGCCGTCGGTTACCGCCTTTACCGCAGCGAGCCAAGCGTGACCACCGCCACGTCAGACGTCATCGCCGCCCTGCCGAAGGGCGCCCGGATCGTCTCGACCGCGGTCGCCGGCGAGCGCTTGGTGGTGACGCTGGATATTGGCGGCACGACGGAAATCCGCACTTTTGACGCCAAGACGCTGAAACCGGCCGGAAAGCTGAGATTCGTCAGCGAGCCCTGAAGCTTCGCGCAGATGTGGCGATGTCGGGGCAGCCACACACTAACCAAATAAGCCCGACCCGCCTTGCGGCAGGCCGATTTCAAGGCTATGCGTCAGGCCCACGCTCCCTTCGTCTAGCGGTTAGGACGCGGCCCTCTCAAGGCTGAAACAGGGGTTCGATTCCCCTAGGGAGCGCCAGCAAACTCAGGTACTTAATTTCCATTCTTTCTTATCCTGACGTCCTGAGATACAGCGAGCAGATTTGTTGGTACAGGTCGATCGGATACGCGTCGCA
>DASWVJ010000201.1:0-26258 GCA_036406295.1 Bradyrhizobium sp.
CGCTGTCGGCCCAGGGTGTCGCCCCCCGAGCCCACCGCGATAACGGCACGATGATTGTCCGGGAGCAGGTCGTGGATTGCAGCGCCAAGTCTCCCTCGGAGGTCTGCGTGATCTCCTGGGGCAGCGAATCCCCACGCTGAACAGAATTTCGAGACCACCACTTACTACCTCCAAGTTGCCTCCACCGACCCGGCCGGGATGCCCCCCAGCCGGGTCGTTGTAGTTTTGAGGCTTGAGCGACGATCTGCCGCTCCCCTTTACCAATTTGCGACTAAGTCGCATTTGCATATGATGCAGCTGGTTTATGGCAGTTCACCAAGGGGATGGACAATGACCAGTTCGTATCGTGCAGCGCTTGGCACAGCGGTTTTGCTTGGCCTTGCCTCAGGGGCCGCAATCGCGGCCGGGGACCTCTCCCGGCAAACCCCGATCGAGGTGATCGTCACTCTCGGCGCGCCGGGCAAGCACGCCTTCGCCCCGAACCAGCTGCGCCTGGAGACCGGCAAGCTCTACAAGCTGATCCTGCGCAACGACAGCGACGAACCGCACTACTTCACCTCTCACGCATTCTCGCAGATGGTGTGGACAAGAAAAGTGCAAGTGACCCAACAGCGCGACGGCAAAACTGCCACGCTCGCCGAGTTCAAGGGAGCGATGCGCGAGATCGAGGTCTATCCGGGGCAGGCCGCCGAATGGTGGCTGGTGCCGGTCGCAGCCGGCCGCGCCAGTGACCTGCGCTGCGACATCAAGGGCGCCGACGGCAAGACCCACGCCGAACTCGGCATGACCGGAGAGATCGTCATCGAATAGCGCGCCGCTCGCCCCTTGCGACAAGGTGGCTGTTCGCAAGGCTGCTCGTCATTGTTGGCTGGGCGCCGCCGTATATCCGTCTTGCTCGGCGTGCTAGGCTGGTGCCGGAAGCAGTGATTGGGTGGTAGCGATGCTCGAAGGCTGGGACGCCGTAGTACTCGCCCGGGCGCAATTCGCCTTCACGATGTCCTTTCATATCGTGTTTCCCGCCTTCTCCATCGGGCTCGCCAGCTATCTTGCGGTGCTTGAAGCGCTCTGGCTGTGGACCGGGCGCGAGGTGTTCATCAACCTCTTCAATTATTGGCTGAAAATCTTCGCAATTGCGTTCGGCATGGGCGTTGTGTCGGGCATCGTGATGTCCTACCAGTTCGGCACCAACTGGGCGGTCTTTGCCGACCGGACAGGCCCGGTGATCGGCCCCTTGATGGCTTATGAAGTCTTGACTGCCTTCTTCCTCGAGGCGGGCTTTCTCGGCGTCATGCTGTTCGGCCTCAATCGCGTCGGCCCGCGCCTGCACTTTTTCGCGACGCTGATGGTTGCGGTCGGCACGCTGATCTCAGCGTTCTGGATTCTCTCGGCCAATTCCTGGATGCAGACGCCGACAGGCCATGCCGTCAATGCGGCCGGGCAGTTCATCCCCGACGACTGGATGAAGGTGATCTTCAACCCGTCCTTCCCCTATCGCCTCGTGCACATGGTGCTGGCTGCGTACCTCACCACCGCTTTCGCGGTCGGTGCGGTCGGGGCGTTTCATCTGCTGCGCGACCCGCACCAGGCCGGCGCGCGCGTGATGTTCTCCATGGCGATGTGGATGGCGACGATCGTCGCGCCGATCCAGATCCTCGCCGGCGACCAGCATGGCCTCAACACGCTGGAGCATCAGCCGGTGAAGATCATGGCCATGGAGGGGCATTTCGAGAGCCACAAGGACGGCGCGCCGCTGATCCTGTTCGGCCTGCCCGACCAGGCCGCGGCAACGGTGAGATACGCGGTCGAGATTCCCAAGGCAGGTTCGCTGATCCTGAAGCATTCGCCCGATGCGCCGCTCGCCGGACTCGATACCGTGCCGCGCGAGAACTGGCCGCCGGTCTTCATCGCCTTCTGGTCATTCCGCATCATGGTCGGCATGGGCCTGCTGATGGTGGGGCTCGGCCTCCTCAGCCTCCTGATGCGCATCCGCGGCAAACTTTATGACTCCCGCCCGCTTCACATCTGCGCCGTGGCGATGGCGCCCGCCGGCTTTATCGCGGTGCTTGCGGGCTGGATCACCACCGAGGTCGGGCGGCAGCCGTTCACGGTCTACGGGCTGCTGCGCACGACGGAGTCGGCTTCGCCCCTTGCAGCGCCTGCGGTGGCGTCCTCGCTGATCGCATTCGCCATCGTCTATTTCGCCGTCTTCACCGCCGGCATCGTCTACATCCTGCGCCTGATGGCGGCGGCACCGCATCCGGGCGAGGAAGGCCCGAGCCATGAGGCCCCTGCCCGCGCTGCCGGCATCACGCCGGCCGCCGGCGCCGTTTCGGGAGCGATCCGATGAGCCTCGCCGTCGATCTCGCCGTTGTCTGGGCCTTCATCATCGCCTTCGCGGTGTTCGTCTATGTCGTGATGGATGGTTTCGATCTCGGGCTCGGCATCCTCTTCCCGCTGTTTCCGAAGAGGGAAGACCGCAACGTCATCATGAACAGCGTGGCGCCGGTGTGGGACGGCAACGAAACCTGGCTCGTGCTCGGCGGCGGCGGCCTGATGGCGGCGTTTCCGCTGGCCTATGCCGTGCTGATGCCGGCGCTCTACACACCTGTCATCGCGATGCTGCTGGGCCTGGTGTTCCGCGGCGTCGCTTTCGAATTTCGCTGGCGCACCACCAGGGAGCGCAACAACTGGGATATCGCCTTTGCCGGGGGATCGCTGCTGGCCGCATTGGCGCAGGGCATCGCGCTCGGCGCCATCTTGCAGGGCATTCATGTCGAGGGGCGCAGCTATGCCGGCGGCTGGTGGGACTGGCTGACACCGTTCAGCCTGTTGACCGGCGTTTCGCTGGTCGTCGGCTATGCACTGCTGGGCGCGACCTGGCTGGTGATGAAAACCGAGGGCGAATTGCGCGACCGCGCCTACGGCCTATCATGGGCGCTGCTGTTCGCCATGCTCGGCGCCATCGGGGCGGTCAGCGTCGCGACGCCCTTCCTCAGTGTGCAATACACCCAGCGCTGGTTCACCTGGCCCAACATCATCCTGACCGCGCCGGTGCCGCTCGCGGTCGCCGCCGTCACCGTGCTGCTGCTGCGCGCCCTCGCGCGGAAATACGACTACCAGCCGTTCTTCCTGTCGCTCGCGCTGTTTGCGCTTTCCTATGCCGGGCTCGGCATCAGCATGTATCCCTATATCGTGCCGCAGAGCATCACGATCTGGGAGGCGGCCGCGCCGGAGAGCAGCCAGATCTTCATGCTGGTCGGCGTCGCCGTGCTGATCCCGCTGATCCTCGCCTATACCGCATGGGCGTATTACGTGTTCCGCGGCAAGGTGCAGGCAGGAGTTGGGTATCATTGATGGCGGTCAAACCACCCGAGCGCCCGCTCGCGCAGCGTCTGCTGTGGTTTGCCGCGCTCTGGCTCGCCGGCGTCGGCACGGTCACGCTGGTCTCGATGGCCCTGAAGCTCTGGATCGCCCCGAAATGACGGCATTGCGACGCGAATCCCGGGAAAATTCATGACATTCCAATGGCCTGATCGACACATTCGCCCTAAACTTGCCATCAAGTTTAAGTCCTGAGATTTGATGGATTTCAAAGCGCGGATCAAATTAGCGCCCGCGCCGATTAAGGAGAGCTTTGCATGACGAATTTCCGCCACCTGACCTGGATGGTGATTGCAGCCTTTGGTCTCATATTTTCGACTACGCAAAGCTACGCCCAAACGCGCCCCGATGCCGACGAGCCCGGGCTGATCGCCGACGACGGTTACGAACTCGAGCCGCAGTGGAGGAAGCAGGTGGTGTACTACCGGACCACCGAGGCGCCGGGCACGATCATCGTCGTGACCGCCGAGCGACACCTTTATCTGGTACAGGGCAACGGCCGCGCCATCCGCTACGGCATCGGCGTCGGGCGCGAAGGCTTCCAGTGGCAGGGCCTCGTGAACATCACCCGCAAGGCGGAATGGCCGGACTGGACCCCTCCGCCCGAGATGATCCAGCGCCAGCCCTATCTGCCGCGCTTCATGGCCGGCGGTCCCGGCAATCCGCTGGGCGCGCGGGCGATGTATCTCGGCACGACCGTGTATCGCATCCACGGCACCAACCGTCCGGATACGATCGGCACGGCCGTATCCTCCGGCTGCTTCCGCCTCGTCAACGCCGACGTCACCGACCTCTATGGACGCGTGCCTGTCGGCACCAAGGTCGTCATCCGGCAGAAGCCCGAGCTGTAACGGCGCGGGTCTCCGCGTCGTCCAATCCATTTCCTAAAATTTCTGCGAGAGAAAAATCATGCGCACATTTCGGGGCGGCCTGCTGATCGGGCTCGCGGTCGCAGTCCTCGTCGCCATTGCCGCGATCGTCTACGAATTCTACGACACGCGTACGCTCAAGCGGACGGTGCGGCGCGGCGAGGTGCTGTGCGGCGTCAATGCCGGCCTGCCAGGCTTCTCCATCCCCGACGACAAGGGCAACTGGACGGGCTTCGACGTCGACTTCTGCCGGGCGGTGGCGTCGGCGATCTTCGACGATCCGAAGAAGATCAAGTTCGTGCCGCTCGACGCCAGCGAGCGCTTCACCGAATTGCAGAAGCGCAAGATCGACATCCTCTCGCGCAACTCCACCTGGAGCATGGCGCGCGAGACCACATACGATCTCTATTTCCCGGCGGTCGCCTATTATGACGGCCAGGGTTTCATGCTGCCGGCCTCGCGCAAGATCGACTCCGCGCTCGACCTGAACGGCAGCAAGGTCTGCGTACAGGCGGGCACGACGACGGCGCTCAATCTCGCCGACTATTTCCGCGCCAACAACATGAAGTATGAAGAGGTCAAGCTGCCGAAGCTGGATGACGTCGTGAAGGCCTATGGCGAAGGCAAGTGCGACACCCTGACGGCCGACGTGTCGCAGCTCTATGCGCTGCGGCTCAACATGGCCAAGCCCGGCGACCAAGTCATCCTGCCCGACGTCATCTCCAAGGAGCCGCTCGCGCCCGTAGTGCGCCAGCGCGACGACGATTGGATGATGATCGTGAAGTGGACGCTCTATGCCATGATCAACGCCGAAGAGCTCGGCATCACCTCCAAGAACATCGATGAGGCACTGAAGTCGAAGAAGCCGGACGTGATGCGGCTGGTCGGCACCGAGGGCAATTACGGCGAGCAGCTCGGCCTGACCAAGGATTGGGCCGTGCGCATCATCCGCCATGTCGGCAATTACGGCGAAGTCTACGACCGCAACATCGGCAGCGAGTCCAAGCTGCAGATTCCGCGCGGCCTGAACCAGCTGTGGAACGCCGGCGGCATCCAGTACGCCCCGCCGATTCGATAGTGTCGTAAGCCGTCATTCCGGGACATCGCGTTAGCGATGGACCCGGAATCTCGAGATTCCCCGATGCGCCTTGCGCATCTGAAGTTCGCGCTTCGCACGCCCCGGAATGACTGCGGCTAATAGCTTCGCGAGCGGGCCAGCTGGTCGGCGTGGAAGTTGGCATCGCCGAACAGCTCCTCGCACACTCGGGCGCGCTTCATGAAGAAGCCGATGTCGAACTGGTCGGTCATGCCCATGCCGCCGTGCATCTGCACGCCTTCCTGTACCGCGCGCGTTGCCGTGGTGCCGGCCTTGGCCTTTGCCACCGCGACGGCAGCGGCGGCCTTCTCGATGTCGGCGTCGAGCGCCTGCAGGGCCTTCAGCACCGCCGCACGGGAAATCTCGATATCGATATAGAGCTCGGCGGCGCGGTGCTGCAGCGCCTGGAACTCGCCGATCAGCCTGCCGAACTGCTTGCGCTCCTTCAGATACGTCACCGTGCGGCCGAACACTTCCTCGCTCAGCCCCACCATTTCGGACGCGACCGCGCCGCGGCCGATATTGAGCAGGTTCTCCAGCAGCGCCCCGCCAGCATCGACCTCGCCGAGCACGCCGTCGGCGTCGACCTCGACATTATCGAACTCGATGCGCGCCGCGTTATGCGCGTCCACCATGACGGTGCGCTCGGTCGCCACGCCCCTGGCCTTGGGATTGACCAGGAACAGCGTAATGCCCTTGGCTTCACCCGCCGCCCCGCTTGTGCGTGCGGCGACGATCAAGAGGTCAGCGGTATGGCCGTCGACGACGAGGGCCTTGGCGCCGGTGAGCCGAAAACCGTTGCCGGCACGGATGGCCTGCATCGCAGTCTGCAACGGGCGATGCTTGGTACCCTCATCGACGGCGAGCGTTGCAAGCAGCGAGCCGGCCGAAATCTTCGGCAGATATTCCACCTTCTGGGCCGCGCTGCCGCCGCGCAGCAGCGCGGAAGCCGCGAGCACGCCCGTGGAGAGAAACGGCGACGGCATCAGCGTGCGGCCGATCTCTTCCATGATCACGCCGGCCTCGACGCAGCCGAGCCCGCTGCCACCGAATTCTTCCGGCACCAAGAGGCCCGAGAAGCCCATCTCGGCAAAGGATTTCCACAGCTCGCGCGAGAAGCCGGTGGCATCCTTGCTGTCGCGCAGGGCACGCAGATGCGATACCGGCGCGTTGTCGCTGATGAGGCCGCGTGCGCTGTCGCGCAGCATGGATTGTTCTTCGGTGAGGACGAGTGCCATGGGTGTGGTGTTTCCGGTGTACTGTTTCAGCAAATTCGGTATTTGACCCTCATGATGAGGAGGCGCATCGCGCCGTCTCGAACCATGAGGACGCAGTCGGGCCTCATCCTTCGAGACGCGCGTTCCGCGCTCCTCGGGATGAGGGACGAAATTAAGCCCCCGGCAGATCGAGAATGCGTTTGGCGACGATGCCGAGCATCACCTCGGACGTGCCGCCTTCGATCGAATTGGCCTTGGTGCGCAGCCAGGCGCGCGGACGGGCGCCGCCGTGGGAGCGGTCGCTCTCCCACTCCAGCGCGTCGATGCCGCCGGCCGACATCAGGATTTCATGCCGGCGCTTGTTGAGCTCGGTGCCGTAATATTTCATCGCCGAGGAGAAGGCCGGATGCGACTGACCGGCTTTCGCAAGATCAATCGCGCGCTCGGCCACCGCCGCAAACGCCGCCTCGTCGATATCGAAAACCGCAATCTGGCTGCGCAGCATGGCGTCGTCGAGCTTGCCGGCATCGTCGCTGCCGACCGAGTCGGCCGCGATCTGGCCGAGCGGACGGCCGACACCGCGCTCTCCGGTACCCGAGATCATCGCGCGCTCGTGCTGCAGCAGATATTTTGCCACGTCCCAGCCGCGGTTGACCTGGCCCACTACATGCGACTTCGGCACGCGCACATTGTCGAAGAAGGTTTCGCAGAACGGCGAATAGCCCGATATCAGCAGGATCGGCTTGGTCGATACGCCCTTCGATGCCATGTCGAACAGGATGAAGCTGATGCCATCATGCTTCTTCGCGGCGGGATCGGTGCGCACCAGGCAGAAGATCCAGTCGGCATAGTTGGCGTAGGACGTCCAGATCTTCTGGCCGTTGATGATGAAGTCGCCGCCGTCGCTCTCGGCACGGGTCTGCAGCGAAGCGAGGTCGGAGCCGGCGTTCGGCTCGGAATAGCCCTGGCACCAGCGGATCAGGCCCGCGGCGATCTTGGGCAGGTGCTCCTTCTTCTGCGCCTCGTTGCCGAACTTGAGCAGCGCCGGCCCGAGCATCCAGATGCCGAAGCTCGACAGCGGCGGCCGCGCGCCGATCCTTGCCATCTCCTCGCGCAGCACCTTGTGCTCGGCGCCATCGAGGCCGCCGCCGCCGTATTCCCTGGGCCAGTCCGGCACGGTCCAGCCCTTGTCGCGCATGCGCTCGAACCAGATACGCTGCGCTTCCGAGGAAAACTTGGTGTTGCGGCCGCCCCAGAAGACGTCGGCGTCCGACGTTGCAGGCTTGCGCATTTCCGGCGGACAGTTCGCCTCCAGCCAGGCGCGGGTCTCCTTGCGGAATTGTTCGAGATCGGACATCAGCGCTTCCATCTGAATTGAGAGATTGCAATCGACCTTAGTCGCGGCCTTAAGGAATTCAATATCCGAGCGGGCTCGTCATGCATGCCACGGCATGGTCACAGGCTCCGATCGGGTGTATTCGCTGGCAGCCATAACGATTGAAAAACAAGAGGAAACGGGGATGCGGCTGAAGTTGCTTTCGCCTGGCGAAATGAGCGCCGAGCAAAAAGAAACCTATGACGAGGCGATCGCGGGCAAGCGCGGCGCGCCGCCGGCGCCGATGATGGCCTGGCTCAACAGCCCGGAAATGGCCAGGCATGCCACGCGGCTCGGCGAGGTGATGCGTTTCAACACGATCTTTCCGGCCAAGCTGTCGGAGATCGCGATCCTCGTCACCGCACGGCATTTTACGGCGCACTACGAATGGTTCGCGCACAAGCGCCTCGCGCTGAAGGGCGGCATGGACCCGAGGATCATCGAGGACATCCGCGACCGCCGCACGCCCACCTTCGACGATCCCAGGGGCAGGATGATCTACGATCTCGCCAAATCACTGCATGAAGGCCATGGCGTCGCGCAGGGACTCTACGACGAGGCCGTCAAGGTGCTGACCGAGCGCGGCGTAGTCGAGGTGATCGGCTTGTGCGGCTATTACACGCTGGTGTCGATGACGCTGAACACGTTCGAATTCGGCCTGCCGGAGGGCGAGGTTTCGGAGCTTGCGTGAGGCTCTCTGCCCCTCATGGTGAGGAGGCGCATCGCGCCGTCTCGAACCATGAGGCCCCAGTGTCGCCCGGGGCCCATCCTTCGAGACGCGCGCTGAAGCGCGCTCCTCAGGATGAGCTCTTTGCGCGCCGCCCTCTTATCATGATCAGCACCGCCGCCGTCAGCTCCACGCCGATACAGACATAGAACGGCAGCGCGTAGCTGCCGGAGACGTCACGGAGCAGTCCGATCACACCGGGCCCGAAGGCGTAGGTGATCTGGTTGATCGCCGTGATCAGGCTGATCAGCACGCCGAAGGAGCGCGGGTCGAACTCACGCTGCACGATCAGCGCCGGCAGCGTGATCAGGTTGCCGACGGAGAAGCCGAACAGCGCGCAAGCCGCGATCAACGCAAACTCGTTGCGCACGTTGATAACGATCAAGAGCGCCGCCGCCTGGCTGACGAAGGAGAGTGCGGACGCCAGACGCTGGTTCATGCGGTCGATCACGAAAGAGAACAGCACACGGCCCACCACCGCCATCGCCGTCAGCAGCGCCACCGCAATCGCGGCGCGTTCGCGTCCAATCACCCCGTCCAGGAACGTGATGAGGTGGACGATGAAGCCGACCTGCGCGAACAGCACCAGCGCGAACGCTATCGAGACCGACAGGAAGGCAACGTCGCGAAACGCCTGTGCGCGGATTTTTGTCGGCGACGGCGCATCGGCTACAGCGGCTGCTGCGGTGTGCGCCAGCACCGGCGGCCTGCCGACAAAGATCAGGATCACCGGCACCATCAGCACGATCATCACGGCTGCGGCAACCGTCATCGCACCGGCGAAGCCGAAATGGCCGATGCCGGCGACCAGGAGCGGCACGCCGACGATGCCGCCGAAGCTCGCACCGTTCAGCGCAAGGCTGATGGCCATGCCGCGCTTCTGCTCGAACCACAGGCCGAGCGTGTTGGTGATGATGCCGAGGCTCGTGCCGGCCCAGCCAAAGGCGAGCACGGCATTGGCGAGGTAAAGCTGCCACGGCTCGCGCACCTGCCCGATGGCGATACCGGCCGCCGCCATGGCAAGGGTGCCGGCGATCAGGCAATTGCGCGGGCCGAACGCCTTGATAGCTTCCGCGACGAAAGCGACCAGCAACGCACCGAACAGATAGAAGAACGTCGTGCCGGACGAAATCAGCGAAGCCGGCCAGCCGCGCAGCCGGTGCAACTCGGCGACATAGACGCTCTGGCCATAGAAGCCGAGGCCCCAGCCGAAGGTCGCGAGCAGAAAGCAGACCACGACAATGCGCCAGCCGTCGTAGCGGATCGAGCTTTCCGGATTGGTCTTGTAGGTGGATGCGTCCATCTCTTTGCTCTGCAAGCCAGCGTGTCCCGCCCCGGGCCGCACATCCACCCGTTTCCCGTCCCGACGATATGGACCGTGCGGCAACGCCCGAACAGGCCGGCTCGGCAGAATTCTCCGGCAATCATTTCGACGCAGATCGAACTGTCAGCAGCTGGCATCAGCGCGAGCCCTAAAGGCCCGGCTCCGGAAACTCGTCCACCTCGCGCAGTCGCGCCCGCCGTTTGGCAAAGGAGGTGAAGCAGAGCACGGCGAGCCCGAGCAGCACCGGCGGGAACACCACGAGATTGACGGCGTTCCAGCCATAATGGGCAAGCAATTGCCCGGACGAGAACGAGCCGATCGCCATCATGCCGAACACGAGGAAATCGTTGAAGGCCTGCACCTTGTTGCGCTCCTGCGGACGATGCGTCTCCAGCACCAGTGCCGATGCGCCGACGAAGGCCAAATTCCAGCCCGCGCCGAGCACGATCAGCGTCGCCCAGAAATGCATCGCGGTGATACCTGACAGACCGATGCCCGCGGCGACCGCTTCCAGCACCAGCCCCAACGCGACGATGCGCGGCGCGCCGAAGCGGGAGATCAGCGAGCCCGTGAAGAAGCTCGGCCCGTACATCGCCACGATGTGCCACTGAATGCCGAAATTGGAATCACTGACCGTGAGGCCGCACATCTGCATGGCGAGCGGCGCCGAGGTCATCACCAGGTTCATCATCGGATAGGCGATGACGCCGCAAAGCGCAGCGGCGACAAAGCGCGGTTGCCGTGCGATCTCCCATAGCGGACGGCCGCCATGCAGATCGGCGGCCGCGGGCTTTGGCGCGTCGACACCCGCCAGCACGGCCATCGCAACCAGCGCTACCGCCGCCTGTACCACAAAGCTGAAGGCGAACAGATAAGGCGGCCAGACATCCATGGTCCATTGCACGAGTTGCGGCCCGAGCACGCCGGCGAACACGCCGCCCGCCATCACCCACGACACGGCTTTCGGCCGGAACGCGACGCTGGCGCCGTCTGCGGCGGCAAAGCGGTAGGATTGCGCGACCGAACCGTAGAGACCGCCGAGAAAGGTCGCGAGGCAGAACAGCCAGAATTGACCGCGCAGAATGGCGAGTGCGCCGAGTGCGCCCGTCAGCACGCCACACCCGGTGCCGATGATGAAGGCGACGCGCCTGCCATAGGCGCGCGAGATCCAGCCCGTCGGCAGCGTGCCGGCTGCCATGCCCAGCACGTACATCGACAGCGGCACGGTCGCGAGCGACACGGTCGGCGCCAGCGTGGCGCCGACGATCGAGCCGGTGGCAAAGATGACGGCGGAATTGGCGCCAGTCAGTGCCTGCGCCGCTGCCAGCCGCAAGACATTACCGCGCGCCCGCGCGTCGTCGGCCGTCTCGTCAATGGCTGTCACGTCAATCATCGGCATTCCCGCCCGGGCCCCGGCGGGAGCCTATTGAGGCCGGCACTATGGAGAGCGCGCCTGTAGCAATCAACCGCCGCAAACGGGCGCACGCTATGCGTCCGCCTCAGCGGCAAGAGCGTTCGAGGGCAGAGACGTCTACCTTTGCACAAGTGAAAGCCGCAGCTCATCGCGCCGCTTCTTCTCCCGGCCATCGCGCGCGCATCCTCACCGCACGCCCGATCGGCCGAACATCAGGATCAGATTGTTGGCGGGCATCTCGAACGTTTCGGCCAGCCTGAAGCCAACGCCTTCGGCAAGGCTCGTCACGTCGCCGACATCGCGCACGCCCCATTCCGGATCCTGCGAGCGCAGGCTGGTGTCGAACACGGCGTTGCTGACCGCCGTATGCCGGCCGTCGCGCTTGAAGGGTCCGTAGAGGAACAGCCGCCCGTCCTCGCGCAGATGCCTGGCAGCGCCGGCGACGAGCCCCTCGGCCACGCGCCATGGCGAGATGTGGATGACATTGGCGCAAAATACCGCGAGCAGCTTTCCCGGAGCGCGGCCATCGCTGGCGGCCACTGACCAGGCAGGATCGGAGAGATCGATCCGCTGCGGCGGGCGGACGTTGGGCAAGCCGGCCGCCGCGCGCCAGGCCGCAATGCTTTTCAGGTGCGCCGCGCTGAGATCACTCGGCCACCAGGTGATGTCAGGGTTTTGGCGGGCGAAAAACACCACATGCTGGCCGGTGCCGCTGCCGGCCTCCAGCACGTCGCCGGCCTGACCTGCGAGGAACTTTCCCAGCACGGCCCAGATCGGCTGATGGTTGCGGTGGAACGCCGGTGCGTCGAGCCGTCCGTCCGGTTCGGCCGGCCGGCCATCCCGGCCAAATTCGGTGACATGATGCGCCACAAGTCTCTCCTGCCCTGCTCTAACCCGGCGCGTGACGCGTTGCAAAAAATTCGACTGTCCAATGGCACAACACCAGCACAATCCGACTATTCCGGAGCCTCTCGGGGAACGATTAACCCCTACTTCGCCCAAGCCTTTTGTCCTCATTGCCAGCCGATGGCCTTTGTGCTTTTGACTTTCAAGATATTGACCGAGCGACCATCGACAAAACGTCCGGGAAACGCCTTGATCGTCCCCACTTTCAGGAACTCCGCGCCGGCGCTGGCGCTGCTGGCCAGCCTCGCTGCTGCGAGCTCCGCCCATGCCCAATCCGCTACTGCGGAGGGACAAAAACTCGCCTTCGACCGCAGCAAGGGCAATTGCCTGACCTGTCACGTGATCAAGGGCGGCGAGAATCCCGGCACCATCGGACCGGAATTGTCCGGCATGAAGAGCAAGTACAAGCGCGACGAGCTGGTCGCCATCGTATTCGATGAAACCAAGCGCAATCCGCTGACCGTGATGCCTCCGTTCGGACGAAACCGGATTTTGACCGAAAAGGAAATCAACGCGATCGTGGATTTCCTGCAGACCCTTTGAAGGCCCGTGCGGCTTCAGGAGATTTGGATGAGCATCACCAAGAACAAATTCTCGCGGCGCGTGATCCTGCAGGGCGCAGGCGCGGTTGCCCTCGCCGGCCTCGGCGGCGTGTCTTTCGGACTGCCGGCCCTTGCCGCGGCCAACGACAAGTATCCGGAAGATGCGTTCAAGCAGAAGAGCGACGCTGACGCGATCAAGGCACTCTACGGCAAGACGACGGAGGCCTCCGACAAGATCAAGCTCGATGCGCCAGAGATCGCCGAGAACGGCGCGGTTGTTCCCGTGTCGGTCACCACGACGCTCCCCGACGTCACCTCGATCGCGTTCCTGGTGGCCGAGAATCCGATCGTGCTGGTCGCGTCCTACAAGTTGCCGGCGGGCACCGTGCCCGCGATCGCCAACCGCATCAAGATGGCAAAGACCAGCAAGGTGACCGTGCTCGTCGAGGCCGGCGGCAAGCTGTTCCGCACCGACAAGGAAGTCAAAGTCACCGTCGGCGGCTGCGGCGGTTAAGCTAACGCGCTTGCTCCGGGAAAACCGGAACAACCGGTCTCCGGCAGGATCAGGCGCAGACAAGGGATAGGACAATGGCATCGACCATTCGCGTGCGCGCCACCAACAATGGCGACATTACCGAGGTGCAGGCGCTGATCCAGCACCCCATGGATTCCGGCTTCGTCAAGGACCCCAAGGGCAACCAGATCCCGGCGCATTTCATCCAGCAACTCACCTTCGAATATGACGGCAAACCAGTGTTCCTTGCAGACTGGGGCGGCGGCATCTCCAAGGACCCCTATGTCAAGTTCGCCTTCAAGGGCGGCAAGAAGGGCGACGAACTCAAGGTGAGCTGGGTCGACAACAAGGGCGCCACCGACTCCACGACGGCGAAGATCGGATGATGAAATTGCGTTCTGTGATCCGCTTTGGCTTCTCCGCACTGGCGCTGGCCGCGCTGGCCTTCGCACTGCCCGCTGTCGCCGCCGACAAAGTCGACCCTGTGGCGGATGCGAAGGCGTTCAAGAAATTCTTCTATGACAAGTTTCCCAAGCTGAAGCCGGAAGACTTCGTCAACGGTCCCTATTCGATGGACGAGGGCCTGCACAAGCAGTGGGTGGAAAAGGAGCAGTTCCCGCCCTACGAATTCGCGGTCGAGGCAGGCAAGGAGATGTTCACCAAGCCGTTCAAGAACGGCAAGACCTATGAGGACTGCTTCCCGAACAAGGGCATCGGCATCCGCCAGAACTATCCCTACTTCGACGCGAAGGAAGGCAAGGTCGTCACGCTGGAGCTCGCGCTGAACCGCTGCCGCGAGGCCAATGGCGAGGCGCCCTACTCCTATGTGAAGGACGAGATGGCGGCGCTCACGGCCTACATGGCGTTCACCTCTCGCGGCAAGCCGATGGACATCAAGATCCCCGACGATCCGCGCGCACTCGAGGCCTACCAGAACGGCAAGGAATATTTCTACACCCGCCGCGGCCAGCTCAACTTCTCCTGCGCCACCTGCCATGTGCAGAGCCCGGGCGAGCGCGTCCGCACCGAAGTGCTGGCCCCGGCGCTCGGCATCGTCAACGCCCTGCCGATCTACCGCTCGGAATGGTCGGGCATGGGCACCACCAGCCGCCGCTTCGTCACCTGCAACAGCCAGGTGCGCGGCGTGCCGCTCAATCCGCAGGACGATGAATACCGTAACGTCGAGTATTACCTCTCCTACGTTGCCAACGGCCTGCCGATCTCGGGCCCCGGAGCGCGGCCATGAAGATGAAACTCGTTCTGCTTGCCGCACTGCTGACGACGGGTTCCGCCTTCGCCGCGTCTGAAGCCGACTACAAGGCAGCATTCGCCGCCGCCGAAGCCGCCAACAAGGAGGCAGGTGCGCTGCGCAACCAGTGGACAACGACCGCGTCCACGCTCGCCGCAGCCAAGAAAGCCGCCGACGCCGGCGATTTCGACAAGGCCACCGAGGCCGCCAAGGAGGCGGAAGCGCTTGCCAAGGCCTCGATTTTCCAGTCGACTTCCGAGAAGACGCTCTGGAAGAACTTGGAGATACGCTAAGGCGTATTCTGGGCGCGGAAAAGGAGACATGGCCATCCGCCGCCGGGATTTTCTGAAAGTAACCGGCCTCGCAGCGCTCTCGGCCGGCCTGCCGCGCCTTGCGCGCAGCGCCGACAGCGCGAGCGTCTACGACATCGAGAAATTCGGCAATGCGCGCATCCTGCACATCACGGACACGCATGCGCAGCTGCGGCCGGTGCTTTTCCGCGAGCCCAGCGTCAATCTCGGCGTGGGCGAGATGCAGGGCAAGCCCCCTCATCTTGTCGGCAAGGCCTTCCTGGAGCGCTTTGGCATCAGGCCGGACAGCGCCGATGCCTACGCGTTCACCTCCGTCGAGTTCGAGAAGGCCGCCGGCCGTTTCGGCAAGCTTGGCGGCTTTGCGCATCTGAAGACCCTGATCGACAAGCTGCGTGGCGATGTCGGGCAAGACCGCTCGATGCTGCTCGATGGCGGCGATCTCTGGCAGGGCACCGGGCTTGCCAACACCATGCAGGGCGCCGACATGGTGGAAGCCGCCAACCTGCTCGGCATCGAGGCGATGACCGGGCATTGGGAATTCACTTACGGCGAGCAGGCGTTGCGCGACAATCTCTCCCGCTTCAAGGGCGAGTTTCTGGCGCAGAATGTGTTCCTCACCGAGGAAGCTGCCTTCAACGATGCCAAGGCGTTCGATCCCGCATCGGGCCGCGTGTTCAAACCGAGCATGATCAAGGAGGTTGGCGGGCACCGCGTGGCCGTGATCGGCCAGGCCTTCCCGTATGTGCCGATCGCCCACCCGAAACGCTTCACGCCGGACTGGACCTTTGGCATCCGCGACGAGGAGCTGCAGAAGCTGGTCGGCACCTTGCGCAACAACGACAAGGTCGATGTGGTGATCCTGCTGTCGCACAATGGCATGGATGTCGATCTCAAGCTCGCAAGCCGCGTCACCGGCATCGACGTCATCCTCGGCGGACACACCCACGACGCCGTCCCGCAGCCGATTGCCGTGACCAATGCGGGCGGCGTGACGCTGGTCACCAACGCCGGCTCCAACGGCAAATTCCTCGCCGTGCTCGATCTCGAGATCGCCAAGGGCAAGGTCACCGATGTCCGCTACCGCCTGTTGCCGGTGTTCTCCGAGCTGGTGAAACCGGATGCGGCGATGCAGGCGCTGATCGACAAGGTGCACGCGCCCTATGCCGCCGCCTACGCCGAAAAGCTCGGTACTGCCGACCGCCTGCTCTACCGCCGGGGCAATTTCAGCGGCACCATGGACCTTCTGATCTGCGATGCCCTGCGCGCCGAGCTCGATGCCGAGATCGCGCTGTCTCCCGGATTCCGCTGGGGCACCACGGCGCTGGCCGGCCAGCCATTGACCATGGAAGATATTCTTGCGGAAACTGCGATCGCCTATCCCGCCACCTACGTGCAGAAGATGACCGGCGCGCAAATCAGGGATGTGCTGGAGGATATCTGTGACAACCTTTTCAACACCGATCCCTACTACCAGCAGGGCGGCGACATGGTCCGTGTCGGCGGCCTCACCTACACCTGCGCCCCGGCGGAAAGCGCCGGCAAGCGCATCTCCGAGCTGAAGCTTGAAAATGGTCACGCGCTTGGCGCCAGCCGGACCTACAAGGTCGCGGGCTGGGCCTCCGTCAACGAGCAGAGTGGCGCGCCGGTATGGGACGTTGTCGCAAGGCATCTTCGCGCCGGCCGGCCGCCGAACAGGCAAGGTCCGGGTGTGACGCTGAAGGGCGTCGACGGCAATCCGGGGATCGTGGGTCAGGGATGAAGCATCTTGCCGCATATCTATTCGTATCGGCCGTCACGTTGTGGCTGGCGGCGACGCCCGTCCATGCGCAACAGATCCCGCTGCAGGACAAGCCCTTTGCCGAGCACAAGGTCGTGCTGCAGCTCTCGGAGAACGATCCGAAGAAGGCCGGCCTCGTCATCAGCGTCGCCAACAACCTCATGAAGTTCTACGACCCCGACAAGGTCGCGATCGAGATCGTCGCCTTCGGTCCCGGTATCGATCTGCTCAAGCCCGACAATCCCAGCCGCAAGGCGGTGGAGAGCCTCGTCGCACAGGGCGTGCGCGTCGATATTTGCCTCAATACCATCGACACGATCGAGCGCGCGAGCGGCAAGCGGCCGGAGTTCATTTCCGTCGCAACGCCGGTGCAGGTTGGCGTCGCGCAAATCCTGTACCTGACCGAAAACGGCTACACGCTGGTCAAGCCATGAAACCGTCATTGCGAGCGAAGCGAACCAAGCCATGCATCCGAGCAAGCGGTTCTGGATTGCTTTGTCGCTTTCGCTCCTCGCAATGACGAGAGAGATTGAACCATAACGGAGTCTTGTCATGTTCCGCCGCCTTGCGACCGCCGCGCTGCTTTCGATCGCCCTCGCCTCGCCCGTGCTTGCCGGCGAGGCAAAACATCGCCTGGCGATCCAGGTCGACCAGAACGATCCGCAGGTGATGAATCTCGCGCTGAACAATGCCACGAATGTGATCGAATATTACCGGGCCAAGAACGAGGACGTGGACGTCGACATCGTCACCTACGGCCCCGGCCTGCACATGCTCCGCGCCGACACCTCGCCGGTGAAGGAGCGCCTGAAACGGCTGAAAGAGCTGGCTTTCCCGGGCAATGTGCAGTTTTCGGCCTGCAACAACACCAGGCAGGGCATGGAAAAGACCGAAGGCAAGGAGGTACCGATCCTGTCCGAGGCCACGATCGTCCCTTCCGGGGTGGTCCGGTTGATGGAATTGCAGGAGAAGGGCTGGAGTTACGTCCGGCCCTGATGTGATACAATCGGGGATCAACACCCCCGGTGAATGCCATGATCTTCCGCCAGTTGTTCGACAGCGTCTCCGGCACCTACAGCTATCTGCTCGCCAGCCGTCACGGCGGCGAGGCACTTATCCTCGATCCCGTGCTGGAGAAGGCCGACCGGTATTGCCAGCTGCTGCGCGAGCTCGACCTCAAGCTGGTCAAGGCCGTGGACACCCATCTGCATGCCGACCACGTCACCGGGCTCGGCGAGCTGCGCGACCGCACTCACTGCATCACCATCATGGGCGAGCAGAGCAAGGCCGACGTGGTATCGATGCGCGTCTCCGACGGCGACAAGGTGACCATCGAGGGACTCACCCTCGACGTCATGTACACGCCCGGCCACACTGACGATTCCTACAGCTACCTGATGGGCGACCGCGTCTTCACCGGCGACACGCTCCTGATCCGCGGCACCGGACGAACCGACTTCCAGAACGGCTCGTCGCGCGCGCAGTACGATTCCATCTTCAACCGCCTCTTGAAGCTGCCCGAGGAGACGCTGGTGTTTCCGGCGCATGACTACAAGGGCGACACCGTTTCCACCATCGGCGAGGAGAAGCGCCACAATCCGCGGCTGCAGGTGAAATCGGTCGACGAGTATGTCGAGCTGATGGCCAATTTGAAGCTGCCCAACCCAAAGATGATGGATGTGGCGGTGCCCGCCAACATGCATGTCGGGCTGCATCAGGACGAGCTGGCCAAACAGGGCCTGTCGCTGACAGCGCGCGATGCGATTGCGAGTCTTGGCCGGCCGGAAATCCTGTTGGTCGATCTGCGCGAGACCGGCGAGCGCAACAAGCACGGCATGCTGGCCGGCGCCCTGCATGCGCCCTATGGCGGCATCGAGGAGAGCCTCAGGCCTGGCGGAATATTGCGCGAGGTCGCAGCCGCCAGCGGCCGGCGCATCGTGTTCTTCTGCGCGTTCGGCGAGCGCTCGGCGATGGCGGTGAAAGCCGCCAAGGAAGCCGGCCTTGCCAACACCGCCCATGTCGAGGGCGGCATGGACGCCTGGAAGAAGGCCGGCGGCCCGGTGCAGCACGCGTAGTCTTTCGTTCGCTATTGCGCGACCCTCTTTAGCTCGGACGCAAGCGCATTCAGCGCATCCGCCAGCATCACGCCGCCGCACTCGGTCATGCGTTCGGGAATCACGATGCGCTTTGACCGCGGATAGAAGTGCTCCAGCGCCGGATGCAGCAGGAAGGCGCGCCCTTCATCTTCCGCGCGCTCGCTGGCGTCGGAGACGACGAGAAAATCCGGCCTCAAGCGGATGATCTCCTCCATCGAGACAAAGCCGCCAAAGGTGATGCCGAGCTCGCCGGCGGCGCTGGCGAGCCCGGCTTCAGCCAGGATGGCGCCGACAAAGGAGTCGCGGCCGGGCACCCAGCCGCGGCGCGACAGCGGCAGCATACGAAAATGCTTTCCAGCCGCCGCCTGCCTCGCCCCCGCGATCGCCGCATCCAGCCGCGAGATTTCAGCGGCCGCACGCTCGGGATGGCCGGCGAGATCGCCCATCTGGCGGATCTGCTCGCGCACGTCGGCGAGCGTGCGCGGGATCGGGAATTCGACGAGGTTCTGGCCGTTCGCCTTGAGAAGTTCTCGCGTGGCGCGCTTGTCGAAATCGCTGGCGGCGACGACGTCGGGCTTCAGCATCAGGACGTCTTCGGCGCCTCCCGACAGGATCGGGAATTGATGCGTCTTGTCGTCCAACCACTGCAGCGCGCCGCGCGAGAACCGGCTGAGGCCCATGATCTGCGCGGGATCGGCAATCGCAAGCAGCAATTGATCCGTGCAGATGTTCATGGAGATGATACGCGGCGCGGCGGCGGCGCTTGCGGGCAACGCCAGTGCCGTCGCGACAATCGCATGTGCCAGCCGGCTGCGCATCAGACGTCCGCCCAGGGCACGATCACGGCCTCGTCCTGGTATTCGGCGCGGTAGGCGCTGATCCGGAACACATCGCGCAGCACCTGTTCGGACAGCGCATCGACCGGTGCGCCCTGCGACACCAGCCGGCCCGCCGACAGCACCATGACGTGGTCGGCAAAGCGCGCGGCGAGCCCGAGGTCGTGGGTCACCACGATCACCAGCACGCCGCCATCGGCGGCCGTGCGCAGGCTCGTCATGACGTCGATCTGATGACGCGGGTCGAGCGAGGCGATCGGCTCGTCGGCAAGGATGACCGGCGCCTCCACCGCCAGCACGCGGGCCAGCGCGACACGGCTGCGCTCGCCGCCGGACAGTTCGGTGATGAGGCGATCGGCGAATTCCACGACGTCGGCCGCCTGCATCGCGCGCGACACGGCTTCGATGTCCTTTGGCGTCATTTGCTCGGGATCGGCGACGCCGTGGGGGAAGCGGCCGAGCGCAACAATATCGCGCGCCGGCAGCGGCCAGTGCACGACATTGCCCTGTGGCAGATAGGCAAATCGCTTTGCGCGTTCGCGCAGCGGCAACGCGGAGAGTGCGTCACCGCGGATGCGCACGGCGCCGGTGGCGGGCACGAGCCCGGCAAGCGCGCGCAGCAGCGTGGTCTTGCCCGCGCCGTTGGGGCCGACCAGCGCGACGAGATGGCCGGACGACAGGGATAACGAGACGTCGGTGAGCACCGCGCGGCTTGCCAGCATGACGCCGAGATTTTGCGCCGTGAGCAGCGTCATGCCATGCCTCCGCCCAGCGCCCGGCGCTCTCGCCGGATCAGATAGAGGAAGAACGGCACGCCGATGATCGAGGTCAGCACGCCAACCTTGATATCGGAGGTCGATGGAATGATGCGCACCGCGATATCGGCGGCGAGCAGCAGCGCCGCACCCGCGAGCGCGCTCGGCACCAGCAGCCGCGCCGGGTCGTGACCGATCAGCGGCCGCATCAAGTGCGGGGCGACGAGCCCGATGAAGCCGATGGTGCCGGTCACCGCCACCGCGCCGCCGACGCCGAGGGCGACGCCCAGAATCACCACCAGCCGCAGCCGTGCGATATCGACGCCGAGGCTCTGCGCGGCCTCTTCCCCAAGGCTGAGCGCGCGGAAGGCACTGCGCTGGCTGAACAGGATCAGGCCACCGAGCAGTATGAAGGGCAGCGCCAGCGCGACATGCTGGAAGCTGCGGTCCTCCAGTGAGCCGAGCAGCCAGAAGGCGATTTCCAGCACGACAAACGGATTTTGCGAGAGGTTCATCACCAGCGCCGTGGCTGCGCCTGCAAGAGCCGAGATCGCAAGGCCTGCGAGGATGAGGATCAGAAGTCCCGCATTGCGGCCGGCGATGGTGAGCAGCGCGAACACCGAGCCGAAAGCTGCGGCGATGGCGGCAATGGGCAGCGCATAGGAGCGCACGTCGGCAAGGCCCAGCGCGATCACCGCCACCGCGCCGAAGGCGGCGGATTGCGGCGCGCCGAACAGCGAGGGCGAGGCGAGCGGATTGCGCAAGAGGCCCTGCAGCGCCGCACCTGAGAGGCCGAGAATCGCGCCGATGGCAAGACCCAGAATCGTCCGTGGCAGACGAATCTCGCGCACGATCACTTGCGCCGTGTCGCTGCCGCCGCCGAACAGCGCCTGCGTCACGGCAATGGGCGACAGCCGCACCGCGCCGATGCCGAGCGAAATCAGCGCCAGCAGAACCACCAGAAGCGACATCACCAGCGTCACGCCGATTCGGCGGCGCGCGGCAGCTTCGGTTGCGATCGCAAAACTCTCAACGCTCATCCGTCGACCTGTTGCAAGAATGACGCATTCCAAAAAAAGCTATTCGCAATGATTGCGGCCGGGCACAAGTCGCCGCGAACAAAGAGCGTACCGGCGCTTCCCGCTGGACAGGTGGCATTGACTCCGGTTCCGGCGCAATCGTAGATGAATGTGACGGTTCCCCGATTTGGGGATCAAAAGGGAATGCGGTGAAGGGGATTTCCCCGATGCCGTGGCTGCCCCCGCAACTGTATGCGGTGAATCCTTCGTCATGTGCCACTGGGAAATCTCGGTCCTGGGAAGGCGACGGAGGGTAACGACCCGCGAGCCAGGAGACCTGCCGTCAGCCGTGGTCACACGCGAAGATGTCGGTCGGGGAGTGCAGACATTAGCTTCGCCAGAGCTTTTTGCGATGGTGGGCCCTCGTTCGCTGTGACGTGCCACTGACGTCATACCGAGGTCCGAACCATGTCTTCCGCCACCACCGCCGCCGGGCGTCGCGCGGTCTTTCTCGCCACCACGTTTCTTGCCTTCAACGCCGGCGCAGCGCATGCGCAAAATGTGGCCTCCAACGAACTGCCGGCGGTCGAGGTCTCCGCACCGACCGACCAGAACAAGACGCGCGCAAGGCCGACATTCGACGAGAGCGGCGGCTCGCCGCGGCCGGTGCGAACGGGGACGCCCTCGCGCGGCACCGGCACCGGGACGTCTGACGGTGCGAGCACCGGCGATGGCAGCGGCACCGGCACGGGTGTGCGCCAGTTCAATGGTATTGTCGGCGCTTCCTCCACGGTAATCACGGCGGAAGAGATCGCACACTCGCCGTCGAACAACCTGCCCGACATACTGGCACAGGCGCCGGGCGTGCAGCTCACCTCGCTGTTCGGAAGTTCCGTGAATGGCGCGAAGTCCGCCGTCGACCTGCGCGGCTTCGGCGCCTTCGCCACCGCCAACACCCTGATCCTGATCAACGGCCGCCGGCTGAACGACGTCGACATGGCGCAGGTCGATCTGTCGACCATCCCGCTCAACTCGATCGAGCGCATCGAGATCACGCGCGGCAACAGCGGCGCGGTGCTCTATGGCGACAATGCCATCGGCGGCGTGATCAACATCGTCACCAAGAGCGGGGTCGGCGGCCCGCCGGTGGCGATTCGCGGCGAGGCCGGCGTCGGCTCCTTCAACCAGCGTCTCGCCAACATTTCCGCCTCGACGAATTACGGTCCATGGTCGACCTCGTTCTACGGCAACGCCATCAAGTCGGACGGCTATCGCGAGAACAACGCCCTCGACCAGAAGAACGGCGTCGGCAACCTCAATTACACCACGCCCGACCTCAAGGCGTTCCTGACGGTGACCGGCGACGACCAGAAGCTCGGCTTGCCGGGTGGCAGAATTGTCGACCCCTCGATCGGCGTCAACGAACTGGTCACCAATCGCAGGGGCGCTGCCACGCCCTTCGACTACGGCAACCAGCAGGGCGCCAGCGCCACCGCGGGCTTCACCAAGACGATCATCGAAGGTGTCGACCTGATCGTCGACGGCGGCGTGCGGCAGAAGAACACGCAAGGCGCTTTCTTCGGCGCGATACCGTTTGCGTCGCCATTGCCGAGCTTTTCTTCGACCTTCAACGACGCCGACCTCAAGACATGGTCGATCACGCCGCGACTGAGCGTCAGGAACACGATCTTCGGGGTTCCGTCGACAATCCTTACCGGCATCGACTATTACGATGCCACGTTCCATCAGGACCGAGGCGCGTTCAGGGGCCTTGCCCCGTGGCACATCTACGACCTGTCGCAGCAATCGCTCGCCGGTTACTGGCAACAGACCGTTGGCCTGTTGCCGACGACGGACTTCTCCTACGGAGCCCGTGCCCAGAACATCCGCCTCAGCGCCCGTGATCGCTTCAACGGCGCGGCGCCATTCGTCTTCGGTACCGGGGCGCTTCCACTCGACAGCGACGAAACGCAATACGCGCTGCATGTCGGCGTCGAGCATCGCTTCACCGACGTATTCTCGGTATTTGCCCGTGCGGCACGCGCGTTCCGCACGCCTGACGTCGATGAGCGTGTCGCTTCCGGCCCGGCTTTCGACGCGAACTTCGTTCCCATTCCCGGCGATTTCAGGCTGAAGACCCAGACCTCGCACGACGTCGAGGGCGGCTTCCGCGTCAAGACCAGCCAATTCCAGGCGCAGGCCAGCATTTACAACATGGAGCTGGAGAACGAGATCCATTTCAACCCGGTGCTGTTCTTCAACACCAATCTCGATCCGACCCGGCGCTATGGCGCGGAGGCCGCCGCTTCGTTGCGCGTCAGCGACACCGTCACGCTGCGCGGCGGCATGGCCTATACCCGCGCGGTGTTCCGCGAAGGCCAATTCGCCGGCAATGACGTTCCGCTGGTCTCGCGTTACACTGGCAGCGCCGGGCTCACCTGGAACGTCTGGCAGAACTATCTGGTGCTGGACGCCACGCTGCGCATGTGGAGCGAGCGCTTCATGGACAACGACCAGGCCAATACGCAGCGCCTGATCCCTGGCGACGCGACGATCGATCTGAAACTCTCCGGCGCGGTCGATCGTTTCTACTGGTCGTTCGCAGTCAACAACGTGCTCAATGCGCTGTACTACGACTACGCGATCGCGAGCACGTTCACGCCGGGCCGCTTCTCGGCCTATCCGTTGCCCGGCCGCAGCTACCTTTTGAAGGCCGGCGTGACGTTCTGATGCGGGCCGCCGGCCTGGCCTCGCGCCAGGCCGGCTTGCCCCCTTGCTGCGGGACGGTATGCTTCCCGGCCATAGGCCGGGAGGATGTCGTTTTATGTCTTTTTCAGCTCGTGCGAGCCAGCGACCATGACGTTGGCCGCGACTCCGCTTGCCATGTTGCGGCGGGGGATCGCCGATCCCGATACGCAATGGAGCCTTGGCACGTTCGGGGCAATCGCCGAGTTCTCTCGCGACGAGGACGAGCCCGCGCAAGTGAGCATGGCGGCCGATGTCGTCTCCGCGATCACCGGGCGCGGCGGCATTGCACTGCAGCTCGATGCCCGTATCCGGCCGCTTGCCTCCGAAAGCCTCACCAGGGCCGACTGGAATCAGCGCGTCGCGCTGTGCCTGCCGGAAGACGCCTGCGCGATGAACCGCCGAAGCGTGCTCACCGAGCTCGGCGCCGACGTAGCGGCGCTGCGCAGCGACGATCGCGATTCCATCCTGTTCGACCTTGGCCTCGGCGCCCTGCAGGCGGATTTCTGCGTGCGCATCGCCGACGCCAATACCGCAGCCGGTTTGCGCCAGCATGCCGGCCGGCCGATCTTCGAGCCTGGCAATCCCGCGATGGGAATTATCCTGCACGCCAACCCGCATCGCGTGTTCATCAGCCGGCTTGGCCGTGTCGAGGTGTACCAGCCGATCCCGCCGGCATCGGGCAAGAGCCCGGACGGGCCACACACCCATGTGCTGCCAAAACTCCTGAAGAGCGGCCGCACCCATCCGGCGACGGAGCCGATCCCGGTCGGATGGATTCCCTGCGCGCATCTCTATCCGCCGCATCCGGCACGCAACGGGCTGGGGCAGCCCCGCCCCTTCGAGGTCAATCATCTCGATTCTTTCCAGGCGACCATGGCTGTCTTCGGCGATCCCGCGGCCGTGGCGATCAAGCAGCGCGTGCGCGAGGCTGTTCGTGCCGGAATGCCGCCTGCCGAGCTGACGCAGGATCGCCATGGGCGTGCCGCCGCCCGCATCGCGCTGCGGCAGATGCAGGCGATGGGCGATCCGTCACCGGCATTGTCGGTATGGCTGGCGAACCTCGATCAGGGTAATCTCGACCAAACTGACGACGAAGCCGCGCTGCATGGCGGCTGCTGAGAGGTATCGGGGAGAAGGCGCATGGCTGGCAGGGAAAAGCAGGGCAAATCGCCGAAGGACGACGACGGCAAGCCGAAAAAGCCGCCGCCGCCGGCCGATGACGATTACGAGGACGGCGACATCGCCACGCCGAAGAAAGATCGCTACGGCACCGACGACGAGCCGCTGGAGTGAGGTTCTGTCGCTGCGGCGAACGCCGGGGCGACATCGAATTTTCTGATTCAGTTTTCAAACAGCCGATCCGCTGTCATTCCGGAACGTGCGAAGCACGAACCTCAGATGCGTAATGGGGTTCGGCTCTTTTGAGCCGCCCCGGAACAATGTGAAAACACACGTTCTCGTTCTCGCGGCGCGATTTCGCCTGAGTTTTGTAATCTCGTTTGCTCCCTCTTGGTCAGAGGGCGCAGGGAAAGCCGGGCGCCGACTGCGCCCGCAGCACCGTGTGCGAAATGTAGCAATAGAATGCACACGGATTTGACAGGTACAGCCGAGACATCCCGGCTTTCCCCGCGCAATGGTTTACGGCTTATACGTACTCTCCCCGGTGAGCGGCGTTTCTTGCCACCGTCGCCAGCGCGATACCTTGCGCCAACTTGGCACCACGGTCGCGGCGCCAGGACCACACGACTTCGCCGTCCGCTGCGAACGTTTCGTCCGGCGTGAATGAACGCGCCTGACGCCGCAGCGTCCATCGCAACCCGCGCCAACGTTCCGTGACGATCGCGTTTCGTCCCCTCATGCGGCGCGAGCTGGGTGCGTCATGCCACTGATTTGGTACTTCTGTAAAGCAGAATATTTTCTATCGCGAGGCTTGACACGATTCCGGCAAACCGAACTGATTTGCCCGTCGAGGCTGGGCAAGAACTCAGTATTTTCAGGAATTGATGTACGATTCTGCTTATGACGAATCGCACGTTCAAGGCCGGCGAGAGCCGGGAGCAGACCTGCCTCCTTCCGCCCCGGATTGAGGATTATGTCGGACC
>DASWVJ010000202.1:0-8668 GCA_036406295.1 Bradyrhizobium sp.
GACGCTGAATAACGCGTGGTCACGGCCGTCCTGCTCGAACCGTACCTGTGAATATGGCAGAGCCGGGTTTCCCATGATCGGCTCGCAGCCTGTGCTGATCGATTTTGCGGCCAGCATCTTCGAGCGGAGAATGTACGAGGCCGAGAGCGGCTCGGCGATCGATCGGGACGTCGACCGCCGCTCCGTCGGATCGCGACTGCATCGTTTCACGTTCGGCGGCAATCCGGTCGCCGTCTCCAACGGTCGGCGATTTGTCGATCTCCTGAAGCAGGAATCGAGGCGGCCGGTTGTGCTCGTGATCGGTGGCGGCAGCATCGGGCTGGGCGCGGACGGACTCTATAATGACCATGCCATCGAGCTCGTCGGCACCGACGCTTATGCCTCGCCGCACACCGTGCTGGTGGCCGACGCCCACAGGCTGCCGTTCGACGACGGCGTGTTCGACGGCGTTTGGATCCAGGCGGTGCTGGAGCATGTGCTGGAGCCCGCGGCTGTCGTTGCGGAATTGCATCGCGTGCTCCGGGCCGAAGGCCTGGTGTATGCAGAGACGCCGTTCATGCAGCAGATGCATGAGCGCGCCTATGACTTCTCGCGGTTCACGCAGAGCGGCCATCGCTGGCTGTTCAGGAAATTCTCCGAGATCAGCGCCGGACCGGTTGGCGGCGCCGGCGTCGCGCTGGCGTGGTCGATCCGCTATTTCGCGCGTGCGCTCGGCGCGGGAAACAAGCTGTCTCGCCTGATCGTTCTGCCATTCTTCTGGGTCAGGTTTCTCGACACGTTCGCTCGCGGCCGCGCAGTGGCCGACGCAGCCGGCGGTTTCTTCTTTCTCGGGCGCAGGGCCGAGCAGGCGATCGATCCTCACGCGATGCCGCAATACTACGAGAGGCAAAAGTGAACCGGAGCCGGACCGCGGATCCTACGAGAGGCCTTTGATCTTCTTGCACGGGGTCGTCGAACTCGACGACATCCGCGCGATATCTGCAACGGAGCGGATGGTAAGCTTTTCCTTGCGGGTGATGAAGCGCAGCACGCCGTGGGGATAAGCGTCGCAGAACTGCGCAAGCGTGGCGGCCGTTGCTGAAACACTGTCCTGCTTGGGGATCACGGCGATGCCGCCGTCCCTCAGGATATATGCATCCTTGACGTTGGGCATCGCCGCGGTCGCGACGCAAATCTTGAACAGGTTGTTGTACGTCTCCGGCGGCAAGGTCAGATCACCGCCCGGCGTTTCAAGCAGATATTCGCGGCTCTTGCGGCAGTTCTCGTTGTCCGCCCGCGCCGCAACGGTCGCGAACGTAAGCAGCGCCGCGGTCGCGAGCAGCAGCTTCATGCCACGCTTCCGATGGAGTGGTCCGCGGCTGCCGGCTTGCCGGCATGGTCCAGGCCATATGTGGTCGCCGCGCATCGCTCCCACGAAAGGGAGCGGGCGTGAGCGGATGCACCTGCGGCCAGGACGGCGCGTAACCTGCGCTCCGTTGCGAGCTCCGCAATCGCTCGCGATATGCTCTCGGCCGACGGCGATACGAGAATTCCACTCTCGTCGGCGAGCACGGCGTCGGGCACTCCGCCAACGGCGGTCGCTACGCTCGGAAGGCCGGCGGCGCCGGCCTCCAGATAGACGAGGCCAAATCCCTCCACCCGGCCGGTCGCCTCGGGCAGCCCCGTCAGGCAGAAGAAGTCTGATGCCGCATAGAGGTCGCGGATCTCCTCGTTCGACCGGCGACCGAGGAAACGAACGTCGCATGCCGCCCGTGCTATGTCGCGCCGCAGATCGTTGACATAGTCGGCTTCTCCTTCGGGGCCGATCACCAGCCATGTAATACGGTCGCGCAGATGATCCGGAAGCTGCGCCAATGCAGCAAGCGCAAGATGATGGCCCTTGCGACGCGTGATCCGTGCCACGGTGACCATCACCAGCCGGTCTTCCGGCAGGCGATGGGCCAGGCGAATCTCGCGGCGGCTCTTTGTCGTGCCGAACCAGAACTCCGATACTCCCAGACTGACCGCGCTGATCCGGCGCGGGTCGACGGCGAAGCGCTCGCGGAATAGCGTCTCGGTATAGCGACTGTTGGCGACGACTTCCGTCCGCGTTCCGAACACGCCGGCGCCGCGGATCGCCGCGCGCTTGAGCGGCGTCTGCGTCTCGTTGATCTCGGTGCCGTGCACCGTCATCAGCACCCGCGCCGGTGTTCGCCACCTGGAGAGCGCGGCCGGAATGAAGAAGGGCCAGTCGGCCGCGTGGACGATATCGTAGCTGTCATCGCGCACCCTGCGGCGGGCCAGCGCGATCTTGCCTGGCAGGTCGCGCATGGAATGAAGTCCGCCGCGGAACCGCACCACCTTGAAAGGGCGTAACGCGTCGTCGACCGCGGTCTGCTGAGCGTAGTCCGGCGCGACCACCGTGACCTTTGCACCAAGCCGGGCGGCGGCCGCCGCGATTTCACTCGCATAGGTTCCTATTCCGCCTATCGCAGGCGCGAACTCGCTGGTCAGCATCAGGATATTCAAGCCGTCACCTCAGGAGCCTGACGTCGCAACCGTCAATCCGCGCGCATCCTGGATTTCCTGGTGATAGCGGAATACGCGCGCGAGTTGGGTCCCCGGGGTGAACGTCTTGATGGCCTCGGCGATCAGCACCGGGTTCATGTCACCTGTCTCGATGGCATTGCGGACATCGATGAACCGCTGCGCAAGCGCCTCCACAAGATCGTCGGTGCTGCCGGTTCGCGGCACGAGAAAGCCGCTGACGCCGTCATCGATGACGGACTCGAGTTGAGGCAGATGCACGGCGACGACGGGCCGGCCCACCGCCAGGGTCTCCAGCACGCAACGCGGCATGCCTTCGAATTCGGACGTCAGGATACCCGCATGGGCGCTGGCGAGCGTCGCGGCCATTCCTGCGGCATCCTTGAAGCCGTGCCGCACGGTGATGTCCTCGATAGCGGCGAACTCGCCAAACCGGTCCGGGTCGCTGGTGCCGATGTAGTGAAACACCACGCCGCCGTCCAGCCGCTGGCGCAGGCGTTCGATGGTACGAAACATCAGGGGCGGATCCTTGAATTCATCCAGTCTGCCCGCGAACACGATCTGGAACGGCGACGACCGTGACGGCCAGGGCTGCGGCCTGAAGATATCCGTGTTGACCCACGTCCAGAGCGTGTCGATCTTGTCCTTGCGGCGCGGGTATGCCCGTTGCAGACGCTCGGTGATGTGGGGATTGACGCAAAGAAATTTTTCGCTCGTGGCGACGGCGAACCGCTCGCCGGCGTTGTGGATGAAGGCGTATTTCCTGAGCAGCGAATCCATCCGCAGCTTGGGCGCGCCTTCGCCGTGCAGCATCTGCACGAACGGACGTCGCAGGACTGCCGGCAGCCAGGAGAATTCCACCCGTCGCAGATCGACCGAGCATCGCCTCGCTCTGATCAGCCTTGCGATCGGGCCGAAGTGGCGGAGCAGTGCCACGAAGAATTGACCGGTCAGGGAGGAGCGGATGCTGCGGGCGGCTTCGCGCGCCTGCAGATCGGAATAGTGCAGGATCGGCAGGAAGTCGAACGCGCGGCCGCGGAACGTCAGGCGGTGAAGCCGCCCCAACTCCAGATCGCCCGTCGAGTCCACGCCGATGAATAGGATGTCGGTGTCTGCGGGATGAAACGTTATGAAGTCGCGGATGTAGGTTTCGAGACCGCCGACCTTTTGGCCGCGCGGATCGAACGGATGGATCAGGCAGATCTGATATCGCGGCTTGCCACGGGAGGCGTTTCGCGCGCGCAGCGACAGGGTCAACGTTGAAGTCATGCGGCCTTCCTCATGCGCGCGTGGACGATCTGTGGAATGGTGCGCGCAACGAGCCGTGGCACCACCGTCATGCACCTGACATAACGCGGGCCGAGCCGTCGCGGCTCGCGAAGCATTCGCCACGCCCATTCGAGGCCCGTCTTCCTTGCGAAAGTGGGCGCACGCGTTTGCGTCCCGGCAATGAAGTCGAGCGCAGCGCCGATGCAGAGCACGCCGGTTCCGTTCAGTTCGTCGATGCAGCGTGCCGCGAACAGCTCCTGCCGCGGCGCGCCGAGCGCGACGAAGCAAAGTCTCGCGCCGGAATCGCGAATTCGCTGGATCGCGGTGTCGGCCTCCCTGGAATAGGGATCGAATCCCGGTCCGGGCGCCATGTATCCTGCGATCTGCAGTCCCCGGAATCGCTCGGACAGGCGTCTTGCTGTCGTCTGCAGCGTGCGATCGTTTGCGCCAAGGAGGAAGATCGACAATCCTCGCCTGCCGGCTTCTGCGCAAACCGGCTCGACGAGATCGGCGCCGGTTGTCCGTTCGATTCGCGTGCCCATCAGGCGGCTCAGCACGACGATCGGGAACCCGTCCGCCGTGACGAATCTGGCGCGTCGATAAGCGGCGCGAAAATTGGCATGCCGCTGCAATTGAACGATGTGATCGAGATTGAGCGTGCAGACGCTGAAGTTATCGCCATGCTGCGCGGCTGACACGATCGAGGAGACCGCATCGGGAAGCGATGGAACATTGATCGTCACTCCATCGACCGTGAGGCTGGGCTGCAATTGCGTTTGCGGTTCCGTCATTCGATCTCCTGATGACAGTTGACGCCGACATGCTCACTGCTTCGGCAAGTGGAACTGTGCGTCGAAAGATCGCCCCCAGCAGGCGTCGTCACGAAAACGGACTATTGCGTCGCAACGATGGCGATGTCGCGTTGCGAACTTGCGACGTGGTGAAAAATCGTTGGCGTGACGGAGAGATCAAGCATGCAGCAATGGTCAAGGCGAAGTGCACTCGCGCTCATTGCGGGAGCAAGTGTTGCCTCATACGGGAAAGTGTCTGCGGCGCAGCCGTCCGCGCAAAGTCTTGGCGCTATCGCGGCGAAAAATGGAATCGTGTTCGGTGCGGCCGCAGGTCCAGTGATCGACAAGGATCTGGCCTATCGCGAACTGTACCAGACTCAGACACGCATCGTGACGACAGATGTCGCCATGAAGATGGGAACCATTGCGCCGCAGCCCGGACCGAAACGATTCGAGAGTGCCGATCGCCTCCTGCAATTTTGCGTGAACAACCGCATCCCGATGCGCGGCCATTGCCTGATCTGGAACGAATGGGTCCCGCAGTGGGTCCGGAGCATGAGCGCCGACGAGCGCAAGGCGTTCTTCGACGCCTATATCGAGGAAGTCGCTGCCCGCTATGCAGGCAAGCTGCATTCATGGGACGTCGTTAACGAACCGTTCTGGCCCGGGCACAAGGCGCCCGGCGGATATCGGCTGGGTCCATGGTACGACGCGTTTGGCACCGGTTACGTCCGTCGCGCCTTCGAGCGCGTGGCCATGGTCGACAGGAAAACGAAGCTGGTTCTCAACGAGGCGCAAAGCGAGCGCGACGACGAAGTCGGCCTGATGGTGCGAAGCGGCCTGCTGCGCCTGGTGGACGAACTGAAGGATGCCGGGGTGCCGTTGCATGCCGTCGGGCTGCAGAGCCATCTGCAGCCGCGTTATCCGCACGATCCCGGGCGCTTTGCCGAGTTCGTCAACGCGCTGGCCTCGCGCGGCGTCGACATCTATCTCACCGAGTTCGACGTGCGCGACGATACCTTTCCCGACGATGTTGCGACACGCGACGCCATGATCGCCGATACGGCAGAGAAATTCCTGACCAATGTGCTGCGCATTCCCGCGGTCAAGATGGTGATCGCGTGGGAACTCGCCGACAACTATTCGTTCTACACGGACGCTGCGAAGAAGAAGGATCCGCTGGCGCAGCGGTTGCCGCGGCCTCTGCCGTTCGACTCGTCGATGCAACGAAAGCCGCTCTGGTATGCGATGGCGCGAGCGTTCGAGCGGGCAAGGAAGGCGTGATCGTCGGCGTGGCCAGTCCGTTCATGCGCTGGAATGTTGCGGGCGTGGACGGAGCATCCGTATCAGTGACGGTGCATAGAGCAGGCAAAGCGCCGCGAAATAGGTGGCGGCGCCGGCCGTCACATGCGCCGCCAGTGCGGCAGGCGTCCGGGCTTCGGGAAACATCCGCAGCAATGCCGCCATGGCAATGGTGGCCAATGCGATGCGCAGGAGATGGCCGACCGGCAGAGTCAGTCCGAACCGTGCGAACCCGATCGAGAAACTGACGATGGCGCCGGCCAGCGCCGCCAGCACGGTGGCGCTGGCCACGCCGGCAAGTCCCCAGCGCGGCAGGAACAGAACGCTCAGCACCACGGTCATCGACGCATCGATTGCGGCAACCGCCATCATCCAGCGCGTGCGGTTGTGCAGGAGAAAGACCTGATCGCCGAAATGGGCGCGCAGGTTGCGGATTGCGCCGGCGAGGGTGGACAGCGGCAGAATGGCGAGCGTGACCGGCTGGAATGGCAGGGCGATCAGCAAATGCACGATCTCCATCCTCAGCATGAAGATGCCGGTGAGGCTTGGCGCCAGGATCGCGGCCAGGAGCGCGCTGTTGGCGGAGAGTTGACGCATACCGGCCTGACAGCCGTCCTGTTCCATGCTCTTGACCGCGAGGGGAAATGCGGCGGCCGTCACCAGCATGGCTGCGACCGCAGCGGCACGTTGGCCAAGGCCATAACCGACCGCGAACAATCCGGCTGCGGCGACGCCCGACATTTCGTTGATGATGAAGCGCGACGCATTGAGGCCGATCCAGCCGAGCGCGCCGCCGACGATCAGGGGAGTGCCGTAGCGCAGCGCATGCACGACGATTTCCCGGTCGATCGGCCACAGGTTGTTGCCGCGGCTAAGGCCGGGCAGAACGACGAGGACCGCGATCAACTGCGCAATGGCGTAGCCTGCAAGCGGCCATTCCGCCGATTGGCCAAACAGAGCGATCAATGCGAGGCCAATGAAAAATCCGATGGATGGCCCGACGACCTGCTGGATCGTGTAGATCCGGATCTGCTGTCGCGCTCGCGCCCGCTCGCCAATGTAGAGACTGAGGGATCGGGTCGTTACATAGGCGATGGCTGCGAGGAGAAGGCCTGTCCTGGCGTCGGGGAGGATCACGAGCAGCAGTACGCCCACGGCGACCGCGCTCTGTAGTGCAATCGATGCCAGCAGAACCGCATTCTCGGTGCGATGGAAGCGCGGCGCGTCGTTGGCATCCTCATATCGGCCGAGGAACCGCAGTGCGTATTGCGACCACCAGGCAAGGAAGCCGATCTGGAGCAGTTCATGCGTCGCCGTGATGAGGGTGATGATGCCCAGCGTGTGCTCGTTGACGACGTGCGTCCACACGATCATCGCGATGAGCTGGAATAACGGTCCTACGAGCTGAGCGGGCAGATAGAGCAGGGTGTGCTTCAGCAGCATCTGTCACGCCCCCAGCCAGCGGCAGATGCGCGGAGGCGCGAGCTGCCGGACGGCGAGCAGGGCGGCGGCAATCAGCACGATGGTCAGGCTGCAGGCGATCGCAAAGCCGGAGAAGCCACCAAGCTGACGAATCGCCGTATGGTCGCGCAACGCCATGATGATGAAGATGTGCCAGAGATAGATGAAATAGCTGCCCGATCCGAGCCACGCGAGCAGCGGCGAATTCGGTTGCAGGGAGAACAGTACGACGCAGAACAGCGCGGAATAAAGAAAGAAGGCCATGGAGTCGTAAACCGCGGCATCGCCGAGACCAAGGATACGGACACCGGCATAGATCAGCCACGCCGCCGCCATGGCGCAAAGCAGCCAGCGGCGTACGCTTCGTGCGGTGACGTCGGGGAACATCGCGGTCAGCGCGCCGAGCGCGACAAACGAGAACCAGAAAAGGATGTTGCGCGTGCGGATCTCGTCCAGCAATGCATCGGAAACACCGAGCGCCGACAGGGACGGGTCGAGATAGCTTCCGGCAAGCAGGCCGTACCCGATCGAGAGGATCAGCAGAATGGCAAGGCGCCTGTTTGACTCCTGATTTCCGGTTCCGGCGGCCGCATAGACCAGCCACAGGCCGATCGTGCAGCAGACATAGACGAAGACGTAATAGTAGACGAACACATAGCCCAGCCCAAACCGGATGAGCGCCGTACCGATACGGTGGTCCATCGCCGGGTTATGCTGCGCCATGTAGGCGTAGGCGGCGGCAAATGCGATCGCGTAAGGGATCATGGCCGCCTTCAACCGCCTGCCCAGCGGCACGCGGCCGGAAAGCGCCGTGAGATATCCGGAAGCGAACAGAAAGACCGGTACGCACGGCCGCAGGGCCGCATCGAGCGACTTGGTCCAGGCAGCGTCCAGCGGCTGCGACAGCGAGTGAATGCCGATCACCATCAAAATGGCGATCCCGCGCATGGAATCGATGACATCGTCGCGGCTCTTTGCCGGCGCATGTGCCCGGCTCAATGGCGCCGGGCTTGCCGATACCTGTTCCACCACCGTCATCAGGTGTTCTCCTGCCGCGGCATTGCCGGAGCCGGGTCGTGTCGGGCGGTGCGGCGGCGGTCGTAGGCCTCGGTCAGATATCGTCGCAGCGGATCTTCGAACGTGCGCAGCGAAACGACGCTCGCGAAGGCCAGAACGACGACCGCCACCGGAGCAAGGGCCAGCCTTTCATTCGGCGAGGTCAAGGGAAGCAGGCGCGAGCCCAAGGTGATGATCACGGTCGCAACCGGAATATGCAGCATGTAGCAGGAATATGTCAGGGACGACCAGCGATCGAAGCG
>DASWVJ010000203.1:0-15370 GCA_036406295.1 Bradyrhizobium sp.
TTCCGCACCACCGACGTGACCGGTGTCGTGCACCTGCCGGAAGGCACCGAGATGGTGATGCCGGGCGACAACATCGCCATGGAAGTGCACCTGATCGTGCCGATCGCGATGGAAGAGAAGCTGCGGTTCGCGATCCGCGAAGGCGGCCGCACCGTCGGCGCCGGCGTCGTCGCAGCCATCATCGAGTAACGGTGGAATGAAGGAAACAGCGGGTGGTCATCACCCGCTGTTCTCCACTCGCTATTCGCACAGCAGCGACGAAGAAAGAGATACGGCAATGAACGGCCAGAATATTCGCATCCGACTCAAGGCGTTCGACCATCGAATCCTCGATACGTCGACCCGCGAGATCGTGAACACGGCCAAACGTACCGGTGCCCAGGTGCGCGGACCCATTCCGCTGCCGACCCGCATCGAGAAGTTCACCGTCAACCGTTCGCCGCACGTTGACAAGAAGAGCCGCGAGCAATTCGAGATGCGCACTCACAAGCGCCTCCTCGACATTGTCGACCCGACCCCGCAGACCGTCGATGCCCTGATGAAGCTCGACCTGGCCGCCGGTGTCGACGTCGAGATCAAGCTCTAACGTTTTTGGATCAAGTTCGCGGTTAGCGGACAGAAGGAACAGGAAGCACGACGATGCGCTCCGGAGTGATCGCACAGAAGGTCGGGATGACGCGGGTCTTTACGGAGACCGGCGAGCACATCCCTGTGACCGTGCTGAAGCTGGGTAATTGCCAGGTGCTGGGCCACCGCACGACCGAGAAGAACGGTTACGTTGCGCTGCAGCTCGGTGCCGGCTCCCGCAAGACCGTCTACATGCCGAAGGCCGAGCGCGGCCAGTTCGCCGCCGCCAAGGTCGAGCCGAAGCGCAAGCTCGCGGAATTCCGCGTCTCGCAGGACGCTCTGATCCCGGTCGGCGCGGAGATCCAGGCCGATCATTTCGTGCCCGGCCAGTTCGTCGACGTGACCGGCACCTCGGTCGGCAAGGGCTTTGCCGGCGGCATGAAACGCTGGAATTTCGGCGGCCTGCGTGCCACCCACGGCGTGTCGATCTCGCACCGCTCGATCGGTTCGACCGGCGGCCGTCAGGACCCCGGCAAGACCTTCAAGAACAAGAAGATGCCCGGCCACATGGGCGTCGACCGCATTACCACGCTGAACCTGCGCGTGGTCTCGACCGATGTTGAGCGCGGCCTGATCCTCGTCGAAGGTGCCGTTCCCGGCTCCAAGGGCGGTTGGATCCGTGTCCGCGACGCCATCAAGAAGCCGCTGCCGAAGGAAGCGCCGAAGCCCGGCAAGTTCAAGGTCGCGGGCGAGGCTGCGGAAGCGCCGGCCGAGAAGGAGGGCGCGTGAGATGGAACTGAAGGTCACAACGCTTGAAGGCAAGGAAGCCGGCTCCGTGCAGCTGTCCGATGCCATCTTTGGTCTCGAGCCGCGCGCCGACATCATCGCGCGCTGCGTGCAGTGGCAGCTCAACAAGCGCCAGGCCGGCACGCACAAGGCCAAGGGCCGCGCCGAGATCTGGCGTACCGGCAAGAAGATGTACAAGCAGAAGGGCACCGGCGGCGCCCGTCACGGCTCGGCCCGCGTGCCGCAGTTCCGCGGCGGCGGCCGTGCGTTCGGCCCGGTGGTGCGTTCGCACGCCACGGACCTGCCGAAGAAGGTCCGCGCGCTGGCGCTCAAGCATGCGCTGTCCGCAAAGGCGAAAGACGGCGGGCTCGTCGTGATCGACAACGCGCAGATCAAGGAAGGCAAGACCAAGGTCCTGGTCGGCAACTTCTCGGGGCTGGGCCTGACCAACGCGCTGATCATCGACGGCGCCGAGCTCAATGCCGGCTTCGCCAATGCCGCGCGCAACATTCCCAACATCGACGTGCTGCCGATCCAGGGCATCAACGTCTATGACATTCTTCGCCGTCAGAAGCTGGTGCTGACCAAGGCGGCGGTCGATGCGCTGGAGGCGCGCTTCAAATGACGACCATCGATCCGCGCCATTACGACGTCATCGTGGCTCCGGTTATCACGGAAAAGGCGACGCTTGCCTCCGAGCATAACAAGGTGCTGTTCAAGGTCTCGGCCAAGGCGACCAAGCCGCAGATCAAGGAAGCCGTCGAGAAACTGTTCGACGTCAAGGTCAAGAGCGTGAACACGCTGGTCCGCAAGGGCAAGACCAAGATGTTCCGCGGCAATTTCGGTTCGCAGTCGGACGTGAAGCGGGCGATCGTGACCCTCGAAGAGGGCCACCGCATCGACGTCACCACCGGTCTATAAGGCGTAACGTCAATGGCACTGAAGACATTCAACCCCACGACGCCGGGCCAGCGCCAGCTGGTGATGGTCGATCGCTCGGCGCTCTACAAGGGCAAGCCGGTGAAGGCGCTGACCGAGGGCAAGCTCTCGACCGGCGGCCGCAACAACAACGGCCGCATCACCGTGCGCTTTCGCGGCGGCGGCCACAAGAAGACCTATCGGCTGGTCGACTTCAAGCGCGACAAGGTTGACGTCGCCGCTGTTGTCGAGCGGCTGGAATATGATCCGAACCGCACCGCGTTCATTGCGCTCGTGAAGTATGCCGACGGCGAGCAGGCCTATATCCTGGCGCCGCAGCGTCTGGCCGTGGGCGACACCGTGATCGCGGGCGCCTATGTCGACGTGAAGCCGGGCAACGTCATGCCGCTCGGCAACATGCCGGTCGGCACCATCGTGCACAACATCGAGCTGAAGATCGGCAAGGGCGGCCAGCTGGCGCGCTCCGCCGGCACCTACGCCCAGATCGTCGGCCGCGACCAGGACTATGTCATCATCCGCCTGAACTCGGGCGAGCAGCGCCTCGTGCACGGCCGTTGCCGCGGCACCATCGGCGCGGTGTCGAACCCCGACCACATGAACATCTCGATCGGCAAGGCCGGCCGTACCCGCTGGATGGGCTGGCGCCCGCACAACCGCGGCGTCGTCATGAACCCGATCGATCACCCGCACGGCGGCGGCGAAGGCCGCACCTCGGGCGGCCGTCACCCGGTCACCCCGTGGGGCAAGCCGACCAAGGGCAAGAAGACCCGGTCCAACAAGTCGACCGACAAATTCATTCTCCTAAGCCGCCACAAGCGGAAGAAGTAAGGAACACCGGACATGGTTCGTTCAGTCTGGAAAGGCCCGTTCGTCGAAGCCTCGCTGCTGAAGAAGGCAGATGCGGCGCGTGCGTCCGGCCGTCACGACGTGATCAAGATCTGGAGCCGCCGCTCGACCATCCTGCCGCAGTTCGTGGGCCTGACGTTCGGCGTCTACAACGGCCAGAAGCACGTGCCGGTGTCGGTCAACGAGGAAATGGTGGGTCACAAGTTCGGTGAGTTCTCGCCGACCCGTACCTTCCACGGCCACTCGGGCGACAAGAAAGCCAAGAAGGCTTGAGGATTAAGCGATGAGCAAACCAAAGCGCGAACGGAGCCTCGCCGATAACGAGGCCAAGGCAGTCGCCAGGATGCTGCGGGTTTCGCCGCAGAAGCTCAATCTTGTCGCGCAGCTGATCCGCGGCCGCAAGGCTTCGGCCGCGCTTGCCGACCTGCAGTTCTCGCGCAAGCGGATCGCGGTCGACGTCAAGAAGTGCCTGGAGTCGGCGATCGCGAACGCCGAGAACAACCATGACCTCGATGTCGACGATCTCGTCGTCGCCGAGGCCCATGTCGGCAACGGCATCGTGATGAAGCGTTTCGCCCCGCGCGGCCGTGGCCGTTCGGGCCGTATCTACAAACCGTTCTCGCACCTGACCATCGTGGTTCGTCAGGTCGAGGCCGAGGCTGGCGCTTAAGGGCGCAGGAGAAAACGATGGGTCAAAAGATCAATCCGATCGGGCTGCGTCTCGGCATCAACCGGACCTGGGATTCCCGCTGGTTTGCCGGCAAGAGCGAGTACGGCAAGCTGTTGCATGAGGACGTCAGGATCCGCGAGATCCTGCACAAGGAACTCAAGCAGGCCGCTGTCGCCCGCATCGTGATCGAACGTCCGCACAAGAAGTGCCGCGTCACCATCCACTCGGCCCGTCCGGGCGTGGTGATCGGCAAGAAGGGCGCCGACATCGACAAGCTGCGCAAGAAGGTCGCCGAGATCACCGATTCCGACGTCGTCATCAACATCGTCGAAATCCGCAAGCCCGAGCTCGACGCCACGCTGGTCGCCGAGTCGATCGCCCAGCAGCTCGAGCGCCGCGTTGCGTTCCGCCGCGCCATGAAGCGCGCGGTGCAGTCGGCGATGCGTCTGGGTGCCGAAGGCATCCGCATCAACTGCTCGGGCCGTCTCGGCGGCGCCGAAATCGCCCGCATGGAGTGGTATCGCGAGGGCCGCGTGCCGCTGCACACGCTGCGCGCCGACGTCGACTACGGCGTTGCCACCGCGTTCACGACCTTCGGCACCTGCGGCGTCAAGGTCTGGATCTTCAAGGGCGAGATCCTCGAGCACGATCCGATGGCCCAGGACAAGAAGATGGCCGAGGGCGAGGGCTCGCGTCCGCGCCGCGACGCTGCCTGAACCGAACAGAGAGTTTGAGGGCGTAAAGCCATGATGCAACCAAAGAAAACGAAGTTCCGGAAGGCGCACAAGGGCCGTATCCGCGGCGTCGCGTCTTCGGGCGCAGCGCTGTCCTTCGGCCAGTACGGCCTGAAGGCGATGGAGCCCGATCGCGTCACCGCGCGGCAGATCGAAGCCGCCCGCCGTGCGCTGACCCGCCACATGAAGCGTGCCGGCCGCGTCTGGATCCGCGTGTTCCCGGACGTGCCGGTGTCGAAGAAGCCCGCTGAAGTGCGCATGGGCTCGGGCAAGGGCACCCCCGAATACTGGGTGGTGCGGATCAAGCCCGGCCGCGTGATGTTCGAGATCGACGGCGTGAATGAGCAGACCGCCAGGGAATCGCTCGCGCTCGCCGCCGCCAAGCTGCCGATCAAGACGCGCTTCGTCGCGCGTATCGCGGAGTAACGGAAGATGGCTCAGATGAAAGTCGAAGACGTCCGCGCGATGACCGACGATCAGAGGGAGGACGCCGTCCTCAGCCTGAAGAAGGAGCGCTTCAACCTGCGCTTCCAGCGCGCCACCGGGCAGCTGGAGAACACCTCGCGGATGCGCGAGGCGCGCCGTGACATCGCCCGCATCAAGACCATCGCTGCCGAGCAGCGCGCGAAGAAGAAGTAAGAGGCCTTAAATTATGCCGAAACGTACCCTTCAGGGCGTGGTCGTCAGCGACAAGCAAGCCAAGACGGTGGTGGTGCGCGTCGATCGCCGCTTCACCCATCCGATCTACAAGAAGACGATCCGCCGCTCCAAGAACTACCACGCGCACGACGAGAACAACCAGTTCAAGCCGGGCGACACGGTATGGATCGAGGAGAGCAAGCCGATCTCGAAGCTGAAGCGCTGGACCGTGGTCCGGGGCGAACAGAAGAAAACGGCCTGACGATATCCGGCGTAGAGCCGGACTTCAGTCAGGGGAATTTTGAGCGCGACAAAGCGCAGAAAGAGGACGAGGTGCATCAATGATTCAGATGCAGACCAACCTCGACGTGGCCGATAATTCAGGCGCACGCCGTGTCATGTGCATCAAGGTGCTTGGAGGCTCCAAGCGCCGCTATGCCACCGTGGGCGACGTTATCGTTGTGTCGATCAAGGAAGCCATTCCGCGCGGCAAGGTGAAGAAGGGCGACGTGATGAAGGCCGTGGTGGTGCGTGTCCGCAAGGACATCCGCCGTCCCGACGGCTCGGTCATCCGCTTCGACCGCAACGCCGCCGTGCTGATCAACAACCAGTCGGAGCCGGTCGGCACCCGTATCTTCGGGCCGGTGCCGCGCGAGTTGCGCGCCAAGAACCACATGAAGATCATTTCGCTTGCGCCGGAGGTGCTGTGATGGCTGCCAAGATCCGCAAGGGCGACAAGGTGATCGTGCTGTCCGGCCGCGACAAGGGCCGGACCGGCGAGGTGTTCGAGGTGCGTCCCGACGACAGCACCGCGCTGGTGCGCGGCGTCAACATGGTCAAGCGCCACCAGAAGCAGACCCAGAACCAGGAAGGCGGCATCATCTCCAAGGAAGCGCCGATCCATTTGTCCAACATCGCCTATCTCGGCAAGGACGGGAAACCGACCCGGGTGGGCTTCAAGATTCAGGCCGATGGCAAGAAGGTCCGCATTGCCAAGAGCTCGGGAGCAGAGATCGATGGCTGAGACCGCTTACGTGCCGCGCCTTCGCGCGGAATATGACCGGAGCATGCGCGCCAAGCTGACCGAGAAGTTCGGCTACAAGAACGTGATGCAGGTTCCGCGCCTGGACAAGGTCGTGCTCAACATGGGCGTCGGCGATTCCGTCAACGACCGCAAGAAGGCCGAGACGGCGGCTGCCGAGCTGTCGCAGATCGCGGGCCAGAAGGCGATCGTGACCTATTCGCGCATCGCCATTGCGACCTTCAAGCTGCGCGAGAACCAGCCGATTGGCTGCAAGGTTACGCTGCGCAAGGCCAAAATGTACGAGTTCATCGACCGCCTGGTGAACGTGGCGCTGCCCCGCGTGCGCGACTTCCGCGGCTTGAACCCGAAGAGCTTCGACGGCCGCGGCAACTACTCGCTCGGCATCAAGGAGCACATCATTTTCCCCGAGATCGACTTCGACAAGGTCTCGGAAGCCCGCGGCATGGACATCACTGTCTGCACCACGGCCAAGACCGACGACGAGGCGAGGGCCTTGTTGACCCTTTTCAATTTCCCGTTCCGGCAGTGAGCGGCCGCCAAAGCCCCTCAAACGCGGATACTCAGGAGCCCTAGATGGCAAAGAAGAGTGCGATCGAGAAGAACAACCGGCGCAAGCGCATGACGAAGAATGCTGCGGCCAAGCGCGCGAGGCTGAAGGCGATCATCGCCGACAAGAAGAAGCCGATGGAGGAGCGGTTCGCCGCCACCCTGAAGCTCGCCGAGCTGCCGCGCAATTCGTCGGCGACCCGGATCCGCAACCGCTGCGAGCTGTCCGGCCGGCCGCGCTCGAACTATCGCAAGAACAAGCTCAGCCGCATCGCGCTGCGTGAACTCGGCTCCAGGGGCCTGGTTCCCGGGCTCGTGAAGTCGAGCTGGTAAGGAGGGATCGGACATGTCGACGCACGATCCGATCAGCGATCTGATCACCCGCATCCGCAACGCGCAGATGCGTTCCAAGTCCAAGGTCACGAGCCCCGGCTCGAAGATGCGCGCCAATGTGCTCGAGGTGCTGAAGACGGAAGGCTACATCCGCGGCTATGCCAGCGTGGAGCATTCGTCCGGCCGCAGCGAGCTCGAGATCGAGCTGAAGTATTTCGACGGCGAGCCGGTCATCCGCGAGATCGAGCGCGTGTCCAAGCCGGGCCGCCGCGTTTACGCCTCGGTGAAGAACCTGCCGCGCGTGAACAACGGTCTCGGCATTTCGGTGTTGTCGACGCCGAAGGGAATCATGGCCGACCACGCCGCGCGCGACGCGAACGTGGGCGGTGAAATTCTCTTCACGGTGTTCTGAGAAGGGATTGAGCAATGTCACGTGTTGGCAAACGGCCTGTGGCGATCCCGTCCGGTGTGACGGCGACCGTCGAAGGGCAGACGGTGAAGATGAAGGGCCCCAAGGGCACGCTTTCCTTCGTCGCGCATGACGACGTCGAAGTGAAGTTCGAGAACGGCCAGGTGAAGTTCAATCCCCGCCACGACACCAATCGCGCGCGGGCGATGTACGGCACTGCGCGTGCCCAGGTCGCCAACCTCGTCGAGGGCGTCACCAAGGGTTTCGAGCGCAAGCTCGAGATCACCGGCGTCGGCTACCGCGCCGCGATGCAGGGCAAGAACCTGCAGCTCGCGCTCGGCTACAGCCACGACGTCGTCTACCCGATCCCGGAAGGCATCACGGTCACCGTGCCGAAGCCGACCGAGATCACCATCGTGGGCAGCGACCCGCAGCGCGTCGGCCAGGTGGCGGCGGAAATCCGCGCCTACCGTCCGCCGGAGCCCTACAAGGGCAAGGGCGTGAAGTACGCGGGTGAATTCATCTTCCGCAAGGAAGGCAAGAAGAAGTAACGGAGCCGGTCATGTCGCAATTGAAGGTTACGAATGCCCGGCGCAAGAAGCGCGTGCGCCTTGCACTGCGCCGCTCGGCCAATGGCCGTCCGCGTCTTTCGGTGTTCCGCTCGTCGAAGCACATCTATGCCCAGGTCATCGACGACCAGAAGGGCGAGACGGTCGCTTCTGCCTCGTCGCTGGAGAAGACCCTGCGCGACGCCGGCAAGACCGGCGCCGACATCGACGCGGCCAAGGCGGTCGGCAAGCTGCTTGCCGAGCGTGCCGTGCAGAAGGGCGTCAAGGAAGTCGTGTTCGATCGCGGCGGCTATCTCTTTCACGGGCGCGTCAAGGCGCTCGCGGATGCTGCACGCGAGAGCGGATTGAGCTTCTAACGAGATTGAACACTTACAAGGACAGGGGCATCGGCCCCGTAGAGATTGGAAAACACCATGGCAGGTGAACGCGGACGCGAACGGAGCAGGGAGCGCGAGGAGCGCGACAGCGAGTTCGTCGACAAGCTCGTCCACATCAATCGCGTGGCGAAGGTCGTCAAGGGCGGCAAGCGCTTCGGCTTTGCGGCGCTGGTCGTGATCGGCGACCAGAAGGGCCGGGTCGGTTTCGGCCACGGCAAGGCGCGCGAAGTGCCGGAAGCGATTCGCAAGGCGACCGAGTCGGCCAAGCGCAACCTGACGCGCGTCGCGCTGCGCGAGGGCCGCACGCTGCACCACGACATCTTCGGCCGTCACGGCGCCGGCCGCGTCTATCTGCGCGCAGCTCCCGCCGGTACCGGTATCATCGCCGGCGGCCCGATGCGCGCGGTGTTCGAGACGCTCGGCATCCAGGACGTGGTCGCCAAGTCGATCGGCTCGTCGAACCCCTACAACATGGTTCGCGCCACCTTCAACGCGCTGAAGCACCAGGACTCACCGCGGTCGGTCGCGGCGCGCCGCAATATCAAGGTATCCACCCTGCAGTCGCGCCGCGTCGGCGGCGACGCCGAGGCAGCGGCGGACTAAACGTTTCGATCGGAGTGAAGTCATGGCCAAGGCCGCAAAGACGATCAAGGTCGAGCAGACCGGCAGCGCAATCCGCCGCCATCACTCGCAGCGCTCGACCCTGATCGGCCTCAAGCTCAACAAGATCGGCCGCACAGCCGAACTGCCGGACACCCCGGAAGTTCGCGGCATGATCGCCAAGGTTCAACACATCGTCCGCATCGTCGGCGACAAGTAATCGATAGGAGAAGGGCGATGAAGCTCAGCGATATCGCCGACAACGCCGGCTCGCGCAAGAAGCGCATGCGCGTCGGCCGCGGCATCGGTTCAGGCAAGGGCAAGCAGGCCGGCCGCGGCGGCAAGGGCCAGACCGCGCGCTCGGGCGTGCGTATCAAGGGCTTTGAAGGCGGCCAGATGCCACTGCATCGCCGTCTGCCCAAGCGCGGCTTCAACAACGTGTTCCGCGTCGAGTTCGCCGAAATCAATCTCGACCGCCTGCAGCAGGCCGTGGATGCGAAGCAGATCGACACCAAGGACACCGTGAATGCGGAGTCGCTGGTCAAGGCCGGCGTGCTGCGCCGCGCCAAGGCGGGCGTGCGGCTGCTCGGCCGCGGCGAGCTCAAGGCCAAGCTGAATATCGAGGTCCACGGCGCCTCCAAGTCCGCCATCGCGGCGGTCGAGAAGGCGGGCGGCTCGGTCAAGATCCTGGCGCCGGCCAAGGAAGACGAAGGCAAGGCGGCGTAACATCTGCGTCATTTGCCCGCGCCCCGCGGGCAATTTGCCTGCCGGAACAATGGACTTATCGAAGCCGGATACCAGATAATATCCGGCGACTGCTGAGGGTCCGGGTCCGGAAGGTGCGGCAGCAGGGGGCGCGCGGGAGAAAGCCAAAGACATGGTCTCAGCAGCAGAACAACTTGCGGCAAACCTCAACTTCGGCGCGCTGGCCAAGGCCGAAGAGCTGAAGAAGCGCATCTGGTTCACGCTGGGTGCGCTGCTTGTTTATCGGCTCGGCACCTACATCCCGCTGCCCGGCATCGACCCCAACATCTGGGACCAGGTGTTTCGCTCGCAGGCGGGCGGCATCCTCGGCATGTTCAACATGTTCGCTGGCGGCGGCATCAACCGCATGGCGATCTTCGCGCTGAACATCATGCCGTACATCTCGGCATCGATCATCATCCAGCTGCTGACCACGGTCTCGCCGCAGCTCGAGGCGCTGAAGAAGGAAGGCGAGGCGGGCCGCAAGACGCTCAATCAGTACACCCGCTATCTCACGGTCATTCTTGCCACGTTCCAGTCCTACGGCATCGCCGTCGGCTTGCAGGGCGCGGGCAACGTGGTCAGTGAACCCGGCATGTTCTTCCTGCTGTCGACCACGATCACGCTGACCGGCGGCACCATGTTCCTGATGTGGCTCGGCGAGCAGATCACTTCGCGTGGTATCGGCAACGGCATCTCGCTGATCATCATGGCCGGCATCGTCGCCGAGTTGCCGTCGGCGCTGGCGAGCATGCTGGAACTCGGCCGTCAGGGCGCGCTGTCGACCGGCCTGATCCTGATCGTGATCATCATGGCGGTTGCCGTGATTGCCTTCATCGTCTTCATGGAGCGCGCGCAGCGCCGCCTGTTGATCCAGTATCCGAAGCGCCAGGTCGGCAACAAGATGTTCGAGGGCCAGTCCTCGCATCTGCCTCTCAAGCTCAACACCTCGGGCGTCATCCCGCCGATTTTCGCCTCGTCGCTGCTGCTGTTGCCGACCACGGTCGCCAACTTCAACGTCGGCAGGGGGCCGGAATGGATGCAGTGGCTCGTCACGCAGCTCAGCCACGGCCGGCCGCTGTTCCTGTTGCTGTATTTGGCGCTGATCGTGTTCTTCGCCTTTTTCTACACCGCGATCGTGTTCAACCCGACCGAGACCGCGGACAATCTGAAGAAGCATGGCGGCTTCATTCCGGGTATCCGTCCTGGCGAGCGCACGGCCGAGTACATCGACTATGTGCTGTCGCGCATCACGGTGCTGGGCGCGATCTATCTCGCGATCGTCTGCTTGATCCCGGAGATCCTGATCTCCTACGCCTCGGTGCCGTTCTACTTTGGTGGTACGTCGCTTTTGATCGTGGTCAGTGTCACCATGGACACGGTGGCGCAGGTTCAGGGCTATCTGCTGGCGCATCAGTACGAAGGACTGATCCGCAAATCCAAACTGCGCGGACGCCGCCGCTAAGGGGCGCGGCGCGTCGCAAACTTCTAATCGGGTGTGCGTGCTTTCGCTCACCTAGCCGGGGGGCGAAACAATGCGACTGATTCTTCTCGGACCGCCGGGTGCCGGCAAGGGCACCCAGGCGCAGCGCCTGGTGGCCAAGCACGGCATCGTCCAGCTCTCCACCGGCGAGATGCTGCGCGCGGCTGTCGCCGCCGGCACGCCAGTCGGCCTGCAGGCCAAGGAGATCATGGCAAGCGGTGGTCTCGTCTCGGACGAGATCGTGATCGGCATCATCTCGGACCGTCTCGACCAGCCCGACATGAAGAATGGCTTCATCCTTGATGGCTTTCCGCGCACGGTGCCGCAGGCGGCCGCCCTCGACGAGCTGCTGAAGGAAAAGCACATCAAGCTCGATGCGGTGGTCGAACTGCGTGTCAACGAAAGCGCGCTGCTGCAGCGGGTCGAGACCCGGGTTGCCGAAATGCGCGCCCGCGGCGAGGAAGTCCGCACCGACGACACCCCCGAAGTGCTGGCCAAGCGCCTTGCCCAATACCGGTCGCTGACGGAGCCGCTGATCCATTATTATTCGGAACGTCGGAAGCTGCTGACCGTCGACGGCATGATGACCATCGAGCAGGTCACAAGCGAAATTAACCGGATTCTGGCAGCCGTAGCGGCCACCGACGCCAAGGCCGCCGCCAAAAAGGCGGCCGCCAAGCGGGCCAAGGTTCCCAGCAAGGCTCCCAGGAAGGCCGCGAAGGCGGCCAAAAAGCCCGCCAAGGCGGCCCGGAAGGCCGCCAAAGGGGCAAAAAGGGCCGTCAAGAAGGCCACAAAGAAGCTGGCCAAGGCCGCCAAGCGTAAGGGAGCCCGGAAGGCCCCGAAAGCGGGCAAAAAGGTCACGAAAAGGCGAGCTAAGCGTTAGAATCGGTTGACGAAACCCGCTTGAATCCCTTAATAAGCCCCGCATCCAGATCGGATAGTTATCAGACGATGCCGGGCCCCGGGAAACCAAGGGGTTAGGGCGTCGTGTTCGCGTTTGTGGACATCCGCCCGAGCTAGCAGAAATTCAGAAATTCCGGCCCCGACGGCCGGTGACAGGAGAGAAGTCCGTGGCCCGTATCGCCGGCGTCAATATCCCGACCAACAAGCGCGTGCTGATCGCGCTTCAGTACATCCATGGCATTGGCCAGAAGAACGCCTCCGAGATCATGGAGAAGGTGAAGATTCCGCTGGATCGCCGCGTCAGCCAGCTCAGCGACCAGGAAGTGCTGCAGATCCGCGAAGTGATCGACCGCGACTACCTCGTCGAGGGCGATCTTCGTCGCGAGGTCGGCATCAACATCAAGCGCCTGATGGACCTCGGCTGCTATCGCGGCCTGCGTCATCGTCGCGGCCTGCCGGTACGCGGCCAGCGCACCCACACCAATGCGCGCACGCGCAAGGGGCCGGCCAAGGCGATCGCCGGCAAGAAGAAGTAATTTGGCCAACAGCGAACAGGGAACGGCGAATAGGCTCCGTTCGCTGCTCGCTGTCAGCCACTCGTGTTTTTCGGTGTAGCCGCTGGCATTACGGCGGTGTTGAGATCTCAGGAAAGGTAGTCAATGGGCAAGGAAGCCACCCGCGTCCGCCGTCGCGAACGCAAGAATATCGCCTCCGGCATCGCGCATGTGAATTCGTCGTTCAACAACACGACCATCACCATCACCGACGCGCAGGGCAACGCGATTGCCTGGTCGTCGGCGGGCACGATGGGCTTCAAGGGCTCGCGCAAGTCGACGCCCTATGCCGCACAGGTCGCCGCCGAAGACGTCGCCAAGAAGGCGCAGGAACACGGCATGCGCACGCTGGAAGTGGAAGTGGCCGGTCCGGGTTCCGGCCGTGAGTCGGCGCTTCGTGCGCTGCAGGCTGCGGGCTTCACCGTCACCTCGATCCGCGACGTGACCACGATCCCGCACAATGGTTGCCGTCCGCGCAAGCGCCGGCGCGTTTGATTTGTTGAGGAGTCGCGCGGCGGCCGCTCCGCCTCGCGATGGTTTTTGGAATTGTACGACGCGGATCTGATCCGCGGGACTCCAACGCCGGCGATTTGAAGCGCAAATCGGCCGGCCCGTATGGGTGAAAAACAGTGACGATCCAGAAAAATTGGCAAGAACTGATCCGACCGAACAAGTTGCAGGTCGCGCCGGGACCGGATGCGACCCGCTATGCAACGCTGGTGGCTGAGCCGCTCGAGCGCGGCTTCGGCCAGACGCTCGGCAATGCGCTGCGCCGCATCCTGCTCTCCTCGCTGCAGGGCGCCGCCGTGCAGTCGGTGCACATCGACGGCGTGCTGCACGAGTTCTCCTCGATCGCGGGCGTTCGCGAGGACGTCACCGACATCGTGCTCAACATCAAGGACATCTCGATCAAGATGCAGGGCGAAGGCCCCAAGCGCATGGTCGTGAAGAAGAGCGGCCCGGGCGTGGTCACCGCCGGCGACATCCAGACTGTCGGCGACGTCACCGTGCTCAATCCGGAACTGCAGCTCTGCACGCTGGACGATGGCGCCGAGATCCGCATGGAGTTCACGGTCTCGACCGGCAAGGGCTACGTGCCCGCCGAGCGTAACCGGCCCGAGGACGCGCCGATCGGCCTGATCCCGGTCGATAGCCTGTACTCGCCGGTCCGCAAGGTCTCCTACAAGGTCGAGAACACCCGCGAGGGCCAGATCCTCGACTACGACAAGCTGACCATGACCATCGAAACCAACGGCGCGGTCACGCCGGATGACGCGGTCGCCTATGCCGCGCGCATCCTGCAGGACCAGCTCAACGTGTTCGTCAACTTCGAAGAGCCGCGCAAGGAAGTCGCGCAGGAGATCATCCCCGATCTCGCCTTCAACCCGGCCTTCCTCAAGAAGGTGGACGAGCTCGAGCTGTCGGTGCGTTCGGCCAACTGCCTGAAGAACGACAACATCGTCTACATCGGCGACCTCGTGCAGAAGAGCGAGGCGGAAATGCTCCGCACTCCGAACTTCGGCCGCAAGTCGCTGAACGAGATCAAGGAAGTGCTGGCCCAGATGGGCTTGCATCTCGGCATGGAAGTGCCGGGCTGGCCGCCGGAGAACATCGACGAGCTCGCCAAGCGCTTCGAGGATCACTACTGAGCATTCGTCATTCCGGACGTCGCGACGCGGCGATCCGGAATCTCGAGATTCCGGGTTCGCGCTAGCGCGCGCCCTGGACCGACATATGGGCGAACGCAGGAAGCCCACCTGAGGAAATTGTCGCTGAACCACCGCGACAGAATTGAAGAAGGAATAGTCCAATGCGTCACGGAAGGGTTCACCGCAAGCTCAACCGCACGGCCGAGCATCGCCGCGCGATGTTCGCCAACATGGCGGCGGCGCTGATCAAGCACGAGCAGATCGTCACCACACTGCCGAAGGCCAAGGAACTGCGTCCCATCGTCGAGAAGCTGGTCACGCTCGGCAAGAAGGGCGGCCTTGCGCTGCGCCGCCAGGCCATCTCCGAGCTGCGCGACGTCGATCAGGTCAAGAAACTGTTCGACACGCTGGCGCCCCGCTACAAGGACCGCCAGGGCGGCTACACCCGCATCATCAAAGCCGGCTTCCGCTACGGCGACAACGCCGCGATGGCCGTGATCGAATTCGTCGACCGCGACGTCGATGCCAAGGGCAAGGACTCCGGTCCGGTCGAGGCGAAGGAAGAAGCCGAAGCGGCGTAAGGTCTCTTCGCCAACAGAATTGAAAAGCGGCGCGCAAGCGCCGCTTTTTTTGTTGGGTGATAAGACTGACTCTACGGCGTCATTACGAGGAGCCAACGCGAGTCGAAAGATGGATTGCTTCCGCTCCGCTCGCAATGACGGGAGGGAGCGGGGCTACCATCCCTCCAGTACGATCTTGCCGCGCGACTTGCCGCTCTCCAAGAGCGCATGCGCGCGCTTCAGGTTCGCAGCGTTGATCTTGCCAAAGGTCTGGTCGAGCGTGGTACGCAGCACGCCCTTGTCGAGGAGATCGGCCACATCATTGAGCAGACGATGCTGCGCGACCATGTCCGGTGTCTGGAACGAGGACCGCGTGAACATCGATTCCCAGTGCACCGAGATCGCCTTTCCCTTGAA
>DASWVJ010000204.1:0-2668 GCA_036406295.1 Bradyrhizobium sp.
TCCGTCGTCGACAAGGCTCGTGCACAGGACCGCAATTCCGCCATCGCCTGCCGGCAGGGCCTGGGGACGCTGATCGCAAAACTCGCCGAGCAATTGCCGCTGTCGTTGTCGACGCCCGCCAACCGCATCGAATGGGGCAACCGCGATGCGATCGTGCAGACGCCGGCCGGCAAGCTCCTGGCGCGCGCCGCCATCGTCACGGTGTCGAGCAATGTGCTGGCCGCCGGCAACATCAAATTTGCACCGGATCTGCCGAAGCGCGTGCCGGATGCTGCGGCAAAGCTTACGCTGGGCAGCTACGATCACATCGCGTTGCAGCTGTCGGGCAATCCGATGGGGCTTGCGCGCGAAGATATTCTGATCGAACAGAGCAACTCGACGCGCACGGCGCTGCTTTACGCCAACATGGGCGGGTCTTCGCTGTGCTCGATCGATGTCGGCGGCTCGTTCGGCCGCGATCTTTCCGCGCAAGGCGAGGCGGCCATGGTCGCGTTTGCGATCGAATGGCTGACAAAGCTGTTCGGAAGCGATGTGGCGAAGGCCGTGAAGAAATCCAGCGCCACCCGCTGGAATGCATTACCCCATATACAGGGCGCGATGTCGGTGGCGCCTCCGGGCGCGCAGCAATCGCGCAAAGCCCTCAGCGAACCGGTTGGCTGCATGTATTTCGCGGGCGAAGCCACACATGAAACATTGTGGGGCACGGTCGACGGCGCCTGGGAAAGCGGCGAGCGCGCCGCCGAGGCAGCGCTGCGTCGGATCGGCGCCCTGCGCGAGGAGCCCGCAAAGCCGGCGCCGGCCTTGAAACGGCGGCGGCCTGCGAGCCCGCCGCGCGCTGGTTTGCCGGGGGCATCGGTCAACTGATGGCAAAGCCCAGAGCGCTGATTTCCTGGTCCAGCGGCAAGGACTGCGCGTTCGCGCTCCACGAGGTGCGCCGCGCCGGCGAGTTCGACGTGGTCGGCGCGCTCACCACGGTGACCGAGACGTTCGAGCGCGTTTCCATCCACGGCGTGCGCCAGGAAATCCTGCGCGCACAGTGCGAGGCGGCCGGCCTGGCGCAGCTGATCGTGCCGATACCTTACCCTTGCTCGAACGAAATCTACGAGGCGCGGATGGGCGAGGCGATCGCAGCAGCGGTGGGCGATGGCATCACCCACATGATCTTCGGCGATCTGTTTTTGACCGACATCCGCGCCTATCGCGAACAGAAGCTTGCCGGCACCGGCATCACGCCGATTTTCCCGCTGTGGGATCGCCCGACGCCCGCGCTGGCGCAGGCGATGATCACTAGCGGACTGGAGGCTTATCTCGCGACCGTCGACCTGAACAAACTGCCGGCGGAATTTGTCGGCCGGAAGTTCGACGCGCAGCTGCTTGCCGACCTGCCCGCGGGCGTCGATCCCTGTGGCGAGAACGGTGAATTCCACACCTGTGTGGTGGCGGGGCCGACGTTCTCGCGGCGGCTTCCGGTCGAGACCGGCGAGCGCGTCACCCGCGACGGCTATGCCTATTGCGATCTCGTGCTCACGGCGAGCGCAGCACGCCATCAAGCGCAGGCAGCCCAATGATGACAGCGGCCGCGATCAGGGCATAGCAGATTGCGCGAAAAACAGTCTCGCTGGCGTGACCGAACAGCGAGGCGCCGAACCACACGCCGAGCGCATAGACAGGCCCGACGACCAGCGAAAATTTGATCGCATCGGCATTGATCAGGCCGGTCGCCGCGTACGCGACAGCAGAGAAAAAATCCGAGGCGCCGAAGAACAACAGGATGTTGGCACGCGCGATCACGGATGGGATCGGCCGCCCAAGCCAATAGCCGATGATCGGCGGTCCCCCGGTCTGCGCCAGGCCGCTGCAGAAGCCGGCGAGGCCGCCGATGCCGACCGAGATCGACGCATGCTCCTTGCCGCGGTAGCGCCAGCCGGACGCCAGCAGCACCAGCAAGGCGGCTACGAAGCCGGAGATGATCCAGCGCGTCGTCACGGGCTCGAGCCGGGTCAGGAAGTAAGTGCCGATAGGCACGCCGATCAGCGCGCCGGCCACCATGACGGATGTCGCCTTGCGGTCCGCCTGCCGCCAGGCATTGGGCAGCAGCGGCAGCGCCGCCACGAAATCGATGATGAGCAGGAGAGCGGCAACGAGTTTCGGCGCGGCGATGCTGCTTGCGAGCGGCATGAAGATCAGCGCGGAGCCGAACCCGGAAAAGCCGCGCGCCGTTGCCGAGACGAAGGCAATCGTGCAGATCGCGATCGCCGCGAAAGTGGTGAGGTCGGCCGGTATGAGGCCTGCAAGACTCATGCGTTACTTCTTGCGCATGATCTGTTTGAAAACCGCTTCACGGTTTCCGGGATCATGCGCGCAAGGTTCCGCCGGTCTTCTTGGTCACCTCGGCGACGATCTTGGCCGCGACCGCATCGATCTCCTGATCGGTCATCGTCTTCTCGCGCGGCTGGATGGTCACGGCAATCGCCAGCGACTTCTTGTCGGGATCGATGCCCTTGCCTTCGTAGAGGTCGAATACGGTCACGCCCGTGATCAGCTTCTTGTCGACGCCCTGCGCGGCACGCACGAGATCGCCGGCCTTCACCTTGCGGTCGACGATGAAGGCGAAGTCGCGCGACACCGGCTGGAACGCGGAGAGCTCGAGCACCGGCTTGGCGCGCGT
>DASWVJ010000205.1:0-30340 GCA_036406295.1 Bradyrhizobium sp.
ATGGCCGAATTGAAGCTCACCCTCGTGGTCGCCTGCGCGCTTGTCGACGTCGACAAGCGGGTGCTGATCGCGCAGCGGCCGGAAGGCAAGGCGCTGGCGGGCCTCTGGGAATTTCCGGGCGGCAAGGTCGAGCCCGGCGAGCGGCCGGAGCAGACCTTGATTCGGGAATTGCACGAGGAACTCGGCATCGATGTGAGCGAGCCGTGCCTGGCGCCGCTGACGTTTGCCAGCCACGCCTACGAGACATTTCATCTCCTGATGCCGCTCTACATCTGCCGGCGCTGGGAGGGCCAGGTGATGGCACGCGAAGGCCAGAACCTCGCCTGGGTACGCGTCACCAAGCTGCGCGACTACCCGATGCCGCCGGCGGACCTGCCGCTGATCCCGCATTTGATCGATTTGTTGCTCTGACCTCATCCCGAGGAGGCCGCCACCGGGTCCGCGCGAATGCGCGGCCCGATGATAAACTCCGCGGCCGTCTCGAGGGATGGCCCCGGGCCTCATGGTTCGAGACGCGCTTCGCGCTCCTCACCATGAAGGGATAGATCAGCGCTTCCTCCCCTTCACCGCCGCCTCCAGGCTGGCCTTCGCCGAGCCGGGGCGGAGCGGTTTTTGCTGGCTTTCATGCGGGGCCCAGGCAGAGAGCCACACGATCTCGAAGGTGGCGCGGATGCGGCCGTCTGGATCGGAAAAGCGCTGGGCGTAGATTTCCCACGTGCGCATCATGGTGGCTATCCGGGTCGGCTTGCGCCGTCGCTCGACAAGAATGTTGGTCGCGCCCATTCGGCGCAGATCGTGCATCAGCGCAACGGCATTGTCGTAGCGCACGACCACGGGATCGAGGTCGGTGACCGGCAGCGCCAGCCCGGCGCGCTGCAGGAGATTGCCGACGTCGCGCAAATCCGCGAATGGCGCGACGCGCGGCGACATACCCCCTTCGCACTCGGCCTCGGCATAGGCAAAGGATTGCCGCAGCTCGTTAAGCGTGTCCCCCCCGAGCATCGCCGCCAGCAGGAGGCCATCCGGCCGCAGCGCACGGCGGATTTGCGCGAGCACGCCGGGAAGGTCATTGACGAACTGGAAGGCGAGCGCGGAGACGGCGAGATCGAGCGATTCAGGCTGGAGGGACAGCGTCTCGCTGTCGGGGTCGAGCGCGATCCGCGTCACGGATTTGAACCGATCGGCCAGCGGCGCGCGCAGCGCCTCGCCCGGCGTCCAGATGTCGGCGACATCGGCAAAATCGCGGTTCACCGCGGCAAGACGATCGGCCATGTCCTCGGCGACGAGGTCGAGCAGGAAGGTCGCCTCGCCCTGCTTGCGCGCTCGCGCCTGCCGCGCGCGCAGAAGTGCGCGGTCGAACAGAACGGGCGTGGCATTGGCTGATATGGCCATGGCCGGTTGGTACGCCGGTCGGCGCGCCGCTGCAATCACCTGCTTGAGCGGGGTGCGGCACGGCGCTAGCCTTGAGGCATGGATGCCGAGACCCCTTCCCGCTCGATCATCGGCCATTTGCGCGGCGCGTGGGCCACGGCGGCGAAATTCGCCCTCGACATCGCACTGCCGACGCTGTGCGTCTCCTGCCGTGAGCCGGTCGACGGCGAAGGCGTTTGCGCGGAATGCTGGGCAAAGCTGTCGTTCATCGAGCCGCCCTACTGCCCCCGGCTCGGCATTCCCTTCGTCTACGATCCCGGACCTGAACTCCTGTCGATGGAGGCGATCGCCAATCCGCCAGCGTACCAGCGCGCCCGGGCTGCCGTGCGCTATGACGACGTCGCGCGCACGCTGGTGCATGCGCTGAAATATCACGACCGCACTGATCTCGCCCCGACCATGGGCCGCTGGATGGCGCGCGCGGGGCGCGAACTGCTTGGCCAGGCCGACGTGCTGGTGCCAGTTCCCCTGCACTGGCGGCGCGGCTGGAGTCGCCGCTACAACCAGTCCGGCGCGCTGGCGCAGGCAATCGGCCGGCAAAGCGGGGTGGAAGTGGCAGCCGAAGCGCTGCGACGGGTTCGCGCGACCGAGCAGCAGGTTGGGCTGTCGCGGACGCAGCGCGCCAGCAATGTGCAGGGCGCGTTCAAGGTCGCCGCGGACCGCATGGCTGACATCCAGGGCCGCCGCGTGGTGCTGATCGACGATGTTTTGACGTCCGGCGCCACCTCGGATGCCTGTGCCCGGGCTCTGCTGCGCGCTAAAGCCGCGCAGGTAGACGTGCTGGTGTTCGCCCGGGTTGTGGACAGCCATAAAGCGCCCATATAATCGGGACTTAATCGAGCAAATCGAGCGCGAGATGGCTGCTATCGAAATATATACCCGCCCCGGCTGCGGCTATTGCACCGCTGCAAAGTCGCTGCTGACGCGCAAGAACGCGCCGTTCACCGAGTTCAGCATCTCGTCCGACCCCACCTATCGCGAGGAAATGTATCAGCGCGCGGGCGCCGGCGTGACCTTCCCGCAGATCTTCATCGGCAAGACCCATGTCGGCGGCTGCGACGAGCTCTACGCGCTCGACCGCGCAGGTCGGCTCGACACCCTGCTGGCCAGCGAAGGCGTGCTCTGATGGCTGAGAGCGGCAAATTCACCGCGGCGATGGTGCAGATGCGCACCTCCCTCCTGCCCGAGCCGAGCCTCGAGCAGGCGACCGGGCTGATCCGCGAGGCGGCGGCCCAGGGCGCCGACTATGTGCTCACGCCCGAGGTGAGCAACATGATGCAGCTGAACCGCAAGGCGCTGTTCGAGCATCTGGCCACTGAGGAAGACGACAAGTCGCTGAAGGCGTATCGCGCGCTGGCGAGCGAACTGAAGATCCATCTCCATATCGGATCGCTGGCGCTGAAGTTCTCGCCGGAGAAGGCGGTCAACCGCTCCTTCCTGATCTCGCCCGAGGGCGCGGTGCTGGCGAGCTACGACAAGATCCACATGTTCGACATCGAACTGCCCGACGGCGAGAGCTATCGCGAGTCAGCCAATTATCAGCCCGGCGAGACGGCCGTGATCTCCGACCTGCCCTGGGGCCGCATCGGCCTGACGATCTGCTATGATGTGCGTTTCCCGGCACTGTATCGCGCGCTGGCCGAGGCCGGCGCCTGCTTCCTCACGGTGCCTTCCGCCTTCACGCGCAAGACCGGCGAAGCACATTGGCATGTGCTGCTCCGCTCGCGCGCCATCGAAACGGGCTGCTTCGTGTTCGCCGCCGCCCAGGCCGGCATGCATGAGAACAAGCGCGAGACTTTTGGGCATTCGCTGATCGTCGATCCCTGGGGCGTCGTCATCGCCGAGGGCGGCGTCGAGCCCGGCGTGTTCATGGCCGAGATCGATCCGGCGAAAGTGGATGCTGCCCGGAAAGCCATTCCGTCGCTGCAGCATGGCCGCCGCTTCGGCATCGCCGATGCCAAGGCCGGGCCCGAACATCTGCACCTGGTTCGGGGCTCGGCATGATCCGCTATACGCTGCGCTGTGAGCAGGACCACTCGTTCGAGAGCTGGTTCCAGGACTCTTCCGCCTACGATACGCAGGTGAGGCGCAAGCTCGTGACCTGTCCGGTGTGCGGCTCGGTCAAGATCGAGAAGGCCATCATGGCCCCGCAGATCGTCAGCAGGAAGGGCCGCAATAAGACGGCTGTGCCGGTCGAGACCCCGGCGGAAGCGCCGGCATCGGAATCGACGCCGCTGATGATGGCGCAGGAGCGCGAGCTGCGCGCCAAGATCAAGGAACTGCGCGACCACATCGTCAAGAACGCCGACAATGTCGGCGAGCGCTTTCCGACCGAGGCGCGGGCCATGCATTACGGCGACAAGGAGCATCGCCCGATCTACGGCGAGGCTTCGCCAGAGGAAGCGCGCGCGCTGATCGACGAAGGCGTCGAGGTCTCGCCGCTGCCGACGCTGCCGGAAGACCGGAATTGACCTCTACTGTCATTCCGGGGCACGCGCAGCGTGAACCCCAATGCGCAATTGCGCATTGTGGAATCTCGCGCCGTAACCTCCAGTTTCCGGGTTCGATGCTTCGCATCGCCCCGGAATGACTGCCTGGGAGATTCATGAGCCCCGACACCCTCTCCTCCTGGCAAGTCTGGGCCATTCTGTCGGCGGTATTCGCCGCGCTGACGGCAATCTTCGCCAAGGTCGGCGTCGAGGACATCAACCCCGACCTTGCCACGCTCATCCGCACCGTGATCGTGCTGATGACGCTGGCGCTGATCCTGTTTGCGACCGGCAAGCTTTCCGAAGCCGGGCCGATCCCGGCGAAAAGCTGGCTGTTCCTGCTGCTCTCGGGCCTTGGCACCGGCGCATCGTGGATCTGCTATTTCCGCGCGCTGAAGCTGGGGCCGGCGACGCTGGTGGCGCCGATCGACAAGCTGAGCGTGGTGCTGGTAGCGCTGTTCGGCGTGGTGTTCCTGGGCGAGCGGCCGTCCTGGAACGGCTGGCTCGGGATTTTCCTGATCGCTGCCGGCGCCGTGCTGATCGCGGTCAAGCGATAGTCACGCCGCCACCAGCAGCGCGACGCCCACAATAATCAGCAGAATGCCCACCCCTTCACGCGCCGACATCGGCTGCTTGAAGGAATAGTGCGACACCGCCTGCGCGAACAGCACCTCGATCAGCGCCAGCGTGCGCACATTGGCGGCGGCGGTCAGCGCGAACGCCAGGAACCAGAACTGCGACGCAAAGGCACCGGTGAAGCCGGCGAGCATCGAGGGACGCCACATTCCGAGGATTGACTGGAGCACGGACGGCGCGCGGGCGAGCAGATAGATCGTCAGCACCAGCGTCTGCACGAACAGACCGAACACCAGCGTGTAGGACGCCGCCGTCACGAAGGAGACGCCGGGCACGGTGATGATGGCGCCGCGAAAGCCGATCGCCGACAGCGCAAAGCAGCCGGCGGCGACGAGGCCGATGATGGTCGGCCGCATCTCGGCAAAGCCCTTTTCGCCGCCGGGCCGCAGCGCAGTGAGGACGACGCCGATGGTGGCGATCACGATCGCCACCACTTTCAGCCAGGTCAGGTGATCGCCGAGAAAGACGAAGCCGAAGATCGCGGTCTGGATCGCCTCGGTCTTCAGATACGCCGTGGTCACCACGAAGGAACGCTCGTTCATCGCCAGCAGCATCAGGCCGGTGGCGACGATCTGGCTGAGCGCGCCGAGCAACAGCCACGGCCAGAACACGCCCGCCGGCCACGGCACGCTGTCGCCGCTGACCAGCACGACCACCAGGAAGAAGATCACCGAAAAGGGAAAGCCGAACAGGAAGCGGATATTGGTCGCGCCCCAGGTGCCGAGCGGCCCCGTCAGCGAACGCTGCATCGCGTTGCGCGCGACCTGGCCTATCGCAGCGATGACGGTGAAGGGAATCCAGAGCGAGGCGACTGACAGCATGGAGGAGACCGGTGGGCGGGACGGCCACCGTGCCGGGCGCGTAGTACGCGGTCAACGGGAAACGCGCATGACAGGATTGCGCTGGGACTAAACGCTCCACTGTCGCCCCTGCGAAAGCAGGGACGACAGCTGTTATGTGGCCAGAGCCGGGCTACATCTCCTCCGCGACCACCATGTAGTTCACGTCCGTGTCGGCGGAGAGGCTCCATTTGTCGGCGAAGGGGCTGTAGACCACGCCGGCCTCTTCGGTGATGGCGAGCCTGCTTGCCGCGAGGTGGCGGGCGAGCTCGTCGGGGGTGACGAACTTGCTCCACTCATGGGTGCCGCGCGGCAGCCAGCGCAGCACATACTCCGCGCCGACGATGGCGAGCGCAAAGCTCTTCCAGTTGCGGTTGATGGTCGAGACCACTATCAGCCCGCCCGGCTTGAGCATCGCCGCACAGCGGGAAAGGAACATGCCGACATCGGCGACATGCTCGACCACTTCCATCGCCAGCACGACGTCGAAGCGCTCGCGATGATCCATCTCTTCCACCGTGGTGCAGCGGTAGTCGATCGACAGGTGCCCCCGGTCGGCATGCAGCCTGGCGGCCGCGATGTTGGTGGCGGAGGGATCGATGCCGATCACCTGCGCGCCCAGCCGCGTGAGCGGCTCGCACAACAGCCCCGCGCCACAGCCGATGTCGAGCATGCGCAGGCCCGACAGGCAGTTCAGGCTCCTGGCGTTGCGCGAAAATTTCCGGCACGCCGCATCGCGGATATAGGCAAGCCGCAGCGGATTGATCTTGTGCAGCGGCGCCATCTTGCCGTTGGGGTCCCACCACTCGGCCGACAGCTTTGAGAATTTTGCCACCTCGGCCGGATCGACCGTGGAGGCGCCTAAAGTGCCCGAACTCATTGACATGTCGCGCCAACCCCTATCGCGCGGTGATGGAATTACGGAACGCCAGCGGCGAGGCAATGGTCCTGATGGTTTCCCTGCCTTCGCCCACGCCCATGATGGTGACGTCGCCGAAATCGAAGATGCGGCCCGCGATGGATTGCGTGACGTCGACGCTCTCGACCTTGTCGAGGCTCATCTCGAAGGTCTTGCGCGAGATGAACCCGGTCTTGTGCACCACGCGCAGATTGGTCACGTCGGTCTCGGTGGTCCAGCGCTGGAACCAGGCCGTCACGGTCTTGTAGAACCCGATCAGGGCCACGATGGCGGCCAGCGCCCAGCATGCCACGATCAGCGGGCTGCCCGCCGGGACCATCCCCGACAGGACCAGAAAAATGCCGGCCAGAATCCAGAGCAAAATCGCCGGCCCAAAGAAGATCCAGTGCGCGTTGGTGGAATACAGCACTTTTTCCCCGGGCTGCAGGATATCGTCGATATAACGGCCCATACGCCTTACCTCAATTACCCCTGCACCTCAGTCACCCCTGCGCCACAGCCCCCGCCGGGCGGTCCCGGGCATTGCAGGAACCCGCTTGCCCCCGGCCGCGCCCGTATGTATACGCGCGTTTCGGTGGCTGCGCTGCCGGTTTTAAGCGCCAGCTGCCTAACTTATCCTTATATGAGGAATGCACGCGTCGTCATGGGTCGCCTCGTGATGAAATTCGGCGGCACGTCCGTCGCGAATATCGATCGCATCCGCAATGTCGCGCGCCACGTCAAGCGCGAGGTGGACGCCGGCCACGACGTGGCCGTGGTGGTATCGGCAATGGCCGGCAAGACCAACGAGCTGGTGGCCTGGTGCACCGAGGCCTCCTCCATGCATGATGCGCGGGAATATGACGCCGTGGTGGCGTCCGGCGAGCAGGTGACGTCCGGCCTGCTGGCGATCGTGCTGCAGGGCATGGGCGTCCAGGCCCGCTCCTGGCAAGGCTGGCAGATCGCGATCAAGACCAGCGACGCGCATGCCTCCGCGCGCATCCTCGAGATCGACGGCTCCGAGATCATCGGCCGTTTCAAGGACCGCAAGGAAGTGGCCGTCATCGCCGGCTTCCAGGGCATCAACCCGCAGACGCACCGCATCACCACGCTCGGCCGCGGCGGTTCCGACACCTCGGCGGTGGCGATTGCGGCCGCCATCCATGCCGACCGCTGCGACATCTATACCGACGTCGACGGCGTCTACACCACCGACCCCCGCGTGGTGCCGAAGGCGCGCCGGCTCGACAAGATTGCGTTTGAGGACATGCTGGAGCTGGCCTCGCAGGGCGCCAAGGTGTTGCAGGTGCGCTCGGTGGAGCTCGGCATGGTGCACAACATGCCGATATTCGTGCGCTCCAGCTTCGACAAGCCAGAGGATATCGACCCGCACGGCACGCCGCCGGGCACGCTGATCTGCAGCGAGGAGGAAATCATGGAAAGCCACGTCGTCACCGGCATCGCCTTCTCCAAGGACGAGGCGCAGATTTCCGTGCGCCAGGTCCAGGACAAGCCGGGTGTGGCGGCCGCAATCTTCGGGCCGCTGGCGGAAGCCAGTATCAACGTCGACATGATCGTGCAGAACGTCTCCGAGGACGGCAAGACCACCGACCTCACCTTCACGGTGCCGGCGGCGGACTACAACCGCGCGAAGGAAACCATCACCGCATCCAAGGCAAAAATCGGCTATGCCCGGCTCGACAGCGCGACCGACGTGGCAAAGGTCTCGGTGATCGGTAGCGGAATGCGCAGCCATGCCGGCGTCGCCGCCAAGGCGTTCGCCGCCCTTGCCGAGCGGCAGATCAACATCCGCGCCATCACGACCTCCGAGATCAAGTTTTCGGTGCTGATCGACGCCGCCTATACGGAGCTTGCAGTGCGTACGCTGCACACGCTCTACGGGCTCGACCACGTTTAGAAAAACTTTCTCTTAGCGGTCGCAGCATCGGCCCCACAGAGACGTTATTACCTCTGGCAGGCGTTTTGCTTGGCAAAACTCGCTTCGATTGGCTATACGGCCTGCTAGGTGAGCTGCCGCAGACTGTGCCACAGTTTTGCTGTTCCCGATTCGGCCGGGATGGGGCTCACGCCGGCGCCGAAATGAATAAAACTGTTGTTTTGTCCAAGTATTAGGCCAGCGGCCGGCCAGGCGGCAGGCTGGCCCTGTGGGGGAGGATTGGCTGATCATGCGGAGCGCGTCGGGAGGTCCCCGCGTCTTGCTGAGACGGCTTCGCGAAACGATGGCGGAGCAAGTCTCCGCACAGGAACGCCTTGACAAGATCGTGGTGCTGATCGCGGCCAACATGGTGGCCGAGGTCTGCTCCTGCTACGTGCTGCGCATCGACAACACGCTCGAGCTCTACGCCACCGAAGGCCTCAAGCGCGAGGCCGTGCACCGCACGGTGCTGAGCGCGCATGAGGGCCTGGTCGGCCTCGTCGCGAGCGAAGCGACGCCGCTGAACCTCTCGGACGCGCAGAGCCACCCCGCGTTCTCGTACCGACCGGAAACCGGCGAAGAAATCTACCACTCCTTCCTCGGCGTGCCGATCCTGCGCGCCGGCAATACGCTCGGCGTGCTGGTGGTGCAGAACCGTGCCAAGCGCACTTACGTGGAAGAAGAAGTCGAGGCGCTGCAGACCACCGCCATGGTGCTGGCGGAGATGATTGCGTCCGGCGAACTGTCGGCCCTGGCGCAACCTGGCGCCGAGCCCGCCGCGCGGCACTCCCTGCACAAGAGCGGCACCATCCTCTCCGAAGGCATCGCGCTCGGTCACGTGGTGCTGCACGAGCCGCGCGTCGTCATCACGAACTATATTGCCGAGGACCTGCCGAAGGAGGTCAAGCGGCTCGATGCGGCGCTGGCAAAGCTGCGCGCCGATCTCGACCGCATGCTGGAGCGCGGCGACGTCGCCGAGGGCGGCGAGCACCGCGACGTGCTCGAAGCCTACCGCATGTTCGCCAACGATTCGGGCTGGTCGCACAAGCTGCAGGAGGCGGTCAGCACCGGCCTCACCGCGGAAGCAGCGGTGGAACGCGTGCAATCCGACACCCGCGCTCGCATGCTGCGCTCGACCGATCCCTATTTGCGCGAACGCCTGCACGACCTCGAGGATCTCGGCCACCGGCTGATGCGCCAGCTCGTCGGCCGCGACCATGCGCCGTCCCGGGAACAGCTGCCCGACAACGCCATCCTGATCGCGCGCGCGATGGGACCGGCGGCCTTGCTGGACTATGATCGCAAGCGGCTGCGCGGCCTCGTGCTGGAGGAAGGCACCGCCAATTCACACGTCGCCATCGTGGCGCGTGCGCTCGGCATCCCCGCGGTCGGCGAGGTGCCGAACGCGCCCGGCATCGCCGACCCCGGTGACGCCATCATCGTCGACGGCACCTCGGGCTCGATCTATGTGCGCCCGTCCAGCGAAATCGAATCGGCCTATGCCGAACGGGTTCGCCTGCGCGCGCGGCGGCAAGCGCAGTATTCGGCACTGCGCGACCTGCCCTGCAAGACCAAGGATGGCCAGAAGGTCGAACTGTTGATCAATGCCGGCCTGACCATCGACCTGCCGCACATCGAGGACACCGGCAGCGCCGGCATCGGCCTGTTCCGCACCGAGCTGCAGTTCATGGTGAGCCCGACCCTGCCGCGCTCCGGCGACCAGCTTGCGCTGTACCGCACCGTGCTCGATGCGGCCGGCGACAAGCCGGTGACGTTCCGCACCCTCGACATCGGCGGCGACAAGGCGCTGCCCTATATGGAGACGGTGATCGAGGAAAATCCGGCGCTCGGCTGGCGCGCAATCCGGCTCGGACTCGACCGGCCGGGCCTCCTGCGCGGCCAGATCCGCGCGCTGCTGCGCGCCGGCGGCGGACGTTCGCTGAAGATCATGTTTCCGATGATCTCGGAGGTCGCCGAGTTCGATGCGGCCAAGGCAATCGTCGAGCGCGAGCTGACCTACTTGCGCCAGCACGGCCATTCGCTGCCCGAGCGCATCGACATCGGCACGATGGTGGAGGTGCCGGCGCTGCTCTACCAGATGGATGAATTGCTGAAGAAGGTCGATTTCGTCTCGGTCGGCTCCAACGACCTGTTCCAGTTCATGTTCGCGGTCGACCGCGGCAACGCAAAAGTGGCGGAACGCTTTGACACCATGTCGGCGCCGATCCTGCGCGCGTTGCGCGATATCGTGCGCAAGGCCAATGCCGTCAAAAAGGGCGTGTCGCTGTGCGGCGAGATGGCCTCGAAGCCGCTCGGCGCGCTGGCGCTGATCGCGATCGGCTATCGCTCGCTGTCGCTGTCGGCGACTGCGCACGGTCCGGTGAAGGCGATGATCCTCGATCTCGATGCGAAGAAGGCGGAAGCGATGATCACGCCGCTGCTGGACGCGCCTGCCGGCACCGTCTCGATCCGGCAGAAACTGACGGAATTCGCGGAAGCCGAGGGGTTGTCGTTGTAGCGGGCCGGTTCCCGCCAGCCACCCTTCCCGCTTTTCTGCTACCTTGAAGACTTGCCATGCTGCCCGAAGCCAAACTCGACGTCCTGCTCGCCCACCACGCCGCGCTCGAAAACGAGCTGCTCGGCCAGGTGAGCTCCGACCGCTACGTGCAGATCACGCGCGAGCTCGCCGACCTCAATCCGCTGATCGAAGCCGTAAAGGCTTATCGCGGCGTGCAGGAGGAGCTTGCCGGCACTGAGGCCCTGCTCGCCGATCCGGCAACCGATGCGGAAATGCGCAGCATGGCGGAAACTGAGCGCGACGAGTTGCAGGCCAGGCGCGACAAGCTCGAGCAGGAAATCCGCGTGGCGCTGCTGCCCAAAGACGCGATGGACGATCGCAACGTGGTGCTGGAAATCCGCGCCGGCACCGGCGGCGACGAGGCCTCGTTGTTCGCGGGCGACCTGTTCCGCATGTACGAGCGCTTTGCCAATCTGCAGGGCTGGAAGGTCGAGGTGATCTCGGCTAGCGAAGGAACGGTCGGCGGCTACAAGGAAATCATCGCCGAAGTGCAGGGCCGCGGCGCCTTTGCCAAGCTGAAATTCGAATCCGGCGTGCACCGGGTGCAGCGCGTGCCCGACACGGAGACGCAAGGCCGCATCCACACTTCGGCGGCAACCGTCGCCGTGCTGCCCGAGGTCGAGGATGTCGACGTCGATCTCAAGAACGAGGATTTGCGGATCGAGACCATGCGCGCGGGCGGCGCCGGCGGCCAGCACGTCAACAAGACGGAATCGGCGATCCGCATCACCCACATCCCGACCGGCATTGTCGTGATGATGCAGGACAGCCGCTCGCAGCACAAGAACCGCGCATCCGCCATGAACATCCTGCGCTCGCGCATCTACGACGCCGAGCGGCAGCGCCAGGACGCGGCGCGCTCCGCCGACCGCAAGGAGAAGGTCGGCTCCGGCGACCGCAGCGAGCGCATCCGCACCTATAATTTCCCGCAAGGCCGCGTCACCGATCACCGCATCAACCTGACGCTCTACAAGCTGCCGCAGGTGATCTCGGGCGAAGCGCTCGGCGAACTGGTTGACGCGCTAACCACCGAGCACCAGGCCGCGCAGCTCGCGGCGCAAGGTACGGCGGCGTGAGAGGCCAAGGCATGATCCGGAAAAGCGCGCAGCGGCTTTCCGAAAAGATCATGCTCAAGCAAAGAACGGAAAGCGCGATGATGATTCAGCGCCGCAGCGCGTGCCGGAGCGAGCGCAGGATCTTGCCCAAGGCCGGGCTGACCGATCGCAGCTCCTCGATGTGAATCCGCGACAGCGCCTGCAGCTTCTGCTCGCCTTTCTTCGTCAGCCGGACCAGAACGCGCCGATTGTCCTCGGCATCGACGACACGCGACAACAGTCCGAGCTTCTCCATTCGGTTCACCAGCTCGCCCGCGGTGTGGTGCTTGATCAGCAGGAAATGTGCGAGGTCGCCGACCGAGGCAGATGCGGGGCCGGCGAAACCCTTGATCGCCAGCAGCGCCTGGTGCTGCTGCGGGGTGAGGCCCGCCTTCTGTGCCGCCGTCTCGCTGAATGCCAGAAACAGGCGAAGCTGATGTCGAAACCGCGCCAGCGCCTCGTAATCGACCTGCAACGGCGCAGCGCGGCGGCCGGCCCGACCGGAGGGGCCGACGATCCCTTTTTGCCGCCGCTGCGTTGACTGAGGCATGCGCGTTCCATCCCGCCTTCGATAATAAGGCATGATGCTACCAAGCGCCGCACCCCGACCGCCATCCCGGGAAGGGGTTTTCAACGGCTGGATAGCGAGCCGAAGCGGCTACTCATAGGTCGAGCTCAGAATCTTCAGGAGCACGATCTGGAAGGCGACCGGAATGCGGCCACTCCTGCGCCGGATCGATCGCTCCAGCGCTGCGGTGATTTCCGCCTTCGTCAGCTTGCGCGCCGCGGCCTCGGCCGCGAGATCCCGCCACACCATCGACAACGCCTTGCTGGAGGGCGGCAGGGGCTCGATCACCACGCTGCGCGTGGCAGCCCACGCAATGATCTCGCGCGTCGTGCGTGGACCGCAATTGCGCGCCGTCGCAAGATGCTTTCCCGTCAGCTGGTGCAGCAAATCATCCGGCGGACACCACGTCCCTTTCGGCGGACACGCGCCAGTCAGTTCGAAAGACAACTCCTTCAGCACGTTGAGCGCGCGCCCGCTGAGTCTGTCTGAACGCGGCGCATCCTCCGACGAAGCCTGCGTCGGTTGCGACGCTCCGCTTTGCGCCCTGTTGAATTTCCACGATTGCAAACGCATCGATCCTTCCCGTTTCCGCAAGCCATACGCAGGCACTCGCCGCCGCATAAGACCTACGATCTAGATATATCGTATGACGATATAATTCGACGAAAGTGAAATTGACTCAAGACGGATAAGGGCAATGCTGGCGTCAGAAGGCTGCAGAAAGACGGCCCGTACCCGCCGTGGGTCCGCGCAGGCATCCGCCTGTTCGCGCGGCATGTCTGCATGCGCGCTTTTTTCTAGAGATTTTCGGGAGGATTAGACCATGAGAACCAGAATATTCGAACGCGTCACGGCAACGAACGTGTCGCGCCGCGCGCTGCTGCAAGCCGGGGCCGGCGTTCTCGGCGGAGCCGTGCTGCCGGGTATCACACCCGCGTTCGCGGAAAACCATCCTGCGATCGGCACCTATCCGGCCGGCTCGTCCGGCTCCTCGGTCTTCATCGGCATTGCCGTGCCTCGCACAGGCACCTACGCCGTTCAGGGCGAGGACGAACTGAAGGGCTATCAGCTCGCTGTCGAGCACATCAACAGCGGCCATGAACTGATCAAGAAGATATCGCCAAAGACCACCAAGGGCGTGCTGGGCAAGGAGGTGAAGTACGGCGTAGCGGATTCCGCCGCCAAGCCGAACGAAGCCGTGCAGGCCGAGCAGCGCTTCATTACCGAGAACAAGGCGGTCCTGATGACGGGCTCGACTTCGAGCGCCGTCGCGGTCGCGCTCAACAAGCTCGCGCAACGCGAGAAGGTGCTCTATGTCGCCGGGATTTCCGGCTCCAACGACACCACCGGCAAGGACTGCGTGCGCTACGGCTTCCGTCAGTGCTTCTACGGCCAGACCGCGGCGGCGGCGATCGGCCCCATTGTCGTGAAGACCTTCGGCAAGAACAAGAAGGCGGCCTATCTGACGCCCGACTACACCTACGGCCACACCGTCACCAAGTCGATGCAGGACTACCTCGCCAAGGAGGGCTGGACCACCGCAACCAACCAGGTCGCCCCGCTCGGCGCGCCCGATTATTCGTCCTATCTGCTCAACATCGCCAATTCCGGCGCCGATGTGCTGCTCAACGTCAACTGGGGGCACGACGCCGTGTTGTCGACGCAGCAGGCGAAGCAGTTCGGCATTTTCGACCGGATGAAGCTGGTCGTTCCCTACCAGACGCCGTTCCTCGCGCGCGAGGTCGGCGGCAATCTGCTCGCCGGCGTCTATGCCGCGACGGATTTCTGGTGGACGCTGGAAGACAAGTATCCGCTCGCCAAGATGTTCGTCGCCGAGTTCGAGAAGAAGTACGGCTACAAGCCCGAATGGGGCGCCAACAACGCCTACATGGAATTCGCGCTGTGGGCGGAAGCCGTCGAGAACGCCGGCAGTTTCTATCCACCCGACGTCATCAAGTCCTATGAGGCCGGCCGCAAGATCCAGTCGACGGTTGGTGAGGTCTATTTCCGCAAGGAGGACCATCAGCTGGTCCGCCCGGTCGTCATCGTCAAAGGCAAGCCGCAGAAGGAAATGAAGAACAAGGAAGACTATTACGAGGTCGTCGAGATCGTGCCCGGTGAAGGATTGATGCAGAAGCCGGACGCATTCGGCTGCAATCTCGGCGACTACACCTGAGAGGGAACCAAGCCTAGGCGCCGCGGGGGGTGAGGGACACTGCCCGCGGCGCATCTCTTTTTCATCGCAGGCCGGCATCCAGCCGCCCGCGGCAAGCCGGAAATGAATTGCCGTCATGATCAATTGGCCAAACTTCGTTTCGCAACTGTTCAACGGACTGGCGCTCGGCGCACTGCTGGCCCTGATCAGCTCGGGACTGACCATCATCTACGGCACGCTGGGCGTCTTGAACCTCGCCCATGGCGCGATGTTCATGCTCGGCGGCTATGGCGGCTTCCTCGCCTACAGCTACACCGGCTCCTTTCTCGTTGCAGTGCTCGCCGGCTCGCTGTTCGTGATGGTGCTCGGGGTGGCGATCGAACGTGTTATCATCCGTCATTTTTATCACCGTCCGCACGAGGACCAGCTTCTGGTCACCTTCGGGCTCGGTATCTGCCTGGTCGAGGCAGTCCGCTTCTTCTTCGGCAGCCAATCGCAGGTCGTGCCTCCCCCGCCCTTGTTCCAGGGCATCACCCCGCTCGGCTTCATGTTCTATCCGACCTACCGGCTCGCCGTCGTCGGCATCGTCGCCGTCGCGCTCGGCACGTTGTTCCTCGTGCTGTACCGGACGCGGCTCGGCATGATCGTGCGCGCCGGAATCGAGGATTCGGTGATGGTCGATTCGCTCGGCATCAACGTCTACCGCGTCTTCATGATCGTGTTCGGTATCGGCGCCATGGCCGCCGGATTTGCCGGCATCATCAATGCGCCGGTGGTTTCGCTGACGCCGGGCGTCGGCGATGACATTCTGGTGCAGACCTTCGTGGTGGTGGTGATCGGCGGGGTCGGCTCGTTCCCCGGGGCTATCCTCGGCGGCCTGATCGCCGGCGAGATCATCAGCATCACCTCGATGTTCAACCCGGGTTATGCCTACGTCATGCTGTTCGCGGCGATGACGCTTGTGCTGGTGCTGCGGCCGCACGGGCTGCTCGGCACTCAAGGCCGCGAGTGATTGGAAAATGCTGAAGCAACGCCCCTATTTGATCGAAACCCTCACCGCGGCAGCCCTGATTGCGGCGCCCTTCGTGCTGCCCGCGCTCGGCTTTGCGCCAAACACCGTAAATCGCATTCTGGTCTGGGGATTGTTCGGTCTCGGCTTCGATATTCTTTTCGGCTTTACCGGGCTGTTGTCGTTCGGCCAGTCGGCCTTCTACGGCACCGGCGGATTCGTCGCCGCCTACCTGCTGACCCGTGCCGGCTTCCCCAACGTGCTGCTGGCGTTGATCATCGGCATGATCGCCGCGGCAGTTACCGGCTATCTGATCGGCCTGATCGCGCTGCGCCGGACCGGCATCTATTTTGCCATGATCACTGTCGCCATTGCCGAGGTGTTCTATTTCGTCGAGTTCAATCCGCTGTCCGACTGGACCGGCGGCGAGAATGGTCTTCCGGGCGTCCCGACCCCGAGCTTCAACCTCGGCTTCACCACGCTGCATTTCACGACCGGCTGGTCGCTCTATCATTTCCTCGCCGTCTGCTACTTCATCGGTATCGTCATTGCGCTGCGCATCGTGCGCTCGCCCGTCGGCGCCGTCTTCAGTGCAATCCGCGACAATCCGCTGCGCGCCGCCGCCGTCGGCCACAACATCCACGGCTACAAGCTCACCGCCTTCGTGATCGCGGCGGCTTACGCGGGATTTGCCGGCGGGCTGCTCGGCGTCATGCAGGCGTTCATGCCGCCCGATGCCTTCACGTTCGACACCTCCGGCCAGCTCGTGATGCAGACCGCGATCGGCGGACGCGGCACGTTGTTCGGCCCGCTGGTCGGCGCCGCCATCTGGCTATTCCTGCAGGATTTCCTGCAGGCAGCACTCGATCTGGGGGCGGCCTGGAAACTGGTGCTGGGCGTGGTGTTCGTGCTGCTGGTTTGTTTCCTGCGCCGCGGCATCGTCGGCGGCATTGTCGACCTGTTCAATTTCATCGCCGGCAAGCGCGCTGCCGGCAAAGCGGTCAGCGATACGAGGGACCAGGCCACAGTGCAGGCTTCCACGAGCGGCCGCGCGCCGGTCGCCATGCCGGCACGGCGCCGGCAGAGCAGCAAGGTCGACGGACCGATCCTGCGCGCGACCGGGCTGACCAAACGCTATGGCGGGCTGGTGGCCAACAGCGACATCGATTTCACCGTCAACCACGGCGAACTGCGCGGCATCATCGGCCCGAACGGGGCGGGCAAATCCACCTTCTTCAAGATGCTGACCTGCGAGATTCCACCGACCTCAGGCAGCATCGTGTTCGAGGGCCGCGACATCACCGGCATGAACGTCACCGACGTCTGCCAACTCGGCCTGACCAAGAGCTATCAGGTGAACCAGCTGTTCATGGGCCTGACCGTTGGTCAGAACCTGACCATCGCCGCGCTCTCCGAACGGCGCGGCAAATTCCGCCTCGACCTGTTCCGCAGTATCGACCGCATCCCTGGTCTTGCCGAACAGGTCGAGCACACGCTCGATCTTGTCAATCTCGGCGCCCGGCGCGACACGCCGGTATCGGAGCTGGCCTATGGCGAGAAGAGGCGGCTGGAGATCGGACTTGCGCTTGCGACCTCGCCGGGCCTGCTGCTGCTCGACGAGCCGTTGGCGGGCATGAGCCCGCGCGAGCGCGTGGAAACAGTCAAGCTGCTCAAATCGATCAGCCAGGGCCGCACCATGATCGTCATCGACCACGATATGGACGCGCTGTTCGAGCTCGCCGAGCGCGTCACCGTGCTGCAGGAGGGACGCGTGCTGGTCGAGGGAACGCCGGAGGAGATCAAGAACAACGCCATCGTCCAGGAGGCCTATCTCGGGGGCGTACAGGGAGTGCTGGCAGCATGAGCCTGCTCGAAGTCCGGGGATTGAACAGCTATTATGGGGATTCCCACATCCTGTTCGACGTCGCCCTGCGCGTCGAGCGCAACGAGGTCGTGGCCTTGATGGGGCGCAATGGCGCGGGCAAGAGCACGACCCTGAAGAGCCTGATGGGCGTGGTGACGCCGCGCGCGGGATCGATCGTGCTCGACGGCGCCGACCTTGCGGGGCGCAAGAGCCACAGGATCGCGCAGGCCGGCATGCAGCTGGTCCATGAAGAACGCCGGATTTTCGGCACGCTCAGCGTCGAGGAGAACATCGTCATTGCCGGGCTCACGGCTCCAAAGCGCTGGCCGATCGAGCGCATCTACGAGATGTTTCCACGTCTGCGCGAGCGGCGCGGCAATCGCGGCACCGAACTGTCCGGCGGCGAGCAGCAGATGCTGGCGATTGCACGGGCGCTGGTGCGCAATCCAAAGATCATCCTGCTCGACGAGCCTTTCGAGGGACTAGCCCCGGTGATCGTGCGTGACCTGATGAAGGCGTGCCGCGATCTCGCTGATGCCGGCCAGACCATCGTGCTGGTCGAGCAGAACCTCGCCGCGACGCTGACGCTGGCGCAGCGCATCTACATCATCAATAACGGGCATATCGTTCACGAAGGGCCGGCGCAGGAATTGCGGGCCCAGCCCGAACTCCTGCAAAGATATATCGGCGTCTGATCTTCAGGCGCCCAGCGCCGCGATCATGCGCCGCGCGTGATCCTCGAGGACCTTCGTGTCCGCCTTGACCGTCTGCGGCGGCAGCAGCTCCCTGCCCTCCGTCACCGGCATCACATGCACGTGGAGATGAAAAACGACCTGACCCGAGGCGGGCTCACTGAATTGCTGGATGATGATGCCGTCGGCGGAAAATGCCTTCATCGCCGCGATCGCCACCCGCTTGGCCGAGCGCGCGACCTCCGCCAGATCATCCTCGGCGATGTCGAGGATGCCGCGCGCCGGCGCCTTGGGGATGACCAGGGTGTGCCCCGGCGATCGCGGCATGATGTCGAGAAAGGCGAACGTACGCTCGCTCTCATAGACCTTGAAACAGGGAATCTCGCCGCGCAGGATCTTTGCAAAGATGTTCTGGTGATCGTAGTCCGCCATGCGTCTCTCCTCCGCGCGAACGATATCGACGGCATGCCCGCCGTCGGATAACACTTCCCTTAGCCGCAAGGGTCGGCTCGCGGCAACGTAGAAGGAAGGCGAAGGAGACGTGACCGATCCCCGCGCCGGGCTCACGGTGGAACAGGCGCGACGCGAAGTCGCCAAACTTCTTGCGTCACGTTCGGTTGATACGGCCGAGCTCGACGCGCGCCTGCTGGTCGGCCATGCGCTCGGCCTCGATCTCACCGGTATGGTCCGGGCCGCAAATCGCACCCTCACCTCGGGTGAATCGGATCGGCTCAACGACCTCGCCAATCGCCGGTTGGCCGGCGAACCGGTCGCCCGCATTCTGGGTCACAAGGAGTTCTGGGGACTGCCGCTCGCGCTGTCGCCGGCAACGCTGGTGCCGCGGCCGGATACCGAAACGGTGGTCGAACTGGCTCTCGAGATGCTGCGCGCAAACCCCGCAAGGCAGGGCACACGTATCGCCGATCTCGGCACCGGCACCGGTGCGATCCTGCTTGCGCTGCTGTCCGAATTGCACGGCGCCGTCGGCATCGGCACCGACATTTCGCAGGAGGCGCTGGAGACGGCGCGCGGCAACGCGGCGCGACTGGGATTCTCCGATCGCGCCAGCTTCATCCGCTGCGACTATGCCGCAGGGCTCACCGGCTCCTTCGATCTCATCGTGTCGAATCCGCCCTATATCCGCTCGAACGATATCGCGAGCCTCGCGGTCGAGGTGCGTGATCACGATCCGCAAAAGGCCCTGGACGGCGGGCCTGACGGGCTCGACGCCTACCGGACGCTGATCCCCCAGGCTGCGCGCATCCTGAGCCCGGGCGGCACGCTGGTCGTGGAAGCTGGGCAGGGCCAGGCGGTCCGGATTGAAGCTTTGATGACGGCGGCGGGACTGGCGCCCCACGGCGCTCCAAGAGCCGATCTGGGCGGTATTTTAAGGGCCGTCGGGGCCCGTAAAATGCCCCGATAAAGTCCGATTGGAACGCAAAAAAACCTCTTGGAATTACCCCCGGGAACGACTACGTTCCGGCCACAACATCGGTTCTGGGTTGCCGGCTGGCCCCGCAGCGAGCGGGAGGTAACCAGAGGCGCTTTAGCCCCGCCGATCAACGGTTCCACAACGCAAAGGTCTTTTGAGCGCAAGGGCTGAAGCTGTGCTGCTCTCGACCGCAAAGCGAACGAAAGCCTGATATTGCGCTTGAATACTTACGCAACAGAGCTGGGCGTGTTTCGGCAAGGTGAATGATTGGTCGCCGGCGATGAGCGCCGGCGGTGGGGAACGCGTCTTTTGTTGAACGCGAATGTTGGCGAAATCGGCAGTGCTTCGACCTGCGCCGCTATTCGGTGCACGCGAACGCGCGCCTCGTCATGAACGGGCAATCCGGACGAACTACGACGATCGAAATTACCTATCAGGGCTGGAATAAAGGCGACACATGAGAAACGGTCAAAACAACAAGCGGATGCGCAACCGGAATAACAACAATAACAACAACCGGCGTGGCCAGAATCCGCTGACCAGGGTCTACGAGTCCAACGGTCCCGACATCAAGATTCGCGGCACCGCTTCCCACATTGCCGAGAAATACGTCCAACTCGCCCGCGATGCGCGCTCTTCCGGCGATCCGGTTGCCGCCGAGAACTATTACCAGCACGCCGAACACTACTTTCGCCTGATCGCCGCCGCTCAGGAGCAGTTCCGGCAGAACCAGCCGCAGCATCAGCAGCAGCAGCAACCGCGTATCGACAACGACATGGCGACAGACGAGAGCGAGGATGACGGCGACGGCTTCTCTCCGTTCGGCCAGGAGCCCGGCTTCGTGCCGCAACAGCAGCAGCCGCAGCCCTATATGCGCGACAATAACCCGCGCGACCGCGACCAGCAGCCCTATCAGCGTGACCAGCAGCAGCCGCGTGAGCACCGCGGCGATCGTGAGCATCGCCCGCAGCCGCAATACCAGCCGCAGCCGTCGCAACCGCAGCCCGCGGTCGCCGACAGCGTCGACCGCCTGCCCTCTTTCATCACCGGGGCGCAGCCGCAGATCAATGGCGGCGAGCGCAGCTATGAAGGCGGCGGTGGCGGCGAACGCTATCCGCGCCGACGCCGCCGGCCGCATGGCGGCCCACGCCCGGACAGCAACGTGGCCGGCGCCGCGCCGACCGCCACGAGCGAGGATCTCGGCAAGGAGTGAGCAACGCTTTCGCGCTAACAGCGCGGCGCAGAGTCGCAAGGTGGGCAACGCGCAAGCGTGCCCACCTTTTCTTTATCCTGATGTCTCGTGTGAACGGTGGGCACGGCGCTGTGCGCCTTTGCTCACCTTACGGCGCTAAAGCTTCGTCCTTCCCCGTGTGCTTGGCGAGGGCATTAGCACCGGCTGCAGCGAGGGAATGAGGCGCACGCGTTCGCGATGCGCGGGCAGCGCGCGATAGACCTGCTTGGTCGCTTCGACGATATGAACGCCGGCAAACGGCATTGACAGCGCTTCGCCGGCGCGCTCCCAGGCCATGGCCCAGCGCAGGAACCAGCCGTTGGCCACCGGCGGCATGAACAGCGCCTCGCCCCAGGCGGCCGGCGTGAACCAGGTCTGCCGCAACAGCTGCGTGATCTGCGCACGCGAATAGGGCCGGCCATGCCCGAACGGCGTGTTGTCGGTGCGGGTCCACACACCGCGGCGGTTGGGGATGACGGCAATCATCCGGCCCGAGGGCGCGAGCACGCGCCACACCTCGCGCAAGAGATTTTCCGGGTCGTCGCACATCTCCAGCGCATGCACGAGCAGAATGCGGTCGAACGAAGCCTCCGGCAGCGGCAGCGAGAATTCGTCGACCAGCGCGGCAAGCGCGGGCCGCCCAGTCGGCCATTTCAGCACACCCTGGGCGGCCGGCATGAAGGCGATGCAGCGCTCGCTGGTGTCACGGAACAGCCCGAGATAAGGGGTGGGATAGCCAAGGCCGAGCACGCGCTGGCCTTCCGCATCCGGCCAGCAGGCCTGGATGCCGCGATTGATCAGCCGGCGCGCCACGATGCCGAGGCGCTGCGAATAGAAATCGCGGAGATCGATAACGTCCATGCGACCAATCTAACACGAGGATGTTCCCGGCGGCGCGCCCAAATTGGCATTGCCGCAGCAGCGTTAACGCCATATCTCTTGGGCGGCTCGGACAAAGGTTGGTGGAGAAATCATGGCTGCCGAAATTCGCGTGTTCAACTGCCTGTCCGACAATTTCGGCTATCTGATCCACGATACCGAGACGCGAGCGACCGCCTCGATCGACGCCCCCGAAGCCGCTCCGATCCTGAAGGCGCTGGCGCAGGAGAACTGGGCGCTGACGGACATCCTGATTACCCATCATCATCACGATCATGTTGGCGGCGTTGCGGAACTGAAGCAAAAGTACAAGTGCCGCGTTGTCGCCCCGCATGACAAGAAGGCCGCGATCGCCAACGTCGATCTGCGCGTCGCCAATGGCGATGTGGTCAAGGTCGGCAATCTGCTGGCGCGGGTGCTGGAGACGCCCGGCCATACGCTCGACCATGTCTCCTATGTCTTCGACAAGGAGAAGGCGCTGTTCGCCGCCGACACGCTGTTCTCGATCGGCTGCGGCCGCGTCTTCGAGGGAACGCACCCGATGATGTGGGATTCGCTTCTGAAGCTGCGCGCCCTGCCCGACGATTTCAGCCTGTATTGCGGCCATGAATATACCGCCTCCAACGTCAAGTTCGCGCTCACCGTCGACGGCAACAATCCCGCGCTGAAGGCCCGCGCCGAGGAAGTGGCAAGGCTGCGCGCGCAGAGCAAGGCGACGATTCCGGTCAAGCTCGGCGAGGAGAAGAAGTCCAACGTATTCTTGCGCGCCGACGATCCCGCTGTCGCCGCCGCGCTGCACATGAAGGGCGCGGCGCCTGCGGACGTGTTCGGCGAACTGCGCGAGCGCAAGAACAAGTCCTGACATGACGACTGCCGCGGACATCATCGCGCGCCTTGAACTGAAGCCGCACCCCGAGGGCGGCTATTACCGCGAGACCTTTCGCGACATGCGCACGGATGCGCAGGGCCGCGCCATCTCGACCGCGATCTACTTCCTGCTGGCGCGCGGCGAACGCTCGCACTGGCACCGCATCGATGCGGTGGAAATCTGGCACCATTATTCCGGCGCCGCGCTGACGCTGCGCATCGCCAATGAAGGCTGCGCTGCGCACAGCATCACGCTCGGCCCCGATGTCGCCGCGGGCCAGCGGCCGCAGGCGATCGTCCCTGCAGGCGCGTGGCAGTCGGCGGAGAGCACCGGCGACTGGACACTGGTCGGCTGCTCCGTCGCGCCGGCATTCGAGTTCGCGAAGTTCGAGCTGGCGGCGAAAGACTGGCAGCCGGCGTGAGCCGCCGTTAATAACGACACTCAACGCAGCCGAAACATATCCTTCGCCGCGATCAGGCCGCCACCGGCGATCAGGATCGCGGCGATGGCGATCGTCGCGGTGGGTTTGGCAAAGCCGGCAAGGATCAGGAACGCGGTCGACAGCAAGGGCGTGGCGTAGGAGGCCGCGCCCAGCACGCGGATGTCGCCGCGCTTCATGCCGATGTCCCAGGTGAAGAACGCCGCTCCCACCGGACCGACGCCGAGCGCTGCTATGGCCAGCCATTGCCCTGGCGTCTGCGGCCATACCGTCTTTTCGACGAGGACGTGCACGATGGCGGCGAGCACGGCGGTGGCGAGGCAGAAGCCCGCGACCGCATCCGTCGGCACTGCCTTCAGCCGGCGCGACATCACCGAATAGGATGCCCAGACAAAGGCGGCGACAAAGGCCGCAGCGAGACCCGGCAGTTGTCCGGCCTCAAAGCCGCTGCCACCGCCGCCCATCAGCAGCAGCACCGTGCCCGCAAGACCCAGCAGCGCGCCGACGATGTGATGTCCCAGCAACCGTTCGCCTGGCAGCAGCGAGGAAAACAGCACGATCAGGAGCGGCCAGAGATAATTGAGCAGCCCGGCCTCGGCCGGCGGCGCAAAGCGCAGCGCGAGGAAATACAGGGCGTGATAACCGAACAGCCCGCCGATGCCGACGACCCAGGCGACAAGCGGCTGCTTCAGTGCGGCGAAAGCAGAGGGCCGGAACAGGAAGCTCGCAAACGCAACCAGCGCGCCGATCGCGAAAGTCATGGCGGCGAGCTGGAAGGCCGGAATCGTTCCGGTCGCGACGGTGAGCACCGCGAGCAGCGACCACATCAGGATCGCGGAGAGGCCGATCAGGGTGGCGGTGCGGGGGGACATCAGTGCGCCATTACGAGCGAAGCGAAGCAATCCATCTTCCCTGAATAGCGAATGGATTGCTTCGTCGCTAGCGCTCCCCTGCGCAAACGCTTCGCGTTTGTCGCAGGCGATGACGGTGTGAGGCCGTCACACCATGTACTGCCCGCCATTGATGGTGAACGTGGAGCCGGTGATGGCGCCGGCCTCGTCCGCAGCGAGGAACACGACCACGCGCGCGATTTCCTCGGGCTCGCCGAGGCGGTTGATCGGGATCTGCGGCAGAATGGATTTTTCCAGCACTTCCTTCGGCACTGCCTGGACCATCTCGGTGTTGATGTAGCCGGGGCAGATGACGTTCACCGTGATGCCGCCCTTGGCATTCTCCAGCGCGAGCGCCTTGGTGAAGCCGATATCGCCGGCCTTCGCTGCGGAATAGTTGACCTGGCCGAACTGGCCCTTCTGGCCGTTGATCGAGGAGATGTTGATGATGCGGCCGAACTTGCGGGCGCGCATGCCCTCGATGATCGGGCGCGTCATGTTGAACAGCGAGCCGAGATTGGTGTTGATGACGGCGTTCCACTGCTCCAGCGTCATCTTGTGAAAGGCGCCGTCCTTGGTGATGCCGGCATTGTTGACGAGCACGTCGACCGGTCCGAGATCGGCTTCGACCTTCTTGATCCCCGCGGTGCAGGCGTCGAACGAGGAAACGTCCCACTTGTAGACGGGAATGCCGGTCTCTGCCTTGAACTTCTCGGCCGCCGCGTCATTGCCGGCATAGCTCGCCGCAACCTTGTAGCCGGCCGCCTTCAGCGCCTTGCTGATCGCAGCCCCAATCCCGCGCGTTCCCCCCGTGACCAGTGCAACTCGTGCCATGTCTTTTCCTCCTTGGTAGTCTTCTCATAGACCGAAATTTTTCCGGTCTTTTGACGAGCCTCAAGCGAGCAAATCAAACAGACGCTTGAGACGAAAATGCCCGGCGCGAGACCGGGCATTTCATTCTTAGCAGCTTGAACCGCGTTTGACAGATGATGTTTTCATCACGCGACGCACACCGCTGGTCAGATTCTAGTCACGCGCGATGCACATCGCGATGCCCATGCCGCCGCCGATGCACAGCGTGGCGAGGCCCTTCTTGGCATCGCGCTTCTGCATTTCGTGCAGCAGCGTCACCAGCACCCGGGCGCCGGACGCGCCGATCGGATGACCGATCGCGATCGCGCCACCATTGACGTTGACCTTGGAAATATCCCAGCCGAGATCCTTGTTGACGGCGCAGGCCTGCGCCGCGAAAGCCTCGTTGGCCTCAACGAGATCGAGATCGCCGACATTCCAGCCGGCCTTCTTCAGCGCGGCGCGCGAGGCCGGGATCGGGCCCGAGCCCATGATCTTGGGATCGACGCCGGCCTGGGCCCAGGAGACGATGCGGGCGATCGGCTTCTTGCCTTGGGCGGCGGCCTGCTTGGCGGACATCAGCACCACGGCGGCGGCGCCGTCATTGATGCCGGACGCGCTGCCGGCGGTGACCGTGCCGTCCTTCTCGAAGGCGGGCTTCAGCTTGGCCATGCCATCCAGTGTTGCGCCATGACGGGGATATTCGTCGGTGTCGACGACGATATCGCCCTTGCGGGTCTTGATGGTGACCGGCGTGATCTCGTCCTTGAACCTGCCGGCCTTCTGCGCGGCCTCGGCCTTCTGCTGCGACTTGACCGCAAACTCGTCCTGCTGGGCGCGGGTGATCTGCCACTGCCGGGCGACGTTCTCGGCGGTGTTACCCATGTGGTAGCCATTGAAGGCGTCCCACAGGCCGTCCTTGATCATGGTGTCGACCAGTTCGAGGCCGCCCATCTTGACGCCGCCGCGCAGGTACTGCGCATGCGGAGCCATGCTCATGGATTCCTGGCCGCCGGCGACCACGATGTCGGAATCGCCGTTGAGGATGGCCTGATAGCCGAGCGCGACCGTGCGCAGGCCCGAGCCGCAGAGCTGGTTGACGCCCCAGGCCGGGCTTTCGACGGGAATGCCGGCCGAGATCGAGGCCTGGCGGGCCGGGTTCTGGCCCTGCGCTGCCGTCAGGATCTGCCCCATGATGACTTCGGAGACCCGTCCGGGCTCGATGCCGCCGCGCTCGAGCGCGGCCTTGATGGCGATCGCGCCGAGGTCGTGGGCCGGGGTGGTCGCGAATGCGCCGTTGAAGCTGCCAACCGGGGTGCGGGCGGCGCTGACGATGACGACATCGTCTGACATGGATATCTCCTGTATGGGTTTTATTGGGTTGGTTTCTTGACGGCGGGCGGGCCGGGGTGGCGGGCCAGTCTTATTTCCTATCCTGTTAACCTCGTTGAGGCATGTCAATCGCTCCGCAGCGAAAACGTGCCGCGCCGCATTCAAAATGGCAGGGTCGGCGGTTTCCTGAGGAGTCCCGATGCGTTGGGGTTAACCGTGCCGCACAAAACGGTAGCCGAAGCCCTTTGAAAATGCTTACCTTTGCTGCGATGCGTTGCATTCGGCCCTGCGGCCAGCGCCGTTGGGTTCCCGCTATCGGCTGGTCTTGTGTGAACCATGGCAAAATCCGAAACACCTACCACGATCAAGAAGTACGCCAATCGGCGGCTCTATAATACCGGTACGAGCACCTATGTGACGCTCGAGGATCTCGCGGCGATGGTGAAGGAGGGCGAGGACTTCCTCGTCTACGACGCCAAGACCGGCGAGGACATCACGCGCTCGGTACTGGCGCAGATCATCTTCGAGCAGGAGAACAAGGCCGGGCAGAATTTGCTGCCGACCACGTTCCTGCGGCAGCTGATCCGCTTCTACGGTGACAGCATGCAGATGGTGGTGCCGAAATATCTGGAGCAGTCGATCGAGACGCTGACGCGCGAGCAGGAGAAATTCCGCAAGCAGATCGCGGGCGCCTTGAGCGGCACGCCGTTTGCGCCGCTGGAAGAACAGGTCCGCCGCAACATGGAGCTGTTCCAGCAGACCTTCTCGATGTTCAAGCCGTTCGCGCCGCGCACCGGATCGGGCGAGTCCGAGAAGGCGCCGGAGCCCACGCCCGATGAGGGCAATAAAATCGACGATCTGCGCCGCCAGATGAACGAAATGCAAGAGCGGCTCGAGCGCATGTCGAAAGAGACGAAGAAGGAAGAGTAGTTCTTTTCCCGCACTGTTTTTGCTTTTCGCCATCGCCGGGCTTGCCGAGATTCGGTCTACACCGGCCTTGCCTCGATCACGTTGAACCGTCCGGCCGGAACGACCGAGGCCATGCGGAAACCGGTCCTGCCCAGGAGATCGCGGTATTGTGCCTCGGTGCGCTCCATGCCGCCGGGGCCGCGCAGCATATTGAGGTCGCTCAGCGCGTGGGATTTGTGCTCCTCGCTGAGTGCGGGCATCGGCGGCATCAACCGCTCGACCAGCAGCAGCATCCCCTCTTTCGGCACCGAGCGCCGGCAATTTTGCAGGATCGTGCAACTGTGCTGGTCGTCCCAATCGTGAATCACGCTCTTGAGAATGACGCTGCCGGTGGTGGCCGGCACGAATTCGAAAAAGTCACCTGCAACGAAGTCGGTGCGGTCGCCGACACCGAGTTTGGCCAGATGCGCGCTCGCGGCTTCCTCGCAGCGGGGAAGATCGAAAACTGTCCCGCGGATATGGGCATAGCGCTTTGCCACCGCCCCGATCAGTTCGCCTGAACCTCCGCCGACATCGAGCAAATGCGGGATGGAGCTGAAATCATACGCCGACAGCACATCCGCAGTGACGAGACCAGTCAGGTTCGCCATGGCTGCGTTGAAATTACGCACGTCCTCCGGGGCGCGCGCGATCAGATCAAACACGCTGTCGAAGCCGAGAAGCTGCGCGGCCGACTTGCCGGTCATGACGGTCTCCAGCAAGCCGCGCCAGACCTCTGCCAGCATTCCGCCCTCGAGGATCGCCCACTCCTTGAACGAGGGGCTGGCGCCTGCAACCAGCGCAGCGCCCATATCGCCCAGTGCGTAGCGATCCGGTTCGGCGCGCACGCAAATTCCTGTCGTCACCAGTGCCGCGAGCAGGCGCGCCAGCGCGGCGCGGTCGGCGCCGGTGGCCCTGACGATTTCATCCAGCGACTTTGGCCCGTCAGACAGGCGATCGGCGATACCAAGTCTGGCTGCGACATAGATCACCGCCGTCACACGGTGCGCCTGGATCAAATCGAGAAGCTTGAGCGCCGAGGCAGATGATGGCCCGTCCTGCCGCGTGCTGCCTGGTCCGCCCCTTGAAGCGCGTTCGATCATCCGCACAGAACGCGGCAGGTCAGCGATGGTTCAGTGCACTGCTGCCGGTTCCGCTCAACGCACCGCCGGCATCGCGGCCCCGGCGGGAACCGCCCACGGCCGCTGCGGTGTGGCGAGCCCGATCAGCCGGCCCTGGATGTAGTCGCAGCCCCACTCGCGCAGCATCATGGCGGCTTCCTCGTCCTGCACCCATTCGGCCACGGTCTTGATGTCGAGGCGGCGGGCGAGGTCGATCAGCGTCTGCACGAAGGCGCGGTCGTCGGCGGAGCGCGCGATGTTCTGCACGAAGGCGCCGTCGATCTTCACGATGTCCACGCCAAGCTTGCGCAAGTTGCGGAACGAGGTGTAGCCGGCACCGAAATCGTCGATTGCGATCTTGCTGCCGAAGTTCTTCAGCCGGGTGACGAAGCCTCTGACATCGTCGATGTCCTGGATCGCCACCGTCTCGGTGATCTCCACGATCAGCCGCTCGGCGACGCCGGGATGGGAGCGCATCAGCGACTCGATCGTCGCCGACCAGTCCGGATCCATGGTGGTTTCCGGCGAGATGTTGAGGCTGAGCTGCACATAGGGCGATGCGATCAGCTCGGCGATCACGAGCTCGAGGATGCGGTGATCGACCAGGCGGATCAGTCCGAGCCGCTCGGCGACCGGCACAATGTCGGGCGCAAGCAGCACCTGACCGTCGCCCTGTTCCATCCGCACCAGGCATTCATAGAAGGCGGGCTCGCGCGAGTGCGCGGCCACCACCGGTTCGAAAGCCGCGACGATGCGGCGGTCATTGAGCGCGGTGACGATCTCGTCGGTGACACGAATATTGACACGGCGCTGGGCGTCACGCTCGACATTGGGCCGCCATAGGCCGAACGAGCCGGCGCGGCGGCGCTTTGCCGCATCAAGCGTCTCCTGGGCACGATTGATGGCTTCGTCGGCGTTGCGGGCGTAGCGCGGCACGCTGACCGCGCCGATCGATGCCGTCACCGAGACAGGGCCGGACCTGGTCGGCACCACTTGGTCGCGGATGCCGGCGAGGAAGCGCTCGGCGGCAACATTGGTGTCGTCGACGGTGCAGTTCTTCAGGATCAGGCCGAACTTGTTACCGGAGAAGCGGCCGAGTACGTCCCCGGCACGCAGCCGGGCGCGGATCCGGGAGGCAACCTCGGCGATCACGGCGTCCGCTACGTCGAAGCCGAAGGCATCGTTGACCCGTGCCAGATGATCGATGCCGATCAGCATGAAGGCGCAGGCGGAGCGGAAGCGCGTGCTCTCCTCGATGGCTTCGGCGAGGGCCGCAATCAGGTGGGTACGGTTGAGCTCGCCGGTCAGCGGATCGTGCCGCGACAGTTTCAAGAGCTGCTCGTCGCGAGCATGGCGCTCATTGTTGACCCGTACCACGCCCTGCGCGCGCCATGGCCGGCCGTCGGAGCCTGCGAACCAGACGCCGGTCTCCTCGATCCAGATCACCGGCACCGCCGTCGTGGCGCGCACGGCATATTCGATGCGGTAGGGCACTCCTTCATCGGCCCGCGCCGGCGGCGAATGGGTCAGCGCATCGTTGCGGATGGAGCGGGCCGGCTCGATCAGCCTGGCAAGCTCCGCACCAGTGGCCAGCGATTCGGGGGGGATGTCGGCGAAGAGGGAGGAAGCATTTTCGCTCCAGGTGAGGCGGTCGCTGCCGATGTCCCAGACGAAACTGGCCTGGCCGAGCGAGACGAGGATGTCGGCGGCTTGCGGGACAGAACGCATCTGGTCGCCTCGTTTCGGAACAGTATCCGGGTGATTCTCCACCCCAAGAATAGGGTAACGCTCAATGCCGACCCTAGGTAAAGTTGATTAATAGTCTGCAAACCATGTTTGAAAACGACGTTTGCAGCCTGCGGAACCAATCGGCTCGCCCAGGCACATCTCTTGCGAGGTGAGATGAAGGGCGGATCGTGCGTCCCGAAACATGACAGATTGGCGATGACAGGCACAGGGCATCCAGAGGTGATCATCGACGCGGAGGCCGCGGACATCCCGGCCGCTTCGGTCGATCTCGTGCCGCTCTCGGCCCACGCCGACGTCCGGCCGAAAACGCAGGCGAACCGGCCCGATGCCAGCTTTGTCACCCAACTAATCGCGACCGCCGATCACGCACCCCAGACCCGCAACCTGCGCCGGGCGTCCTATACGGACGC